>JBEKAJ010000346.1:0-4019 GCA_050018295.1 Occallatibacter sp. | reverse complement strand
TTATAAATTTTGTTTAACCTGGGGTACCCCACCATTCGGGGTGCTCCACGGCGGTTTGGGGGGGCTGCCTCGCGGTTCACTCTACCTCACCGCAATATTCATGAGGGTGGTTGGGCGCGCATTGGGGACCTTTTGCGCGCCGAACCACGCTCAGGATGATGGCGGTGAGGTAGAGTGACCGGCGAGGCTGCCCACCCATCGCGCGGTGGAGCAGCGCGATGGGTGGGGTCCCCCTGGTTAAGCTAAGTTTCTATATCTATCTATAATGTCCTGCCCCTTCCGTGGCAGAGACGCCGGAGCTATCGGCTGTCAGCTTTCAGTTTCGATCCCGCCTGGCGGGGTGAGTTGCTCAGGGGCTAAAGCCCCTCTCTTTCTTGGCGGCTTATGCGGCACGCGACCCACCCGCTGGGTGGGTGCTCCGGTCGAGCCCAGATACAAGACCTTGCTTCGGCAGTGCGCTGTCAACTTTTCGGCTCTCAAAAAATCTCCCGGTTGGAGCGAACACGTAATTCCTGAAATCCGAACACCTAGCTCATGAAGCCGAGGTAGGGATCAGTGCCGAAGTTCCCGAAGTTGGGGAAGACGGTGCGGATCTGGCTGTCGGAGAGGCCAAACCAACTGGCGAGCGTGCCGGCGTATTGCTCGACGGCGGTGGTGGGAATGAGGCGGCCTGCGCCAACGTCGTTGACCTGATCGACACCGACGACGGGGTATTGGCCGTACATGTCCTGGCCCTGCACGGCGCCGCCGACGACGAAGTGGTGGCTGCCCCAGCCGTGATCGGTTCCGTTGGAATTCGAGGTGAGGGTGCGGCCGAAGTCGGAGATGGTGAAGGAGGTGACGTTGTTGCCGAGGCCCATGTTGACCATGAGGCCGTCGAAGTATTGAAAAGCTGCGCCGAGCTGGGTAAGGAGCTGGGCGTGTTGCACCGCTTGGTTGTTGTGAGTGTCGAAGCTGCCGAGCTGGACGTAGAAGATTTGGCGGGTGACGCCGAGCTGTGCGCGGCCGGCGATGATGCGCGCGACGGTCTGCATGGATGCGGCGAGCGGGTTGTCGGCGAGCATGTTGGTCATGGGATCGAGATACTGCGGGGGATTGGCGACGCCGCCCACGCCCGCGGGCGCCATGGCGGTGGCGAGCGTCGCCTGGGCCTGCATGGAGCGGTTGATGACGACCTCGTATTCCTTGGCGAAGAGATTGGTTTCGTCGGAGGTGAGGATGGAGTTGAGCGGGTTGGCGGCGTCGGGCAGGCCAAAGGGCGGCTGCTGGAGGCCGTAGATGGGAATGGGGCCGGCGGAGGTGACGTTGAGCTGAAACGAAGATTGTCCGGCGAGGAAGAGCGCGTTTCCTGCGGTGGAGATGCAGGTGAACATGGAGTTGGAGTTGATGTTCATGGCTTCGATGGCGTCGGCAACGGCGCCGCCCCAGCCTACGCGCTCGCTGCTGCCGAGATTGGAGGCGATGGCCTGCCATGCGGCAGATTGATCGAAGTGGGAGAATAGCGAATCGGGCAGAGGGACGGAGTTCGCGTTGATTTCGGTTTTGGTGGCCGGAGTGACGAGGGTTCCGGTGTTGGCTATGATGGCGGCGCGGCCGGCATTGAAAAGGGATTGCACGCCGCCGAGAGAAGGATTGAGAGCGAAGGTGCGGCCGGACTGCGGAGTCTTGAGGGTGATGGGCAGCAGTTCCGCGAGAGGATAGGCGAGGCCCGGCGCGCCGGAGCGGGCGGTTGTGAAGGCGGCGAAGGACTCAGGGTCAGTGGCGATGACAGTGCCGTGGCCATCGTTGCCGCCCTGCAGGTAGACGCAGACAAGCGCGCGATAGTCGGAGCCGGTGGTGGACTGCGCCATGGCGGCGAGCGAGTTGAGCTCGAGGAGAAACGGGCTGACATAAATGCCGGCCATGGACGCCATGGAGGCGGTGCGAAGAAATTGCCGGCGAGTTTGGTTGCAACTGCAGCTCATGGCTGGCTCCTATTGCTGCGCGGCGTAGTCGGGCGACGCCACGGTGAGATAGATGGCCGTTTGGACGCGGGCCAAAAGCGCGGCGTTGATGGCGTTCTGATTGTTGGTCGGGATGGGAATGGCCGTGATGGCGGCGAGAATCTGGTTGTAGAGCGTCGAGGACATCTGGCCGTACATGAGCAGCAGGTTGATGCGATCGAGCAACTGATCGGGGGTGGCGGCGAGAGTCATTTCGGTGCCGTAGTACGAGAAGACATCGGGACCGCCCTGTGCGTTGGCGCCGATTGCGCTCTGCAGGTAGTTGATGTAGCCGACGACGGTGGAGACGTTCGTCATCTGCATCTCGGGCGCGAGCAGGCCGGCGGCGGAGATGGAAGTATTGGGCGGCGTGTAGCCGGGCGCGAACCAATTGAAGACGGTGGGCGAACGGAGCCACATTTGGCCGAGGCCGTAGATGGGATCTTCAGTGCTGCCGACGTTGAAGGAGCCCGTGCGCGATTGCGCGGTGAAGGCGCGAGCCCACTCGGTGTAGCGCAGGAGGGCTTCGCGGACCTTTCCATATTGCGGGTTGGCGGTAGCTGTGGCCGTATCGCGCGCTTCGGGGTCCATGAGGATGGCGGTGATGACGGCTTGCAAATTGCCGCGCACGCCGGTGCCGTCGTTTTTGAAGACTTGCGCGACGCGGCTAATGTAGGCGGGGCTGGGATTGCTCGTCACCAAGTGCTGGATCATCTGCTTGGAGAAGAACGCGGGCAGGTTCGGGTGATTGAAGAGCGTGTCGAGAGCAATTTTTAGATCGCCTGTGGGATCGGGGCTGCCAGAGGCGGGAATGGTGACGCCGAGGAACTGCTTCTGAACAGTGGAGTGGTGGCTGGAGAAGTCCTGCATCGGGAGAAGCTCTTCGCCATAGCCAGGGCCAACGTAGACGCAGCAGTTGGACCACGCGTTGTCCGTTGAATCGCCAGGGATGTTCCAGCTCCAGCCGGTGAAGACGGCGGCGAGGCCCTTGACGTCGGTATTGGAATAGGTGGGAATGGGCTGGCCGTTTAAGAGTTGCTGCGAGCCATCGTCATTCAACTGCCAGAGGCCGATGGTGAAAAGCTGCATGACTTCGCGGGCGTAGTTTTCATCGGGATCGGTTGTGGCGTTGCCTTTGTCGTTGCCCTGCATGGAGAGGAACTGGCCCATCATCGGGCTGAGCGTGACGTCCTGGAGGAGCTGGCGGAAGTTGCCGAAGGCGTCGGCGCCGAGCATGTCGTAATAGCTGGCTTCGCCGCGCGGCATGTTTTGAATCGCCGTGGTGTTGTTGCTGGAGATGACGAACAACTGCGAGAGCGCGTATTTGACGCGCTGGCGGAGCTCGTCGGGCGCGGTAATGGATTGCTGCCAGAAGGTGTCCTGAACCAGGCCCTCGTCGGCGTTGTTCTGGACGAAGAGCGCGGCATTGCATTTGACGTCGGCCGCGGCGCAGGGCGGGTTATTGACGATCAGCGCCTGTTCGACGGCGGGCTCTGTGGGCGTGGGCTGCATGGCGAACTGCTGATTGAGCCACGCCTGGTAGCCGATCAGGGAAAGGTCGCGAATGTCGGCGTCGGTTGGGCCGAAGGTTGCCTGCTCAAGGAAGCGCGCGGCGTCATTCGGAGCGACGACCGGAGTGGGAGGCGTGCCGCTGACAGTGGCGATGAGATCGTTTGACGCTGCGGGGCCCGGATTTGGATTGAGAACCTGCAAATCGAGATTGCCCGGCTGGGCCTGATCGACAGTCGCAGTCACTTGCGCTCCGCTGTTGAAAGTTGTGGACACCGGAGCTCCGTTGACGAGCACCTGAGCACCGGTGATGAACTTTTGGCCGGTAAGCACAATGGTCGCGGGCCCGGGATTGAATGCCATGGGCGAGGCGGAGGCGAGAATCGGAATGGGATTCATTACTGAGATGTTCTGCGTGATGGAGACCGCGGGATTGTCGACGCTGGTGATGGTGAGCTGGACAATGTTGCTCGGCGTGGGAACAACGGGCGGCGCGGTGTAGGTGATGGAGCCATTCGCATTCGAAAC
>JBEKAJ010000345.1:0-3607 GCA_050018295.1 Occallatibacter sp. | reverse complement strand
CACCGATATGCGGGCCGTTCGCAAGGACTATTTCCTCGATCACGACCATTCCGCCTACGTCGATCAGTGGGACTGGGAACGCGTCATGACCGCCGATCACCGCAACTTGGACTTCCTGAAGGATATTGTTGGCAAGATATGGACGGTGATCGTTGGCGCGGAAAAATTTGCCCAATCCCTGTTTCCTCAATTAAAAGACCCACGCTATCCGGACTTGCCCGAGAAGCTGGCCTTCCTGCACGCCGAGGAGATTCTCGACATGTATCCCACACTGCCGCGCAAGCAGCGCGAGACGGCGGTGCTGCAGGAGTATCCCGCCATCTTCATTATTGGGATAGGTTGGCCATTGCGAGACGGCTATCCGCACGAGATGCGCGCCGCCGATTACGACGACTGGGTGAGCGAAACCAGCGAAGAGACGGGCAAAGACACTCACGGGCTGAATGGCGACATTCTCGTCTGGAACCCGGTCACCAAACGCCGCCATGAACTGACGTCAATGGGTATCCGGGTCACGGCCGAGACCCTGAAAAAACAGCTTGCGATGGCTAAGCAGTTGGAATTCATGCAACTGCCTTATCACCGGGCGATCCTGAACGACAATATCCCGCTCTCGATCGGCGGAGGAATCGGCCAGTCGCGTACCTTGATGCTGCTGCTCCGCAAAGCCCATCTCGGAGAGGTAAGCGTCACGGTGTGGCCAAGGGTACTGAAAGAGATGTGCACGAAGAAGAATATTCTTGTGTTGGAGTAGGGTCTTGCAATCGCGTGTCCCACACATTCGTGTTCTCTGCGAATGTGTGGGTGTGTGAACTGCTCCATCCGGTGAAGGAGTTTGAGCGGAAGAACGCGAAGCTAAAGCGGT
Organism: Occallatibacter sp.; assembly: GCA_050018295.1. Classification (GTDB taxonomy): domain Bacteria; phylum Acidobacteriota; class Terriglobia; order Terriglobales; family Acidobacteriaceae; genus Telmatobacter. Next base: position 2,742 of record JBEKAJ010000345.1, on the reverse strand, counting down.
TGGTGGCTGGACTGAGAGTAGACAATCCGCTGCACGAGGAGATCGCCTCGGCAAACTCCTGAACCCTGCGCGACGGCGTGTGCAATGGGACACCCGCTACTCGTCAACCAGCACATGGATGGTCACCAATCCGGACCTCGATTCAAATGTTGGTAAATCCCCTTACCGTGAAGTAATCCTGCGCGGTCGGGTAGTCGCACAGAGATGAGGGTCTGGGCACTACCCCGACTCATAACTCCTGTATCACCGACCATCCGGACAGAATCCGAAAATGGAGTAATGTCCGGATTTGCGACAATTCGCCCGGCATCCGCTAAATCGATCCCATTCCGCTCGATTAGTGACTGAGGCTGATTCAGGCTCCTTTCATTCCAGTTTCTCTCACAGCAACTGGTACAAGAGGTGCCGGACATCCCAAGCGTTTTGGAACCCGAGCGGAATCAATAGCTTGAAGCAAGTGCCTTCACGGCTTCACAATTCCGTTTTTGATCGTCTTTTATTCTTCCCAAATTCCAGGTCCTTGCGGAATCGCGCGTCGCACGCGTCTTCCGCGTGGCGATTCGCGGCCAAAAGCTGATAGATGATGGCTGTTAGCTGCTCACTGTTCACTGACCACCGATCACTGATCACCGTTTTCTGTTCACTCCCACAAACTGGTCGCTTCACGTCAGTGCTGGTCATCCTTGCAATTCCTTCGCTGTGCTCCTTTAATTCCGTAGCTGTGCCTCGGCAAAATTCAATCCGGCCAATATATTTTGTGTTTTCTAAGAAATAGACTTCGGCTCTTCAAAGCACTAGGCTGGGCTTATCCAAATTCCTTTAACTGCTACGAGCTAGCGATAAAACCTACGGATAGAACTTTGCGAGGCGCAACATCTCCAACAACCCGCGCGACTGGCAGTTCGCCGGCCACATCAACTTCTAGTCGTGCAGCATCCCGGCCCTCTTCCTGGGTCGAAAACCTCAAACGCCCCGTCGTCCGGTTGGGAAGGCGTGGCGTTTTTGCATTGGAAATGGATGCGCAGGCTTGCTCTCTATTCCTTCTCCGCGGCAAACGCGTCCGCTTCGCGGTTCAACTCATCCACCGTCGCCGCGTGCGTGTAGAGCACGAAGCGATAGCGGAAGGTCGTTGTCTGTCCCTCCTCGAGCGTGTAGTCGAGCGGCGGCTGCTTGGCGTCAAACATATGCCGTCCCAGCGGATTCGCGGCAAACAGCCCGTAGCCGCGCGCGTGCCAGTAGGTCGGATAGCCGATGTTGCCGGGATGGTCGAAGATCGCCACCGTCACCGTATGCCCCGCATTGTCATGGCCGGTGAGCGAGCACCATCGCCCCCGCGTTGACCACGCCGCTTCTCCTCGCACGCCCTCGCTGGTCAGATACTCGCCGGTCGGCGGAGCCACGCCCGGAAGGTTCGCAGCCGCCGCAACCTGCGTCGCATTGCCGTTCGCATCTGTGAAGGTTCCACCCTTTTCTTCAGGCGACTCGAGCCATCGCGCGACACGCAGGCCCACCAAGCCGTCCTTGTCGTCGTTGAAGACGACATGGTCGAGTGCTTTCAGCCTGACAACGAGATCGATGGTCCGCGTAGGCCCGCTGTGTGCAAACACGTACGTCGAGGTTTCCAATAGGATTGAATGATTCTGTCCGTCGATCCACGTCGAATCCGTAACCAGCTCGCCGCGCGACGCACCGCTCTTGGTGGAAACGATCCGATCGAACACAATTGTCCCCATCTTCGCGGCCCGCTGCGCCGGAATCACCTCCGAATTGTTCCAGAAGTCGAACCCATTCACGTTCGAGTAGTTGAACCACAGTCCATCATGATGCGGATGATCCGTCCGCTCGCCCGGCCGCGGCTCGATTGGCCAGCCGCGCGTAAGAGTCACTCCATCCGCATCGATGATCGGATAGAGCACCGGCTTCTTCAGCGTCGTCGGCCAGATATACGACGTGAAGGGATGGCCATCAATCGAAATGTCGACGCGCCGGCTCGCCTCGTCCGCCACCACCTGCATGCCCCTGGGCTGCGCAACCAGCGCACCGGCCGTCCACATCAACCCTGCTGCCGTCGCAATCCACAGCACGTGCTTATGCATACACGTTGCCCCCGGCCAGCACCTGCTGCATCTTTTCGTCAAACGTCACGTTCATTCCGGTCCGGATCGCCGCGACGTTCATGCACAGCGCGATGGAATGGCTGTAGCCCGCCTCAATCGGCGCGTTCGGCGTCTTGCGCGACCGCACGCACTCCATCCAGTTGCGCATATTCGCTGCCGTTTGCGGATCGCCGTGTGTGTTGGCGTCCGTCTCGACGGTCTCGGCCTTTTCAACCAGCGAGAAGCTAGGCAGCAGGTTGGGCTTCATGTTCATCTCGGCCGCAAATTTGGCCGTGAGCCCGCCCGTCGGCGTCACCGTCTGTTTGTCCATGTCAATCATTCCACCGTTGGAGTAATACAGCTCCTTCACGCCTCCGGCTGAGTTGGTGAAGCGCGAAGTGTACTGGACCTGGAAGCCTTTCGTCAGGTCGTCGAGCGGACCGTAATCGAACACTGCCGTCATCGTGTCCCAGTTAGTGCGTCCGTCTTTCCATAGATAAATGCCGCCATTAGCCACGCAGGAGCGAGGATGCGGCAGCCCGGTGAACCAGTGCACAGTGTCGATCTGGTGAACCAGCCACTGGTCGGGAATTCCCGACGAATACGGCCAGAATAGGCGGAACTCAAGATACTTGCGGGCATCGAA
>JBEKAJ010000344.1:0-3579 GCA_050018295.1 Occallatibacter sp. | reverse complement strand
AAAACGCATAAGAATCTCCCCTCAAAAAGCAACCCGTCAACGATACCACGCAATGGTGCACAGGATCATTGCAGGCCTCCACAAAACAAAAACGGCCCCCGCTTGCGGGAGCCGTCTGTACCACCTGAAAAACAACTTCGCTTATTGGCCTGGTGACAAATCGCCGTACAGATTCACGGCCTGCTCGTAGGTTACACGCAGGTATTTGTACGGATTCACCGGCACATTGTGCAGGCGCACCTCGTAGTGCAGGTGCGGTCCCGTCGCGCGTCCCGACTCGCCCACATAGCCGATGATTTCTCCGCGCGTCACGTGCTGCCCCGGATACACCGCGACCGTCGAAAGATGCCCATAGAGCGTAATCACGTCGTGTCCGTGATCCAGCGTCACCTCGCGCCCGTAGCCGGCACCCATCTGCGCTCCGGCTACAGTGCCATCGGCCGACGCGCGCACCGGCGTTCCGTAGGGCGCGTCGATGTCGACTCCCGTGTGGAACGCACCTTCACCGTTGATCGGATCTTCGCGCTCGCCGAAGCTCGAGGCCACGCGGCCCTCGACCGGCCACATCGACGGCGCATCGGCCAGCTCCGTCCAGTCGCCGGTAAAGTTGGACGTCAGCCCGCCCTCCAGCGCCCGCGAAACCGCGCCCGACATCGCCTCAGCGCGCAGCGCATAGAACATATCGATGGAGTTGGCAACCTGCTGCTGGTTCACGTCATCTGTCTGCGCCAGCGCCGCCGGAGCCGGAGCCGACGCCGTCTTGCTCGCCGCCATGGGCTTTGTCTGCTCCGCCGCCTGCAACTTATCCTGTCTCAGCCCGTACAGCGCCGACACCTCATTGGCCAGCGCGCCCAAGCTCGCCACCTGCACGCTGCGATTGTGCGCAATCTCTGCCATCCGCTGGTAATTCTGGCGCAGCGTCTCGCGATCCGCCCTCACCTGGTTGTAGCTTTCTGTCTTCAGGAGCATGCGCGTGTAGGATCCGGCCAGGCCCACAATCGTGAACGCTCCCACGATTGCCGCGGCCACAAATCCGTACACATACTTCAGCGGAAGCGGAATCTTCCGTAGTTGGCCGTCCTCATCGCGCGCAACAAAGAGTATGTAATATCGCCTGCGTAGCATCTTTCCCTGCAATCCCCGGCGACCAGCCAGTCAACAAGATTCCAGATCGGGGGAGAGTCGATCAGTTGCGGGTCTTTGAACCCACACAAGAACCTGTGCGCCCCATTGGGCAGATACGAGAACGTTGCTCAAGCCTAACAGACCGCCTTTCCCGGGGTCAACAAAAAGCTTGCAGGATCATTACCTTAGGCACGCCGAATGTCTTTTAGGCTCTCTAACGATCTGCCGCGTGCCTTCTCCTTGAACCAAAAGCTACTTACACGCCCGAATCCGCGCCTCGCGCCGGCCCCTGGCGCGCCTCACGCCAGCCCCTACCGGAGACATCGGCTTCCAATCCCTACTATTGAACATGCTCCCAAAACTGTATCGATTCTGGGCTCCCGATCGACCCGCCGCGCCGTATCCTATCCTCATAGGATGCCGCGCGCGCCGAAAAAATCGAACCCTTCCAACCTCGGCGAGCTGGCCCTCATCCAAAGGATTCGCCTCCGTGCCGCCCAAACCCCCACCCCCGAGCTGCGCCTCGGCATCGGCGACGACTGCGCCATCCTTCGTCCCGCACCCGGCGAAGAGCTCGCCGTAACCACCGATCTCTCCATCGCCGGCCGCCACTTCCGTCTCGACTGGCACCCTGCAGAGTCTGTCGGCCACCGCGCCCTCGCCCGCGGACTCAGCGATCTGGCCGCCATGGGCGCTCGCCCCGTCGCTGCGTTTCTCTCGCTGGCTGTGCCCCGGAATCTCGCCCAAAAGCCAAAAGCGCGGAACGCTCGCGGAGCGCAAAACGCCTCGGCCGCGCGTGAAGCCTGGATCGACCGATTTCTCGACGGCTTTCTCGCCCTGGCACAGGAACATCAAGTTCCACTCGCCGGCGGCGACCTTGCCCAATCCACCCTCGCCGTCGCCGATGTGGTCCTCACTGGCGCGATCCCGCAGGGAGAGGCTCTGCTCCGCTCTGGCGCGCGCCCCGGCGACCTTATCTATGTCACCGGCAGCCTCGGCGCTGCCGCCGCAGGCCTGCACCACCTCGCCAAACTCGCGGCCGCCTTCAAACGCGCGCGCCCACGCCCAAAGCCATCCGCGCTTCCACACATTCCTCCGCGCTTCATGGCGCTGCTCACCCCGCACCTGTATCCCACTCCGCGTGTCGCCCAGGGCCTCTGGCTCGCGCACAACGCCATGGCCACCGCCGCGATCGACTTGAGCGACGGCCTCTCCACCGACCTGGCCCACCTCTGTGCCGAATCCGGCGTTGCTGCCGAGCTCGATGCCGCCGCCCTCCCTTTCGCTCCCGGCGCAAACCCCGCCAAGGCCCTCAACGGCGGAGAAGACTACGAGCTGCTCTTCACAGCGCCACCCGCCGCCCGCGTGCCCTCGAGCATTGAAGGTGTTCCCGTTACACAGATCGGCCGCATCGTCGGCGCGCACGAAGGGGCGGCACGCAAAGCAACTGCGCAATCCTCCGCCCCACCCATCACCCTCATCACACCCAAGGGCGCGGTCTCCCTTACTCCCCAGGGTTGGCAACACTTCTCTTAGAATCAGTTTCTTCACCTGAGCCGCCCCGAAGGCGCGCAATCCTTGCGGTCGCGCGCCGAACGCGCTCATCACCGTCTTGCCTGATTTCTATTTCCTGGTGAGTTTCACTCGCGCAAAAGGCGTTAGCTTGCCGCCGGTTTCGTTATCGATAAGCCAGCTCCAGGAGTCGGTAGCTTTGCTATAAGCGAACGTTGTGCGGACGCCGCTGTCCGGATCTTTGTCCATGAAGAAGAATGCGATTTGGTCGTCGCCGCGTGTCCCGTGGGCAATACCCTGGGCTGAGAGACCACCGTCGCCGGTCGAGTCGAGCCACAGGCACCTGTATTCGCTCAACGATTGATCCCATTCAATCAAGATGATCGCTTCGTACGCGGGTTGACCTTCAGCGTTCTTTTCGCGCGAGGTTTCGTGGAGCCGGAGGTATTCATGGTTCAATACCCATTCGGACTCGATATCGTGCGTCGTCTCGCGTCCGGCGATGGTGCCCTGAAGGATCCAACTGCCAGCCAGACGATCAAGCAAGGGATTTTTACCTGTTGGCTGCTGTGCTGAAGTTGAAAACGCCACGAGAACAAGCAAGGCCAAAGCTGCAAGTTTTGCCTTCAATGGGTGACCTCCGATCGCCACATTCACATTGTGACTGAAGGCTCAGCAAATTGCCGCGCTTTGTCCGCGCAACCTTCACGATGACTATGGGTCGGGCGCAGCTTACGCACGACCGGCGGCGCGAACAATCGCTTCCGCAACCTGCTCTGGAGTCAGAGCATCAACGGCGATCGACACATGCGCCATGCGGTAGAGCGGCAATCGCCGCTCATAACGGCTGGCCAGGTTGGCCTGATCGGCAAAAACAGGCCGCAGAAGCTCCGTACCGCGGCAGCGCTCGAGCGCCGTCTCGAGCTCGACCTCAAGGTGAAC
>JBEKAJ010000343.1:0-4940 GCA_050018295.1 Occallatibacter sp. | reverse complement strand
GGTCAGCAGGTGAGCTTCAGTGCAGTCAGCGCGACGGGATCCTGCTCCATTGCCAGCCAGTCGCCTCCGGACAGCAACGGCGTTTCCTCGGCCACCGTAGCTCTCAACAGCACGGGAAGCTGCACCATCACCGCATCGCAGCCGGGCACGGACCTGTTGCAACCGGGCAATCCCCCCTACTACAACGCGGCCAATTCTGTGTCGGGAACATTCACAATCCTGCCTCAGGGTTCCAACACGCAATCGCAAACCATCAACTTCCCGCAATTGCCGAATGTGCAATATGGCAGCACGTTCTCATTGAGCGCGTCATCCTCCTCCGGGCTCCCGGTCGCCTTCACGGCATCCGGGCCGTGCACAGCAAGCGGCAGCACGACCGGGGTTGGCCCGTGCAAAATCACGGCGTCGGTGCCGGCAGGCGCCGTGGGGAGCGTCTCGTACAGCGCCGCTTCCGCGTCCCAGTCGTTCTCCATTTACCCGGCCGTACTTACGGTGACGGCAGTTAGCCCTCCTAGCGTAGCGTACGGGCAGCCGCTTCCGGCGTTGACATACACTACCAGCCCACTTGTGAACGGTGATTCGCCTTCGGCGGTGACCGGCACGCCGGCGCTGTCCACGACCGCTACTACAGGGAGCAATGCCGGCAACTACCCGATCACGGTATCGACCGGCACGTTGGCTGCGGCCAATTACTCTTTCCTTTTCGTCAGCGGCACGTTGACCATACAGCCGGCGACCGCGACGATCAGCATTAGCAATATCCCGGCGAGCGCGGTGTTCGGCGGCAGCTTCACGCCTGCGTACCTCTACTCCGGTAACGGCAGCCCGACTGAGTCGGTCGCCTCAAGCACGACGGGGGTTTGTGCGGTGTCGGGCGGCGTAGTGAGCTTTGTTGGAACGGGTCCCTGCACGCTGACGGCCAGCGCCACGGCTACGACGGACTATTCGGCGGTGACGGGCAGCTTGCAGAGCTTCACAGTGGGCAAGGCGACACAAACCATTTCCTTCACCCAGCCGACCTCGCCGGTGATCTACGGAGGCTCTCCCATCACGCTATCGGCAACTGCGACTTCGGGCCAGACGGTGGCGTTCAGTGTTGACCCCACCAGCACGGGGACTGGAACGATCGCGGGCAACATGCTGACGGTCACAGGAGCGGGCACGCTGGTGATCGACGCCAACCAGACCGGCAATTCGAACTACACGGCAGCACCGCAGATGCAACGAACCATCGTGGTGAGCCAGGCTGCGGCAACCATCATCATCAACAACGTCCCGGCAAACGCGGTGTACGGCGGCAACTTCACGCCTGCGTACGTCTACTCCGGTAACGGCAGCCCGACTGAGTCGGTCGCCTCGAGCACAACAGGGGTTTGCACGGTGTCGGGTGCCATGGTGAGTTTTGTTGGAGTGGGAACCTGCACGCTGACAGCGAGCGCCACGGCTACGACGGACTATTCGGCGGTGACGGGCAGCTTACAAAGCTTCACGGTGGGCAAGGCGACACAAACCATCACCTTCTCCCAGCCGGCCTCACCAGTGACGTACGGAGTCTCTCCCATCGCGCTGTCGGGGACTGCGACTTCAGGGCTGACGGTAACTTTCAGTGTCGACCCGACCAGTACGGGCGTAGGGACGATCTCGGGCAACACGCTAACGGTCAAAGGGCCAGGAAGTCTGGTGATCGATGCCAATCAGTCGGGCAATACTGACTACCAGGCAGCCACACAGCTGCAACGGACCATCGTGGTCAACAAAGCCGCTCTCACCGTGACCGCCAACAATGCAACGCGGGCTTACGGCTTGGCGAATCCCACCCTTATTGTCAGATACAGCGGATTTGTCAATGGCGACACGTTTGCGACAGCGGTAACCGGAAGCCCAAGCGTAACTACGACGGCGGTCGCCACGAGCCTTCCAGGTTCGTACCCGATTGTCCCAAGCCAGGGAACCCTGGCATCGGCCAAATACACCTTCAGCTTTGTGAACGGCGCGTTGACAGTAACGTTCACCGGATCGGTTCCCGCTTCCAGCAATGCTTGCAATGGCGCTTACAACGGCACGTTCCAGGGTAACCTGAACGTCGCCGGCGGGCAGACATGCATCTTCGTGGGCGGAGGGGCAACAGGGAACATTACAGAGACGGGCGGCAACCTCGTTCTCAACAGCGCTACTGTCAGCGGCAACGTCACGGTTAGCGGCGGCGGCGCTTTCTCCATCGGGCCGGCGACCATTATCAAGGGCAACCTCCAAATCCAAAGTATTCCGTCAGGATCGGCCACTAACCAGGTGTGCGCCACGACTATATCCGGTAGTCTGCAGTTCCAGAGCAATGGGACTTCCGTCCAGATCGGCTCGGGCTCATCGTCGTGTGCAGGCAACGTGATCAATGGCAACCTTCAGGTAACCAGCAACACCGCGGCAATCACGTTGGATGGGAACAAAGTCAGCGGGAGCCTGCAGGTCCAGAGCAACCCCGGGGCAACCACGATGGATGGGAACACCATCGGCGGGAGCCTTCAGGACCAGAGCAACACCGGGGCCACGCAGGTCTTCAGCAACGTTATTACCGGAGTCCTGCAGTGCCAGAGCAACACTTCGATCACGGGCGGTGGAAACACCGCGTCCTTGAAACAGGGTCAGTGCGCGACATTCTAACGAACAGGGAGCGGTGTATCTTCTCGAGACGGTCATCGTTTTGCAACGAATCGAGTTTCAACGTTTCGGGCGTGCGGGCTGCGGACTGCGAGCTGGTACTGATTCTGTGCGCCAGGATTGTTACCGCTGAACCACTGCTGTTGCAGCTTCGACTCAGCCGAACTCTTATTGGCCGATACGGTGGCGGATATCGGGAACCAGCGGATCTTCCGTCGACTGTCCGCGAATGTTGAGATAGGTCTTATAGAAATCGGCGAACCCGTCGCTCTTCATTCCTTCCCGCACGCGTCCCTGATAGTAATAAACGGGCGGGAAATAGGCATAAGTCGGCACGTTATCCATAAATAGTTCGATGGCTTCGCCTTGCCGCTTCGCACATTCATCGAACTCTGAGTCAGCCTCGGTGAATGCTCCTGCTTCCAGGTAAGCCCGCCCCAGCTCAAAGCGGCCGATCCAGGTGTCCAGCAAGTTGTTGGCGGCTGTCATCTGCTTGACTGCATCGTTCGAGTCTTTTCGCTTGAGCGCGATCAGCCCGTCGATGATCTTGCCGTAAGCCTGCGGCTCGCTTGTCAGATCGGAAGAGAGACCCGTGGCGAGCTTCTGCGCCTTGGCTTGGTCTCCGGCATCGACATAGCCGATCGCTGCCAGGAACTTGACCGAGGTTGACTGGCTGTTCTTCAACGCCTTGTCAAAATCGGAGAGCGCCGCCGCATTGTGCCCTTGCAATATCTCGACGTTCCCCAGCGCGGCGTACTTCCTCGCGGCGTTGTCGACCATTTTGTTCGCGACGTCGGCGGTGGCTCCCTGTTCGAGGGTGCTCGCCGCTTCTGAATACTTCCCCTGGTAGGCAGCAAGATCGGCTAGCCCAGCGTTCGCGGTCGAAACGCCAGGCGCGCCAAACCTCTCAAGCTGATGATACGAATCGGCCGCCTTGTCGATCTCTCCCTGCCCGAGCTGCGCTTCGGCGAGCACCAGGTATCCCTGCGCGGCCGACGGACTGATCGCCAGCGCGGTGCGCGCCTCTCGTTCGCTACCGGCAAAATCGCCGGCAAAGGCACTGATGAATGCCAGGTTCAGACGCGGCCCCACACCCTTGGGAACAATCTCAACTGCGCTTTTCGCCGCTGCCAGCGCCTCCGGCGCCTTGCGTAACTGCACATAGCAAGAGGCTAGATTGTTCTGGCCGACGCGATCGGCCGGGTAAAGCTTGACGAGCTCAGTGTATTGCTGCACACAGTTTTGCCAGTCACCCGTGGTGAGATAGTAGAGCCCGCGATTGCGATAACGCTCCCGCTCGGTCATGCGGTCCACGTATTGCATCGCCATATTCATGTACTTGATGGCGTCACTGGGCCTTCCCAGGTTCTGCGCCATGGCTGCCATGCCGGTGTAGGCGCGGGGAAACTTCGGATCCAGTTCGGCTGCCTTTTGGAACGAATCGAATGCCGCCTGGAAGTTGCCCGCGAACTGTTCATCGACACCGAGGGCGTCCTGGTGAACAGCCTCAAGGGATGCGGCGGTAAATCCTCCGCTGACCTCCTCGAACTGTTTCGCGGCGGGCGTGGAGTCACCCAGGGCTTTGCGAATCGGCGCCGCCAGCTTGGGAAGGTCGGGTAGAATGTCCTGTTTATTGGCGACTGTGATCTCCGCTTTTGCGATCTCCTTGCCGCTCACGGCATCCAGCGCGATCGCCGAAATGTCGTACGTGTCGCCGCGCAAGCTAATGTCGCCCGTAATCACCACGCCGACGTCCTGGCCCCTTGCAACCAACAGCGCTGACTGCTCGTCGAGCTTGTCCGTCGGATGCGGGAGTTTCTGAGCCTGCTTGCGCGCATCTCCGCGGCTGTAGGCATTGACGAAGCTAGCGCCTTCCAGGGCCAGACCGAGCATCGGCTCCAGCGTGTTATCCAGTTCCGGGTCGCCGGTGTGGTTCTCAAAGTCGGCGACCAGCACCGACACCGGGGCGTGCGTCCCTGAATTCGCTGCGAGTTGCCTCTTGACGATGTACCAGGCGATCCCGGCCGCGATCGCCACAATCAGAGCGCCCGTGACCGCGAGACGTTGCCATGGGAGCTCCCGAATTCGATTCAGGCGCAGCCGCGCCGACGAAGCAGAAACCCGAGATTTGCCGCCCCGGCCCTGCCACGCGCGAAGATCCGCATCCAGCTCTTCCGCGCTCTGGTAGCGCTTTGCGGGATCCGTCTCAAGACATTTGCTGACGATGTTGCTTAGCGTGCCCGGGACATTCTTGGCGACATCTGCCAACGGCACGGCGCGTTGTT
>JBEKAJ010000342.1:0-7669 GCA_050018295.1 Occallatibacter sp. | reverse complement strand
AGGACGGAGGGGCCGGTTACTGCGATCGGCGGTGGAAGCGTGGCAGCCATCGCGGGATACGCAGCAAGGCAAAGGGCCAGCAGCGCGAACAGGGTTACCCATGTTCCCGCCGTAAGGGACCGCACTGGACTCGTCAATCTGTTCAAAGTAGTTTGCATTTCTTCTCCTCCGATCTGTTTCCATCCCCGAACCGGGGAATCGGTGACGGTCCGGTTTGTCCCGTATCGTCCTTTGCCAACATCAAACTCTCGATTTGAATTTCATCCTGGTTTGCCGTTCCGGTAAATGTCCCATTCAGTCTCACGCGCGATTCGGCGGCAAAGGCTGAATTATCTGTCTCCGTATCGCCCCCGGAGAAGCTGGGTGAATATACGCAGGAAAAAGAGTCCTGAAAAACCAGCCGGTAAACTCCGGCACTTCTCCACACGCAGAACGGGTACGCCAAGTTATCTGGAACTGCGCGCGGATTATCCTACAAATTTGGTAACGGTACACCGTACTCGACGAAATTTGCCGTTGTCAAGTGAAAAACGTTTGAGTACAGCGAATTAGGCAGGCGCAGAAATCGGGCTCTGGGGGCTTGGCGCAGGTTGGCCTGCTTGCAGGTAATCTATCTGCCGCCGTTGGCGATAAGCGCTGGGGAGTGGCGGAATGACGAATTGACTGGTTCGGACGGTACGGACTGGGATCGGCCCTCAATGCAAATTCATGATACCGTTATCTGTGCTTCGCGGCTTCGAGGCAAACAGGGCTTCTGAGGCCAGGAAGCAATCCTCGATCCCGGCCCCGTTGCGCCGGTCCGGTTTCGGGCAGCGGCGCATAAGGCTGGGGATTCGGTCGGAGCTGAGAATACAGGACCAGGCACCGTTAGAGAAAGAGGAATTAGAGGAAGAGGAAGTAGATAGATAATAGACAGATAGAAGACGGTGGGCGATGAAGATGATGGGGCGACAGGCGGCGGTTTGGCTCGGCATCATGGTGAGTTTTTGGGCGGCGGGGTGCGGGGGCAGTGGGGGCTCGAATAACCAAAGTCAACGGCAGAAGGCCACGCCGACGGTTACTGTGACGCCGGCTTTGGGGGCCGTTACCACCGTGCAGTCGCTGCAGGTGACGGTAACGGTGACCGGAACGAGCGGTACCCCGACAGGCTCGGTAATCCTGGCGAGCGGCAACTATACATCCTCAGCGACGACGCTCGCAGGCGGCAACGCGTCGATCACGATTCCGGCAGGTTCCCTTGCGGCCAACATGGACCCATTGACGGCGAGCTACACGCCGGACGCTGCGAGCTCGTCCACATATAACGGCAGTTCAGGCGCGGGCCAAGTGACGGTAACCAAGGCCACACCGATGGTGACCGTGCTTCCGGCGTTACCGAGCATCACGACCACGCAGAGCGATGCGGTGACGGTGACCGTGAACGGCGGGACAGGCGCCCCAACGGCTACCGGGGCGGTGACTCTTGCCAGCGTACGCTACACCTCGGCCGCCACGATGCTCGCCAACGGCAGCGCGCAGATCGTCATACCCGCCGGCGTGCTGGGGGTGGGGAATGACGGTTTGACCGCGACCTACGCTCCAGATACCCCAAGTTCGGCCATCTACAACGGCGCCGGGGGATTAAGTTCGGTTACCGTCAACTTGATCGTACCGGCTGTGACGGTGACCCCGAGCTCCTCGAGCATCACTGCGAATCAGCCCTTGACCGTAACGGTGGGCGTGAGCGGGGGCAGCGGCAACCCGACAGCGACCGGCTCGGTGACGCTGGGCGGCGGCGGGTACACCTCTTCCGCGACAACACTCACAAACGGAAGCGCGCAGATCAATATTCCGGCAAGCTTGCTGACCACGGGAAGCGATTCGCTGATGGCGACCTACACGCCGGATGCGACAAGTTCATCGATTTATGCGGGCGCGACCGGAACCGGGCAGGTGACAGTGAATGCCCCTGTCGCTTATGTGCTGACGATTGACTCCGCGGCGCCGTCGAGCGGGATCTCGATTACCGTCTCTCCCATTGACAACAACGGGGCGGGCTTGGGAACAACACCCTTCACGCGGTCTTACTATTCCGGCACGCTAGTGACGCTGACTGCTGGATTGACTGCAAACACCTACGGCTTTGTTTCGTGGAGCGGATGCAATTCGACAAGCGGGACCAGCGGTTCCGTATGCAATGTGACGATAAGCGGCGCCACGACGGTGACGGCGAACTACAACCAGACGGGCATTTCCTCGATTACCGTGACGCCCAGCACCGCAACCATTGGGACTCAGCAGCAGTTCACGGCGACAGTGCATGGAACCGGCAGCTACAGCAGCGGGGTCACCTGGTCGTTGACTTGTTCCTCATGCGGCAGCTTGAGCCCCGGCACGCTGAGCGCGAGCGGTCTTTACACCACACCGTATCCGGCTCCGTCGAGCGTCACGATTACCGCAACCAGCACGATGTCCGGGTTTACCAACGTGAGCGGCAGCGCCACCGTCACTTTGAATCCGCCGGCGACGGCGAGCGGCCCCGCGTTGGCGGTAGACGTGGGCACGCCCGGTAATCCCATCAGCCCGGACATCTATGGAATGGACGCTTATTTGCTCCATGGGACCGCGGCGGACACCGCTGCGGTTGCGCCAACCAACATCACCATTGATCGTTGGGGCGGAGACTCTACGGAGCGATACAACTATCAGTTGGACGTAACCAACTCCATCGACGATTGGTATTTTGAGAATCAGACCGGCACGGGAGGGGATGGTTGGCCCACGATCAGCGGGGTCAAGGCATTTGACGCCCTGGTCGAGAGCAACAATAGCAACGGGATTAAGACTCTGGGCACGGTGCCTGTGCTTGGCTGGGTAGCCAAGGACAGCACGTCTTGCAGTTACCCGGAAGCGACGTACCCCAATCAACTAGCGGTGAATGGCAAGGCCGCTTTTGATACGTACCGCGAATGCGGCTCAGGCGTATACCCCAACGGCGTCAGCGGCTGCACGAATTCGAGCGGGTGCAATATCCCCAGCGATCCTACCGTTACCAGCGTCTCGGAGCCACCTCCCCCGCCACCGGCCGCCTCCGCGGTGACCACCTCGTGGGCAGAAAACACGTGGGCGGGCGGCTGGACGGAGTACTTGGTGAACAAATTCGGCGCGGGCAATAGCGGCACGGGCGTAGCCATCTACGACCTTGACAACGAGCCCACCTGGTGGGATTCGAACGACTTCGACGTGCATCCATTGGCCTTCACCTATGACGAAGTGACCAACGGCGGCATCGGTACCGCCCTGGCCATCAAGACCGTCGATCCGACCGCCCAGGTGGGCGGCCCGGTGATCGACTACTGGTGGGCCTATTTCTATTCGAAGAAGGACATCGAGTCCGGATGGGATAGCGGGAGCCCCTGCTATCGGCCCTGGAGCAATCCGGTGGATCGGGAAGCACACGGCGGCGTTCCGCTCATTGAGTATTATCTGAAGCAGTTCGCTGCGGCGCAAGCCACGTACGGCATACGGCTGCTCGATTATGTAGACTTGCACACCTATTTTGCGGCTCAATACCCCGCCAACAGCGGCAACGGTCTCGGCTTGAACCCTGCGGGCGACACTGGTGCGCAACAGGCACGGCTAAACTCGACTCGCGCATTCTGGGACCCGACCTATACCGATTCCAGCACCAATAATGGTGGCGGCTATCCTCAACCGAATTATCCGACCGACCCAAACTACACTGGCGCCACGAACTGTAATCCTCCGCAGCAGGCGCCGCAGCTGATAAGAATGATGAAAACCTGGGTCGCGAACGACTACCCGGGAACAAAAACGGCCATTGACGAATACAACTTCGGCGGAATGGAGGCCATCAACGGCGCTCTGACGCAGGCCGATATTCTGGGCATCTTTGGGCGCGAAGGCCTCGACCTCGGCACCATGTGGCCGACTGAGGATCCCTCGGAACAAATCCCCGGCATGATGGCGTTTGCGATCTACCGCAACTACGACGGAAACAAATCGACTTTTGGCGACACGGTCTTGCCGTCGACGAGCACAGCCTCCGGCGCCGATGCAGAGGGCCAGTTAGCGGTCTATGGCGCGCAGCGCACCAAGGACAGCGCTATCACGATCATGGTCATCAACAAGACCTATGGGGCGCTGACTTCAACGATCAGCCTGGAGAACTTCTCGGCGTTAAGCGGAACGAAGGCGCAGGTGTACCAGTACAGCAACGCCAATCTGAATGCGATCGTCCAAGAGGCGGGCGTGAGCGTAACGCCGCCCACGGGAAGCGGGACGACGAGCACCATCAGTAATTACACGTTCCCGGCGCAATCCATCACCCTTTTTGTGGTGCCGTACTAAAAGGAATAAGATGCTCCTGGCACGCTTTTCAAGTGCCAGACGGCTTATTGGCCGGGGCAGCACGCGGACTGACCGGACCCCGGCCGCGGCATCCGCGCATCGGAGGGCCGAGCACGGCATTTCATGATATCGCAATCATGCCGGGCGACGTGACGCGCACCTTGCGGCCAAAAAGATGCCATCCGAGCTGAGAGCGGAGATGCATCCAGCGAATTCCGACTGGTGCCTCCGTCAGGGGCGGGGAAGTGCTGGCCAGCTCCGCGCATCGGCGAGATCGCAGCTCAGACTTGGGACAGTGGCGGGTCCTTTTTCCGCGTGGCGCACCGTGGAGGCTTTCGCGGATACAGTTTCTTGGAGAAAATGCGCACAATGAGTGAAACCCTTTTCCTCTTGCCAATTGAATGGCTTTTGTGGCTTGATGGCTAGGGTGCCAAACCAACTCTCCGACCGACAGTCCGCAGGCGGGAGCGTCACTCCATTGGAGATCACAGCAGCAGCAGTCCCCACTTGAGTGTTGATGGTCGGGCTGCTAGGGGTAGACGAGTGTCCGCGGAGCCGCGCAAAGCGCCCCTGCAAAGGCGTGAAGAGCCTCAAAAACCGATAAACCCGCGGTATCGATCCCATTGTTGGAAAACTCGGAAAGAATTCACTTGACAGACTCTCGCCCTAAGCTTCAGAATTCCCTGTCATCAATGCGGAACGAGAATCTGCGTCCGAAGACTCAAAGGCTTAAGTAGGGTGTGCAATAACTTAGGTCCGGTGTAAGGGCTGTGAACCAAGTGTCAAAGACACAACGGAATGTAGCCGACGGGGGGACTACTATGAAGTTCTTTTCAGGGAACAGGCCGACTGCCTCGTTGCTGGTGATGCTAGCCGCAGTGCTGCTGCTGGCGCAAACGGCGCTCTATGGGCAAGCGACAGGAACCGTGACTGGTATTGTTGCGGACACGACAGGCGCCGTGATTCCAAAAGCCTCGGTTGTATTGAGCGACCTGGCAACCGGAATCAAGCGCACCGCGATTAGTAACGGCGATGGCGCCTTCGCGTTTGCCGGCGTCACCCCCGACACGAACTACAGGCTGGATGTCAGCGCACCGAACTTCGAGCCCTGGGAGTCGCAGGCGTTCGCTGTGCAAGCGGGCGCGCAACTGAGCTATACCGACATCCGCATGAAGGTGGGCACGACGGCCTCGGCGGTCACGGTGGAAGCGCAGGTGGATTCCAATCTGGCTTCGCTCGATACCGCAGAGCGCAGCGACATCATCACCGCCAAGGACCTGAATACGCTCACCATTGTCGGCCGTGACGCTACAGAGCTGGTGCGCATGCTGCCCGGCTACTCGATGTCCACGGGCGACCAGGGCCTCTACAACCGGCCGGGATACAACACCGCCGTGGTGGGCTTGAGCGGGCCGACGGGAGCATTCTCAGCCAACGGCGCCGGCGTGACTGGCATTGCCGTGGTTACGGATGGCGTCTCACTGACCGATATCGCCAGCAACTCGGGCTCTGTGCAGACGATTAACATCGACATGGTCCAGGAAGTGAAGGCCACAAGTTCTTCCTATGGCGCGCAACTCGCCAAGGGGCCTGCGGTAATCAGCGCCGACAGCAAGAAGGGCGGCTCTACGTATCACGGCGAGGCCTACATGGCGGTGCGCAACACAGTCTTCAATTCCAATGACTGGTATGACAATTACCTGCGCCAGTCGCGCCCGGCGGGCGCGTACTACTACCCTGGCGGCGACTTCGGCGGTCCGCTGCCGCTGCCCTTCACGCAATTCAATCGCGGCAGAAACAAGCTGTTCTTCTTTGTGGGATATGAGTACGACAAGCAGAGCTTTGAGGCCAACCAGCAGGCGATTTCGAGCTGGGTTCCAACAATGGCGGAACGGCAGGGAGACTTCAGCGCCGCATCGCTGGATGCCGAACTCTGCGGAGCGCGTCCCGACGGCAACGCCAATCCCAACTCCATTCAGGCGATGTGTAATGTGGACAGCTATCTGCCCAACGGCGCGATCGTGCCCAACAACAATGCCGCGCCGTTCGCCAATGCCGCCGGCGTGGCGCTGCTCAACTGGTTCCCTGCGCCCAATGCCGATCCGTTTACCAATCCGTTTGGCTACAACTACATTCAACAAAAAATTCAAAACCAGAACGTTTCACAGTTCAGAAGCACGCTGGATTTCGAAATCAACGATACGAACAAGCTGTTCCTGGTTTACGGTCTCCAGAAGGAAATCGACGAAGATCCGGTGGCGCTGAACCAGTCATTCCCGTCGGGCGCGATTCCCTATCCCGGCCAAATCACCACCGGCGACATATCGAATGTGGCGTCGGCGAACTACGAAAAGATCTTCGGCTCCACGGTGACCAACGACCTCATCGCGGCGATGTCGTTCGTGAGCCTACCGGGAAAGATGGGCAACCCGACAGCCGTGGACCGGTTCGACATCCCCGGCAACAGCGGAGACGGCTTTAACTACCTGGGCATGTACAAGAATGGCGGCGACCTTTCGGTTCCCGCGATCAAAGGCAATAACGGCAACGGATATCCAAATGTGGTTATGCCGGGCGGCTTCTGGAACAATCAGGTGCACACGAAGAAGGTCGATCCCATCCTCCAGGACAACGTGAGCTGGCAGAAGGGAACGCATTTCCTCGAGTTCGGGGCTTATTGGGAGACGGGAACGTTCAACGGGACCGCGGACTCCAACGCGTATCCGCAGGGTGAGTACACTTTCAACCCCGGCAACGGGTACTTTGAGTATGGCGGCGGAAACAGCAGCGCCTTCGGGGAAGCGCAGTTTGTGGCCTGCCGGAACCCCAGCACGCTGGGAACGCTTCGTCTGTCCGGGGCCAATTACCTCGGCAGCTGCTTCAATCCCACTGCCATGATGTACGAGGGCTATGCCGATTCTTACCAGCAGGCCAATTTCACGCCGCTCGTTGACATGCGTTACACGACGCTTGCCGGTTTTGTGAACGACACCTGGAAACTGCATAATCTGACGCTGATTCTGGGAGCGCGCATCGAACACCTGGGTCCGTGGGCCGATCGGCACAATAACGGCCTGGCCACGTTCTCCGACAGCCTTTACACCTCAGAATGCGGCGGCTACACGCGGAACTGCGTGAGCCAGGCCATGCCCGGTGTCTCGTGGTATTCCCAAAAAACGGGGGTCTCAAACTCCGTTAACTCACCGCCGACGGTTTACTTCAGCCCGCGCGTGGGCGCCTCCTGGGACGTCTTCGGCAAGCGCAACACCGTTCTACGCGGAGGCTGGGGCATTTACCGGAACCAAGAGCAGTTCAACCC
>JBEKAJ010000341.1:0-11885 GCA_050018295.1 Occallatibacter sp. | reverse complement strand
TTTCCAGGTGGCCGGTGGCGTCCACGGCGAGGCGAAGACGATGGCTTTGGGGTTGGCGGCGACGGCTTCCCTGCCGTTGGCAGCCTCATAGTCCCACTGGCTCGTTTCATAGGGGTTGGCGCTGGAGGGCGATCCCTCGGGATCGATGCGCACCCTCAGTATGTTGAGGCCGAGGCCGCTTGTCGGGCTGAACAGGGCCGTGGCCACGGCTGAGGGCATTTCTCCGAGCCAGGCCGTCGAGCCGCCGAAGCCGCGGACGGTTTGAAAGGTCGTTCCAAAGTCCACCGTCACTTGGGTAGGATTCACGGTTACACTCGCCGTGCCGGTCACAGTGTTGTAGTCGGTGGTGTCCGTCGGCGTAAAGGTCACGCCCTCGCTCACCGTCCCCAAACTCGGCTCTGTCGAGGGGGTCGTCCAGGCAAACGTACCGCCCACTGATGCCGTGCCGCCTGTCAGTGTTGAGCTTGCCAGCGTCTGGCCGTAGGTGATCGCGCTTGCCGTCGGCCATGCCGTCACCGTCGGAGTCACCTTGCTCACCGTCAGGATCACAGTGCCCGTCACCATGGTGTAATCGGTGGTGTCCGTCGGCGTAAAGGTCACGTTCTCGGGGTTTGTTCCCGCGCTGGGCTCAGTCGTCGACGTCGTCCAGGCAAACGCACCAGGCACCGACGCTGTGCCGCCCGTCAAAGTCGAGTTCGACAGCGTCTGCCCATAGGTGATCGCGCTCGCCGTCGGCCACGCCGTCACCGTCGGCGTCGCCTCGCTCACCGCCACGCTTGCCGCGCCCGCCACCGTGTTGTAGTCCGTTGTATCCGTCGGCGTGAAAGTCACGCCTTCGCTTGCAGTTCCCGCGTTGGGCTCCGTCGACGAGTTCGTCCAGGCAAACGTACCGCCCACCGACGCCGTGCCGCCCGTCAGCGTCGAGCTCGACAGCGTCTGCCCGTAGTTGATCGCGCTCGCCGTCGGCCATGCCGACACCATCGGTGTCGCCTTGTTCACTGTCACGCTCACCGCGCCCGTCACCGCGTTGTAATCGGTGGTATCGGAAGGTGTGAAGGTCACACCCTCGCTGGCCGATCCCGCACCGGGTGCCGTCGTCGGCGTCGTCCAGGAGAAGGTGCCGGATACTGACGCCGAGCCACCGCTTAGTGTCGAACTCGCCAGCGTACTGCCGTAAGTGATTGCACTCGCCGCCGGCCATGCCGACACGGTCGGCGTTGTCTTTGTCGTTCCGCCTCCGCCTCCACCCGAATTCGATCCACCACCGCCGCATCCGGCAATTACGAGGGCTGCGCACACCAGACACCAAGCCGAACGAATCCGCATAACCAGCTTCTCCTTAGGGTCATTTAGACGGCAGATCGACTCATCTGACCAAAAGCCTGTCTCGGCATGAGTCGCATACTCATTCAGTGAATTTGCCCTGCGTGCTTCGAACCGTCAGTCGGCGCTCACAACATCGCGCCGCTTGCGCGGCGCGATGAAAACAGCACTGACTTCTGTGCCAACCTGTAGCTATTGCACGGTTACGTTAACGTAGAACGGGACCGAGACCTGGTTCTCGCTGCCAGCGATCGTGACTGGCCCAGTTGGCAGATTGATGACTTGCGAACCTACCTGTTCTGCTGTCACCGTCACCGCGTAAGTTCCCGGCGGCGAGTTTAGGTCCGCGCCCGGGGTCAGATCTGTGGTGTTGCAGGCTGTCAGGCTGATGGCAAATGCACCGGCGACGATCATCAGGAAGACCATGAGCAGCATACGGCCCTTCAGGAAGATCTTGCGCCGGAAGAACAGCCCGATCGTCCCGAAGCCGAAAATTGCGGCCAGAGTGACCGAAGCGACTGCTGCGTTCTGACTGGTTGTGGTCCCCACCGAGACATTGGTGTTGAGGGTCATCGTGACGATCCCAGGCAGGCAATTGTCAGCCGCTGCAGTTGTTCCGGTGCATGGGATCTGTACCGAATTTGGAGCTGACGGCTGAGCGGAGCTGATCGCAGTGGGATAGGTAAATGAGCACACCGCGTGCGGCGGCAAGTTGTCGCATGTCAGCGTCACCGGGAAGTTGTAATCGTTCAACTGTGAACCCTTGCCGGCATACCCATACCCCAGCACTGAGGTAAGAGTAAGCGTTGTGCTCGCCGTTGACCCGGATGTAACGGTCAGCGCCGAAGGCGAAGCCGCAATCAACAACTCAGGGCTGCGCAATGCCTGGAAGAGCGTGGACACGGGGTCCGTCGCTCCCAGGAAGTTTGCATCCCCGCTAAACACCGGTGTGATGTAGTGCGTGGAAATAACCGGAGTGTAGGTCGTGAACTGGGGCATCTGCAGGCAGCCGGTTGCGAAATTGCCCGTGGCGCCGGTTGGATGCACGCCGGCGTTCTGGATGTTCGTGACTGAAGCGCCGGCAACTTCTGGACAAGCTGCGCCCGAGTAATTCGCCAACAGGCAGAATGCCGCTCCCTGGCCCGTCGTCGAAGTTCCCGGCGGGCAGGTTGAGGAGTTGTCCATGAAAGTGAGCGTGCCTGTGGGAACGCCAGCCGCAGTGTTGACCACGACGGGCATGGTGTATTGCCAGTATGCTTGCGACCCGTCGTACGGTATGGAGCCGGAGACGGCGCCCGACTCCAGAACGAATGGCAGATATGGCGGGGCATTGGGATCGGCGCCGAAGCCGGCAATGGCCGATTTCGCGATGGTCGCGCTCATGGTACCCACCGACCGGCCATACACTCTGTCGCCGCTGTAATTCACGGTAATCGTCTGGGTTCCGGCAAGTACCGGCGACAAAGTGAAATTGGCGGTGCCATTCGTCAATGTAGCCGTTGCAGACGCTGTGATCGGGTTAATGGTCGGAATGTTAGCGTTAGCTCCTGACGTGGGAATAATCACATTCCAGGATGTGTAAACCACGGTGACCGTCCCCGTCGGGGTCACTGTGCCGCTCTTCGGAGCCACCGTGATGGTGAGGGGCGTATTGACCACCTCGGCCGCATGGGTTCCCGCGGCAATGCTCGCTGTCGAAGAGGCCAGCGGGCTGGCCGTGCCGGAGGCTGCGATCGTTTCCGGAATATCGATTGCGGAACTGGCAACACCGATTAGGCCGGTCAGCGTTCCCTGTTCTCCCGCCCCTGGGGCAAAGGTGACTTGGACCGTGCAGGTGGCGCCCGGTGCGATCGGGCTGCTGGCCACGCAGCCGCCGCTCGTCGTGTCGGCAGCCGTGAAGTCCACCGGCAGCTGTAAGTACGACGGCTGCTGCGCGTTCGCCGGATTTGTATTGGTGTAGCCGGTCACGGTCAGCGCAGAGTTTCCGGCATTCGTGATCGTGGCGGTTGCATTTGTAGACGAAGTGAGGCTAGCGGGAGTAGCCAGCGACAGCGTGCCGTTGGTGGTCACCAAAGTTACGGCGCCGCCGGAAGCCTGGGTCAGATACACGTTGGCAAGGCGGTCAAGCGCGACCGCCGAGGTATTGCTCACAGTCGAGGCAACCGGGGCCTCACCGGCGGGGTTCAACGCGCTACCAACGAAAGGCACTCTCGTCGTCCCGCCGGCCGAGGTAATATAGACCGCGCCGGAGGGATCAACGGCCACCCCGGTGGCGCCGCTCAGGTTGTTCAACAATGTTGTTGGCGCGCCGACGCCGCCCGCGAGTTCAAACAGATTCGCTCCGTCGATCACATAGAGGTTGTTGTTTGAATCTACGGCTACAGCGGATGGGGCTGTGAATCCGGTGGTGAGTACTGTTTCCGATTGACCGAGGGTGCTGACAGTGGCAGCGCTCACGTTGCTCAGCTTTACCACTTGGTGGTTGCTGGGATCGGCGATGTAGAGATTGTCCAACGCATCGACGGCCAGATTGAGGCCGCTTGTGCCCAGCCCGCTCACGAGCGTCACCTGGCCCGCCGCGTTCAATCCGCTTAGTCCCATGGGTATTTCGTACACGCTGCCGGTGCCGCTGTCGGCGATGAAGACATCGCCCGCGCCATCCACCGCAACGCCGGTGGGAGAGGTCCAGCCGGTGCCGATGGAGACTGCAGTCGAGGAACTGCTGGAACCCGCGGCATACTTTAGGATTTTTTTCTGGCCTGGATCCGCGATGTAAACATTGTCCAGCGCGTCCGTCGCCACCTGGCTCGGCGTCGTCAAGCCCTTGCCGATCAAGGACAGCAACGCGGGCGACGTCTGCACGTTAGCGCCCATTCCGGTTCCATGCAGCACGATGGAGGCGATGATGTTCTTCTTCGCGTCAAGCATCAGCAATTTGGCTGAGATATTTCCCACTGTACTTGGAGTGAAGGCTATGTTTTGGACGCAACTCGCCAAGGCTGCGTAGGCCACTCCAGTGGTACAGGTCCCGCCGGTGATTGCGAAGTCGGGATTTGTCATTCCGCCTTCCACGATCACAAAACTTGCCGGTGTGGCGCTGCCGTTAAAGCTGAATGCGACGGGTGTGGTGTTGGCCGCCGTCTTCCCCACGGTTGAAGAGCCTAATTCGGCATAGCCAATTCCAACCTTGGCCACATCCCCCTGGCCGTTGTTTTGCTTCTGAGTCGTTGGAACATACAGGATCTTGTGCGCCCAATCGATGGCGACCTCGCCCTGGGCGGGCACCGGAGTCAGCATGACGGCGTTGGCGGTTTGCGGGGTTCCTGAGGGATTGGGAACCATGAAGACGCCTTCCCCCGCGTCGCTGATGTACAGGTTTCCGGCGGAGTCGGTGACCACTCCCGTCACGGTGGGCAGGTTGGGATCAACGCGGACCGGGCAGGGAGTACCCGCCGGGGGCGGCGTGGCGGGAGGAGGGGGGCAATCCGAGGCCAGCTCCGGTGTGCCAGCAGGAATTTCATAGACACCGGAAAGAGCGTGCGTTTGCCCGGGCTCCTCGACAAAATAGATGTTGCCCGCCGGATCCTGCGCAACGGAGATGGGGCGCGCGGACATCGCGCTAATCTCTTCGGCGGTAATCGGGCCCTTCGTGGGATTGGTCCAGGCACCCGTCACGGAAAGACTGAAGATGTAATTGCCGCTGCTCTGGTTGCCAACAATCAGGTTGTTGCTGGTACCAATCGCAATTCCCCAGGGCTGAAAATAACCTTGGTAACCCGCCCCGGCCGGCGCCGATAATCCGTACTGCGCAAAGGCTTCGGGTTCGTTGTTGTTTCCGGAATTCGTGCACATCGTAGTGGTCGGGTTAGCGAGTGTCAACGTCAGCGCGCTTGGTGGGTATGGTGCGTTCAAGCCTGCCCACTGATTCGATCCAAGGTACGGGAACATCACGATGCAGTTATTCCAGTTGGCCTCTAAATAAATGTCGTTATTCGGATCAATCGCTATGCCCGGGTTATTCCCCGAGCCAATGGAGCCAGACGAACCTGAAGGCCCCGGGGCGCCGAGTGTAAGCATCGGCCCTCCGCCGGCGGGAAACTCATAGAGCGCACCGTTCGAGTAATCCACAACGAACCAGTCGCCCAACGTGTCGGTCGCAGTGTCCCTGATCGTTCCCCAGCCGGTGGGGTGAGTCAAGCCGATGGGAGCGCTCGCGGTCACCAGCGGCGATCCTTGGCCTGTGGCGAGTCCAGTCAGGCACAAGCTAAGCAGCATCAGCGTAATGGCAAAGCCGGCGATCCGGCGCGGTGCGGTGAACGACGTGGTGGCCATTGCATTCCTCCCAAAAAAACTCGTTTCGAACCTCCGCGGGCGGCTCAACTCCGCTCGGGGATCGAGGCTTGCCTTCTCTTTTCGGCTCTCCGGGAGCTGCCTCCAACTCCCGGAAAGCGGTGGTATCCCCAGTCGCTTCGCTGGTCGTCCTACTGAACCGTGAACGGCAACGTGAACAACGGCGTGCTCAGCGAATTCTGCTTCGTCGTTTGTGGATCGTACGTGATGATCTGCACGTTATACGTTCCAGTTGGCGTAGGCGTGACCGGCAGCTTTGGCGGGTTTGAGTACCCGGCATTGGTGCAAGCCGCGATGCCCATGGATACTCCAGCGAGCATGAGCGCCAGGCAGATCAATGCCATGTAACTCGAGAATCTCTTCCGGCCTGCAATCAGCCCTAGCAGACCCAAACCAAACATTCCTGCAAGTGCCCACGGCGCATGCCGCTCTAGTGAAGCCATCCCGCCGCCGTTTACGGGCACATTCGTGCTGATGGTCACCACGATGGTCGAAGGCGTGTTGCTTCCGACCGTCACAACTCCCTGGCCGGAGTTGGGATAAGCAAAGGTGCACTCCGAGTACTGCGGCAGTGAGCTCGTGACACATTGCAAACTCACGTCCTTTGAGAATCCCACGAGAGGCTCCAGGGTCAATGTCGCCGAAGCTGGAGTTCCCGCTTTGGTGCTGAGTGTGGCTGGCGAGGAGGTGACCTGAATGCTGGGCACGATGACTTCAAAACTCGCCAACGTAATGCTCTGCGTCGCGAAGTTCTGGTCGCCGTTGTATACCGCGGTGAGCGTGTACACGCCCTGGGTCAGGTTGACGAGTGTGAAATTCGCGATTCCGCTCGAGTTCAGCGAACTTTGCGCCTGCGTCGAATCCACCGGCTTTCCGTTCAGCAGAAAACTTACCGAGCCTGTCGGCGTTCCGACTTTCGAAGTCACTGAAGCAGTGATCCAGGTATTGCTGGCCACGCTCACGAAGGTATTCGAGAGGTACGAAGTCACATAGTTCGAATTTGGCGTGCAGTTGGTCGCGGTCCAACTGAGGCAACCCTCGGTCCCCGGCGGCCCCACGACGAAGGTCGAGGTCGCGGGTTTGATCGTGAAGGTCGTCTTGCCCGCGCTTCCGGCGAAGCATGTGGCTGTCGAGCACGTATTCTGCGTGGCGCCCGCCGTGCCGTAACCGCCGAAGACCGCGAGCACGTTGTATGACCCGCCCTGCAGACCGGTCAACTTGAACGTGGCCACTCCCGAACCGTTCAGAACCACAGTCTGATTGGATTGAGACGAGCCGCTGCCTGGGACCGAAAGGATCACCGATCCCTGCGGCGTGCCCGCGCTCGGGTTTGAGGTCACAGTCACCGTGACGATTTCGCATCCCGGATAGACCGAACCATAGCACCCCGAATCGGTCGTGTCTGGCGAGATGACAGTGGTGAGGTTGGTCGCCCACCGGAGGTCCTGAATGACATTCGCCAAGAGCGCGATGTTAACTCCCGTCGAAGCATTCGAGGCGTTGCTCAGAACGCTCACGGATGCGTTCGCCTGCCCCGGAGACGGGGCCAAAATATTCAGGCCCAGATAGCAGGAACTGCCCGGCTGGGTATTCGTGGAGGGTCCGCACGCCGGAGTGTTCAGCGTGGCTGGTGCCACCGTGAAATCGCTGGCACTCGCGCCCGTCACCGCGTCGCCTGAAAGCGCCGCGAGCGTCAATGGCGTATTGCCCAGGTTGAACAACTGCGCATCGGCTTCCAAAGGAACGTTCGGATTGACCTCGCCGAAGTTGTTGAAGTTCACCGCGCCATTGGTACTCAGCTGCGACAGGCCTGCGCTCGACGAGCTTGAACCGTAGTCGGCATAGAGGTTTTGAGATCCGTCCAATGCCACGCTGATAGGTAATGTGGTGTTGTTCGACCCAAGGCCGGTTGCCACCGTAACCAAGCCGTTGATATTCAGGCCGGAAGAGGTGGTCGTGGTCTGATAGGGAATCCAGACCAGGCCGGATGCTTCCGCGACAAATATGGATCCTGAGGGATCGACAGCTAGGCCCGTTACCGGACCTTGCAGTTTGCTGGTAACCTCCGTCGCGCCACCAAAGGGCATCGCAATCTCCCACAGGTTGTCTCCATCGGCCACCCACACATTCCCGGAATTGTCAGTGGCAATGGCTGACGGACCCGTGAAACCTGATCCCAACGTTAGCAGCGGCAGGCTTTGCCGCAGCAGCGTAGCCTGCGGGTTCGTGATTTCGACGACCTGCTTTTTGGCCTGATCTGCGACAAATACATCGCCAAAGGTATCGGTGGCAAGATTCAGGTTGCCGGTGCCCAAACCGCTTGCAATCTTCGTCTGCTGAGCGGTCGCCAGCGAACCATTCACGTAGGGAATCTCGTAGACATTGCCCGAGTCACCGATGAAGAGGTTGCCTACGCCGTCAGCCGCTATGCCGGTTGGCCCTGACAGCCCGCTTCCGATCGCGGCGCCAGAAGTAGGCGATGTGGTTCCGGCGGGATACTTTTCAATCGCCTTCAAAGCGGAGTCTGCAACGTATGTATTCCCCCACGGATCGGACGCCACTTGTTGGGGGTGGTTCAGTCCCGAAGCGATCGACTGTTGCGCGTTCGAACCCACGACGGAAACCGCCGCCCCCTGTCCGACACCGCCGATGAATACATTGCTCCCGGTGATGACACCGTTGCTCGAATTGAGCAACTGCAGCTCGTTCTCCACAGCGCCTGCGCTTTGCGCATTCAACTGCACAAAGTCGGAGCACCAACTGTATTGAGCGTTGCTTGTTTCCGTGGGGCTGAATGCCGGATAAGTCGCTCCAGCAGTGCACGGCGGCACAGGCGGGGTAATTGAAGTGTCCGGCGTAGGATTAGCAGCCAGGTTCACAAAGCTGTTTCCGGTAGCTTGCGCGAACGCAATCTTGGAAGGCGTCGTCGGCGCATTGAAGGTGTAGTAGACGGTTCCATAGGGCAATGGTGTCGCCTTTGCCGACGTCGAACCACTGGCGCCACCGCTGATTAGACTCGTGGATATCTCGAATTGGGTGCTGCTGAGGCCGGTTGAAATCACGCGGAAGCTCAGTCCGTTGAGCGCGGCCAGAGCGTCATTAGTGCCCGCTGTGATTTGGACCACCTGATTCTCGGCGAGCGAATTCGCCGCGGTGAAAGTCACGGAGCCGCCCGCTGCCGGCACCGAGTAGGCCGTAATCGGAACGGCCTTTGCCCCGCCCGTTGCGGCCGAACCCAGGTTAGCCATCCCCGGCTCCCAGATCACGAGCGTCGATGCGAGGCACGTAGCTTCGATGGTCTGCGTAGTCGTAGTGTCGCAGGTCGGGGCCAGCGTCCCGGTGGGCGACCAGTTCGAGCTGCCTCCGGTGGCAACCCAGAGGAAGCCTCTCGGATCGACCAGGGGTTGGTGCGACCCAGAAACCGGCGAAATCATCACCGTATCGGCCCACACCAGATTGGGATTCGTCGGCGTGCCCTCGTTGGGAGTCAGGAACAAGCCGCTGACATTCCCGCCATAGTTCGAATTATTGATGCTTCCCCAGATCAGGTTGCCTTGCGCGTCGAACTGGATTCCCGCGATGCCCCCGAATGTGTTCGAGTTGCCAAGCAGCAACGTCCCCTGCGCCTCGCCCCCAGAGCTGGTGGAGACCGGCAAGGTTGCGCTCTTCGGGATCTCACGGATGCCACCAACCCTGGTGCCCGGCGTTGAGCCGTAGATGTTCTCAATAAAGAAGAGGTTCCCGGCGTGGTCGACCGCGATGCCGTAGGCGTATTCCTGCAACGCTGTGACCATGGCTGTCGTTGAAGTCACGTTGCCACTCGAATCCACGGTAAACTTATAAATCGAGGCAGGACCTGAGCCGCCCGACGTGCTGGCGTAGAAAGTGCCGTCGTCGCCAATCGCCATATCTTCAGGACTGATTGCCGTGGGGACGGTGCCCGACAGGAACGTCGGACCCTTCCAGATGTCAGCCGAGCTGAAGTTCCAGGTTCCCGAGGTGGCGTTGTATGGCACACGGCAGAACTGTACGGAAGAGCCATAACGGTCCGTGACATAGAGATTATTGTTGGCGTCGAAGGCGATGGCAGCGTTCCAGTAAGTTCCGGAGGCCTCCAGGTCAGAGCAGTTCGAGGCATTGCTGCCCGACGCCCCAGCCACAATCAGGGTCGGAGTTGACGCTCCCGGCGCAAGCTGGAACAGCTCGCTGATCGCCGAATCCAGGAAGACGACATTGCCGTTGGGCGCAATCTTCTGGGAGTAGAGCTGGCCCCATTGGCCCGTGGCGCCATGGTTGAACGGAAGCACCGAGCCAGCCAGTACCGGAGGAGGGTTCCCCGGCGTAAACGGTATCGGCAACTGGGCCATGGCTGTGCCGCATGCCAGTAGGCCGGCAATCAAAACCAGGCACGCAATCCGTGCAACCCGACGGAACTTGACAGCAGACTCGATGGTCATACTTCCCCTCCCAAACAATCTCACTCCGAACCGCCTTTTCGAACGGCTTGCCTGCTGGCCGTTCACAATCTCCGCATCCGCAGGCGCCGTCCTCTATTAAATAACTGACCGGCCCCTCATTCCATCGCATCTTCCGCGGCCGGTCCCGCAAAGGGTGGCCCGTTGCAAAAGTGCTCGGGCCGCCCTCAATACAGCTAGCTAAAACGTGAATTTCGCTTCCAACTCCGCAAGTCGGTTTCCAACCTTAATGTCCGCCACGCCAAAGTCCTGGTAGGTCAGCACGTTTTGCGTGAGCGCCGACCCCACCGTCGCATTCTGGAAAGCCAGGTTCAGGTTGTTGGTGTTCTGGTTGTTGAAGCTAACCAGCGGATGGTTGAAAACGTTAAATGCGGCCATCCTAAGTTGCAGGTTCCGTCCTTCGCCCATGGAGATGTTCTTCAGCACGGTCACATCGTGGTCCAGGTACGCCGGTCCATGAATGTAGGGGAGCCGGTATGCCCCGTTCGTCCCGGGCTGCGGCAACCCAAAGGCCAGCGGGTTGATAAACTGATGCGTCTTCGGACCGCCCCTGGGACTGACGCCCTTCACCAACGTCGGCATCAGTTGCACATCCGGCGTGCCCAGCCAAACTGTCGGATTCATGCTCGTCACACAATAGGTATTGCCGTTGCTGTCGGCCTGTATTCCATACTCGGTGTGGCAGGGAGTTACCTCTGTCGACGGAGAGGTCTGATTCGAATACGTAACTTGTGCCGGCAGCACATTTCCGTATCCGAAGCCGAAATTCTGGCCATTCTCTGATGCCAGAGGGAATCCACTCATCACCTGCGAAACGCCTGAGACCTGCCATCCGTTGGCCGCCAATCCAATCAACCGATTGCCGCCCCTGTACCGCCGGCCGATATCCACCAGGTAGTGAATGTTGAACACCTGGGACCGGTCGTACGACACCGGGGTGTAATCGTTGCGCAGATTCACCGGATCGACCAGATTGTTGTTATAGGAGGCTGCAGTCGCCAGGTTCTTGGCGAACGTGTAGTTTGCCCCGAACGTGACCATGCCCGCGTTCTTGTCCCACTCGATCTGCGCACTGTTGTAATTCGAGTAGAAGTCGTGCTTCAACCGGTAGACGTGCTGGTAGAACGGGTAGGGGCGGAAGAAGTCCGTCTCCGGCGTGTCCAGACTGCTGATGCCGCCGCCCACACCCTGAACGGAAGTCATGGCGGTCGGCAGCGATCCCAGGGCCACTTGGAACAGGCTGTCCTGTCCGGTAGGTATGTTTGGGTTGTTGTTCGCGGGGCAACCCGTTTCTATGCCGCAGATGATGTTGATATCCGATGCGCTGTTGTAACTGCTGTTGTTGTAGGAGCCAAGATTGACGTTGTGGCTGCCCACATAGGCAACCGAGAGGTGCGAGGGTCCAAAATGCAAGAACCGGATCCCGCCCAGACTCTGATCGATTCCGCCGTTGTATTGGTAGTAGATCGGGCGAACATTGTCGCCGGGGGAAAGCGTGTATGCAGTGAAATCGGGGGGATTCAAGGGCGACTCGCTGTCGATCTGTGCAAAGGTCAGCGCCCCGATCAGTTGGCTGGTCTTATAGTTCTGGGCCGTGGCTGCCGCAAGGGCATAGGGGTTGAACTGCTCTTGGTTCCGGTAAATGCCCCAGCCTCCGCGTAGAACGGTGTTGCGCTTGCCGAAGACGTCCCAGGAGGCGCCCACGCGCGGGCTGAAGTAAACCGTCGGCGGTGAGTT
>JBEKAJ010000340.1:0-3248 GCA_050018295.1 Occallatibacter sp. | reverse complement strand
GCGCGCCGCGAGAAAGTGCTGCGTGGCCAGAATCTCAGTGGGCGCCATCAATGCCGCCTGATAGCCGTTCTCCATGGCCACCAGCATGGCCTGAAACGCGACAATTGTCTTGCCCGAGCCCACATCGCCCTGCAGCAGGCGGCGCATGGGGCTGGGCGCGCGCATGTCGGCCACGATTTCGCCGAGCGCCCGTTTTTGCGCCCCCGTGGGATGAAAGGGAAGCACCTCGCGGATGGCCCCGCGCACCTTGTCGTTGGTCGCGAAGGCGATGCCTTTGCGCTCCTTCATGCGCTGCCGCTTAAGCTCCAGGCCCAGCTCCAAAAAGAAAAACTCCTCGAAGATGAGGCGCCGGTGTGCCGGGGTCGAGAAGCTTTGCAGTTGTGCGAGGGGTGTGCCTTCGGGCGGAAAGTGGACCTCGCGCAGCGCCGTCTCGCGATCGGGAAAATCGAGCCGCTGCAGCATCGTTTGCGGCAGGCACTCCGGTACCGCGCCGCGCATCGATTCGAGCAGGTTGAAGATCACCTTGCGCTGCCATCGCGAGGCCAGGCGGCTGCCGCCCAGCGACTCGTAGACCGGCGTGATGCGACCTACTTCGAGCATCTGCGTCTGGGCATCGGCGCTCGCGTCGGGCAGGATCTCAAACTGCGGCTGAATCATTTTGAAGTTCGTGGTGGAGCGCGACGGCTCGACTTTGCCATAGACCGCGACCGTTTGCCCTGCCTGGAATTTGCCGTTGAGGTACGGCGCGTTGAACCAGACGCACTTGAGCGCGTGGCGTCCCTGGCCGACAGTGATCTCGAAGAGGGGCATGCGGCGCGTGCGCAGCAGCACCGATCCGCGCACCTCGCCGATCACGCTGGCCACGTCGCCCGGCTTTAATTCGTCAAGGCTGACCGGATTCTGGCGATCCTCATAACGGAAAGGGAAGTGATAAAGCAGGTCTTCGGCGGTCTGGATGCCTTTTTCGGCAAGCATCTCCGCCACGCGCGGACCCACGCCGCGCACAAACTGCACTTGATCGCCGAGGTTAGGCACATCTGGATGCTAAATCGCTCAGACGGCGCGCAACAAACTCGAGTGGCTGTGGCGATTCAGGCGAGGTTCAGCTGAACCCCAGCACTGGGTGCGGCACGTACGGCTCTTCGAGCGCTTTGATCTCATCTGGTGTGAGGTGGACGGAGAGAGACGCCACAGCATCCTCCAGATGATTTGGTTTGGTTGCTCCGACGATAGGAGCCGTGACACCCGGCTTAGAGAGCAGCCAAGCCAGCGCAACCTGCGCAGGCGGAATTCCGCGCTTTTCGGCGATTTCGCCTAGACGGTCGACGACCCCGCGGTCGGCCTCTTCGGTTTTCGAATACATGCTTTTGCCGAAGACGTCTGTCTCCGAGCGCACGGTGGTTTCGGCCTTCCATGGCCGTGTGAGGCGTCCGCGAGCCAGCGGGCTCCAGGGAATCACCGCGATGCCTTCGGCCCGGCAGAGGCCGATCATCTCGCGCTCTTCTTCGCGGTAGAGCAGGTTGTAGTGGTTTTGCATGGAGACGAAGCGCGTCCAGCCACGGAGGTCGGCGAGATAAAGTGCCTGCGCGAACTGCCACGCATACATCGACGAGGCGCCGATGTAGCGCACCTTTCCCGCCTTCACCACGTCGTGCAAGGCCTCCAGCGTCTCCTCGATGGGCGTCTCGTAGTCCCAGCGATGGATCTGGTAGAGGTCCACGTAGTCGGTTTCGAGGCGTTTCAGGCTCTGGTCGAGCTCATACAGGATCGCCTTGCGCGAGAGACCCTTTCCGTTCGGCTCATCGCGCATCATGCCCTGCACCTTGGTGGCGATTACGACCGACTCGCGCCGAGCGTTGGCCTTCAGGAACCGGCCCAGTACCGCTTCGCTTTCCCCGTTTGAGTAGACGTTGGCGGTACGTGGCGGCCGGGCAGCGGCTTTCCAGTCGCGGGGCTGCCGTAGGTCATGCATCCGAGACAAATGCGGGAGACTTTCAGTCCGGTGTGGCCAAGATTGACGTATTCCATGATGGCTCCTGGTTCAATTCTAGTTCGTTTAATGCGCTACGGTGTTCCGGCTCACGTCGTGCTGTGCGGGTTTGAAGATGGGCGATCGCCATCAAATTGGGCGCAGCGAATGGCCGAATTTGCGCCCATTCCCGCGCCAGAGTACTTTCGTGCATTGCGCTGCGGCGAGCAAAAGTGGTTCGATTGGACCAGTGCGAACATCGTGAGACAACTCTTCTCCCGGCACGAGGGTCTAAAATTACATGACATGGGGAAGATTTGTCTTTGGGGTCTTCCGTAGGCTCCGGCGCTTACGGGAAAGAGAATTTGTACGTCTAACAAGGGTTGTGCAGAAAACTGGCCAGAAAGGCGCCGGACGAACTGAGTCAAAGTACGGCAACGATGACGGAACGGCAAAGGCACCCCGCGCGACCCTTGGGTCAGCGCTCCGAATTCAATTTGCTGCGGCACGGGTCCACTTTGCCGCGGCGCTGGCCGGCACGCGTGCTGGCAGCGACGGCTGTTCCGGTATTCCTTCTGCTCGCGGGCTGCGGCGGCTCCGCATCCGGTGGCGGCGGGGGAGGGGGCACGTTCTCCGTCTCGCCGGGCACCGCAGCCATCGATACCAACTGCACCGGCTGCAATGCCTCCTCCAACTCAGGAGCTTATGAGCAGTTCATGGCCACACTCAGTAGTGGTGGCGCCGCGACCGTTACCTGGGCTGTTTCAGGCGGGGATGCGAACACCGGCGCCGGATCGATCTCAAGCAGCGGCCAATACACCCCGCCGCCTTATCTGACCGCCGATAGCGTGCACGTGACAGTGACGGCCACGCTTACCGCCGGTACGGGCACATCGAGCGCCACCGTGACGGTGACGCCAGGATTCCTTGAGCCGCTTTCGCCCGAGAATTTCGCACTTGGCGCCAGCGGGACCGCAACCATTACCGGTTACATTGCAGAAGCCGGCGGCAGCACTGGCATCAACTATGTGGTCGCTAACAGCTCCACCGGAAGCGGTGGCGGACAAGGCTCCGTGAGCAACTCGAGTTGCGTGCGCAGCGCCAATGCGTTCACCTTCTGCACAGTCACCTACACGGCGCCGGGAACAATTACTACGACGGTTCCGAC
This sequence comes from Occallatibacter sp., assembly GCA_050018295.1. GTDB lineage: Bacteria > Acidobacteriota > Terriglobia > Terriglobales > Acidobacteriaceae > Telmatobacter. The sequence goes on along the minus strand of JBEKAJ010000340.1, from coordinate 111 downwards.
CTACGTGGTAGGCACGGTCGGCACATCGTCTTCAAAAACCGCGGCCCTGGTCCTGTTGAACACAGCGGGGATCTCCAGCAATCCCGCCACGCACCAGGCGCAACTGGCGAC
>JBEKAJ010000339.1:0-3074 GCA_050018295.1 Occallatibacter sp. | reverse complement strand
ACAGGAAATACGAACAAAATGGAACAAGGTACCGTGAAGTGGTTTAATGACGCGAAAGGCTTTGGGTTCATCTCGCGCCAGAACGGCGAGGATGTCTTCGTGCACTACTCTGCAATCAACTCGAGTGGTTTCAAGAGCTTGCAAGAAGGCCAAGCCGTGCAGTTTAACGTCGTAAAGGGCCCCAAGGGATGGCAGGCTGCCGACGTGCAGCCTCTCTAACCTGATCGGCAGGATTCCGGCGGAATCTAGTTCGAAACAGCAGTAGGGCTGAGAGCGCTCCTGAGCACAATCTGGAGCGAACCCAGCACTTTTGCGTTTTTCCCGCGCCAAAATGCGGCTCTTTAGGGGCGAAAATCGAGCCCTTTACGAGCCACGAGCCCCGTTTGGCCAGAGCGGGAGTCCTCGTTGCTTCAACCCAGTCACCCTGAACGCCCTAGTTCAGCCGCCAGAATGCGGCATTAAGTGCGTTGGCAAAGGTGACCCAAGCCAGGTATGGAACCATCAGCCATGCGGCGACGGGCGCAACCCGGCTGAAGGCCAGCGTGGCAGCGCCGATCGTCACCCAGAGAACCGAGATCTCCACCAGCGCCGCGCCGATGGCGTGCTGGCGAAAGAAGATCCACGTCCATGCCAGATTCAGCGCCAGTTGCGCCAGGAACAGCCCTAGCGCCCAACTGCGCGCAGGCGACGGTGGCGCCAGCCAAACGCGCCAGGCCGCGAAGGCCATCAACCCGTAGAGCAGCGTCCATACCGGTCCAAACACCCAGTCCGGAGGTGCGATCGCGGGGCGTGCAAGCATGCGGTACCAACCGGTAATTTCGCCAGCTGTCCATCGCCCGCCAACCCCCGCGACGGCAAAACAAAGCGCGACCCAGAAGAGCAAAGCAAACCAGCGCACGCTTGTTCTCCCTTCCTTTTCATCCTGACTTGGTCGATCTTAATTCTCACAAATGCACAGCGGAAGGTCCGCATCGGGCACAGATGGAGCCCGCTCGCCCTCGACTTCGCGCCTTCAACCCTCTATCCTCAAAAGTTGGCCGCATCCTTCTTCATTCCGCGGCCGCACCGGAATTCACAAAACACATGAGCACGAACATGATCGCCGTACACCTGCCCGACGGGGCCATTCGCGAAGTGCTCTCCGGCACAACGCCGCTCGAGATCGCCAACTCCATCTCCCCGCGCCTCGCCGCGGCCTCCATCGCTGCGCGCATCGCTCCGCTCACCGTGACCGCCGTCCAAAACTCCGCCCCCGGCGGCCAGTCGGCGTCGGAAGCCGCCATGTATGCCGCTGAAGATGCCGCCGCCCCGCGCCTCGTCGATCTCTCCGCGCCGCTCACGGCAGACACACGCCTTGAGCTCGTCAAGGAAAATGATCCCGATGCCCTCAAGGTTCTGCGCCACTCTTCCGCGCACGTCCTGGCCACCGCCGTCCTCGAGCTTTTTCCTGAGACAAAGCTCGGCCACGGCCCCGCGACCGACTCCGGCTTCTTCTACGACTTCTACCGCGAAAAGCCCTTCACGCCTGAGGACCTTGCCGCCATCGAAGCCAAAATGACCGAAGTCGTCGCCCGCAACGAACCGTTCGTCCGCGAGTACGAGCCGCGCGAGCAGGCCCTCGCTGAATTCACGCGCGACGGCGACTTCATGAAGACGCACTTCGTGACAAAGTTCACCGCTCCCGGCGACCAGGTCAGCTTCTATCGCAACGGCAAGTTCGTCGACTTTTGCCGCGGTCCGCACGTCCCCTCCACCGGCCGCGTCAAGGCATTCAAGGTCACCAGCCTCGCCGGCGCTTACTGGCTCGGTGACGAAAAGAATCCGCAGCTCCAGCGCATCTACGGCACCGCCTTCTTTTCCAAAAAAGATCTCGACGAGCACTTCGCCCGCCTCGAAGAAGCCGCCCGCCGCGACCATCGTGTCCTCGGCAAGCAGCTCGATCTCTTCAGCATTCAGGAGCTCGCCGGCGCCGGCCTCATCTTCTGGCACCCCAAGGGCGCCATCATCCGCAAGGTCATGGAAGATTGGATGCGCGATGAGTGTCTCCGCCGCGGCTACCAGCTCGTCTACACGCCCCACGTCGCGCGCATCAATCTGTGGCAGACCTCCGGCCACGAAGGCTTCTACGCCGCCAACATGTACACACCCATGGAGCTTGACGATGCGCTCTATCGCCTCAAGCCCATGAACTGTCCCTTCCATATCCTCATCTACAAGAACTCGCCCAAGAGCTATCGCGATTTGCCCGCGCGCTACGCCGAGCTCGGCAACGTCTACCGCTACGAGCGCTCAGGAACCATGCACGGCCTGCTGCGAGTGCGCGGCTTCACGCAGGACGACGCACACATCTTCTGCATGCCCTCGCAAATCGAAAGCGAAGTCGCCGCCTGCATCGATTTCGCCGAAGCCGTCCTCAAAACCTTCGGCTTCAGGAGTTCAAGGTCGAGCTGTCAACATGGGATCCTTCGGACCGCGCCCACTACGCCGGCTCCAACGAAGACTGGGACCTCGCCAGCCGCTCGCTCGACAACGTGCTCAAGGCGAAAGGCATCCAGTACAAGGCCATTCCCGGCGAAGCCGCCTTCTACGGTCCCAAGATCGACGTCAAGCTCGTCGACGTGCTGGGTCGCCTCTGGCAGCTCTCAACGGTTCAATTCGATTTCAACCTTCCCGCGCGCTTCGAGCTCGAGTACGTCGGCGAAGACGGCGAGCGCCATCAGCCCGTCATGGTCCACCGCGCATTGTTCGGGTCTGTCGAGAGATTTTTCGGCGTCCTCATTGAGCACTACGCCGGAGCCTTCCCGCTCTGGCTCGCGCCGGTGCAGATCGGCCTCGTCCCCATCAGCGAGAAGCACGTCGCCTATGCCGAGAAGCTCGAAGCCGAGCTCAAGGCCGCCGGCCTGAGAGTCGAAACCGATGCCCGCAACGAAAAGATGAACGCCAAAATCCGCGACTTCGCCAACCAGAAGACGCCCTACATCCTCGTCTTCGGCGACAGGGAAGAATCATCCGGCTCGGTCAGCGTCCGCACCCGCGGCAAAGGCGACCAGGGCTCCACGCCCCTCGCCGCCTTC
>JBEKAJ010000338.1:0-2608 GCA_050018295.1 Occallatibacter sp. | reverse complement strand
ACCTTCCAGCGCTTCTGCTCGGCAAAGCGCGTGTACATGCGGAAGATTTCGGCGGCAAAGAGCGAGGCCTCGTCGCCGCCGGTGCCGGCGCGGATTTCGAGGATGACGTTCTTCTCGTCGTTGGGGTCCCTGGGCAGCAGGAGAACTTTGAGCTCTTCTTCGAGGGCCTGAGCGCGCGGCTCGAGCGCGGCGATCTCCTCTTGCGCCATGGCGCGCAGGTCGGCGTCGCTCTCGGCCAGCATGGCGCGCGCGCCGGCGAGACCCTGGCGGACTTGCTTCAGCTCGCGGTACTTCTCGACGGGAGCTTCGATTTCGCGCAACGCTTTTGCGATCTTCTGGTACTTTTCGTGGTCGCCGACGACCTCGGGCAGGGCGAACTGCGCCTGCATCTCGTTGTAGCGCTGCTCCATTTGTTCCAGGCGATCAATCATGATGCCGCTCCGCGGTTTCAAGTTTTGGAGTAGTGAAGTGGGAAGGGAAAGAGACGCAATACGGCTGTATGCGGCGGGAGCCGCTAGACGAGCTCTTGCAAGAACAAAGTGCCGTTGCAGCCGCAAGGGAAGGTCGCCGCTCGCTGGGGCTCGCGTCGACTTGAGGCAATTGGCTTCGAGACACCGCGGTTCTTGCAATCGCTGAGGGCCGGGATGGGCTCGCGGAGGGTCATTCCACTACTTATTCTAGCGCGAAACGGACATAAATGAACTGGGCTACAGCCCGCCCTTGCCAAGCAGAATACCGATCCCGTAGGTGACGGCACCTTCGACAGCGCCGACTACGGTCATTTCAAGGCCGGAGGACCACCAGGAGCGGACGGTAATGAGGGACTTGGCAGCGCCGACGGCGAAGTGTGCAGCGAGCGAGACCACGGCTGCAGCGATGACGGCGGGGATTCCCTGCATGAAGAAGAAGGGGATGACCGGGATGATGGCGCCGACGGCCGTGGACAGCGCGCCGGAGCTGGCCGAGACGAGGGGGTTGGATAGCGCCTCCTCCGACGAGCCGAGGCGCTCGGCGGACAGCGCGCGCAGCAACTGCTCAGGGTCGCTGGCGATGTGATTGACCATGTGAATGGCGTCTTCCTCGGGCAGGCCCTTGACCTGGTAGTAGAGCGAAAGCAGCTCGCGGGCCTCGGGGCCGTTCATCTGGATGGCTTCGCGTTCGCGGGCGATTTCAGCGTGGTAGATTTCGCGCTCGCTCTTGGCGGCGAGGTAAGCGCCGGAGCCCATGGAGAGCGCGGAGGCGATCATGCCGGAGAGGCCGGCGAGGAGAACGTATTTTGGATTGCCGGCGGTCGCGCCGGAGACGCCGGAGACGATGCCGAAGATTGCGCCGAGGCCGTCGTTAACGCCGTAGATGGCGTCGCCGATCCACGCGCCGGGCTGCCTGCGGCCCTGGTTGCGCTTGGCCAGCAACTCTTCGAGCACGGCCTTGGCCTCGATTTTGGGCGCGCCGCCGGGAGCGGTGTAGTGGCCACGGATGAGCGAACCCAACTCGCGGTAGTGGTCCCTCTCATCCTGAATGACGTGCTCGAGGATGGCGACCGAACCCTCGTCGCCGAGCGCTTTGAGCTGCTCGCCGTACCGGGCGATGTCGCGGCTCTCTTCGATTTCGAGGCGGCGCAGCGCCATGCGCATGCCGCCAGCGCGGTTGGCCAGCGAGTCGGCCTGGCCGCCGGGGCCACCGGAGTAGACCGGCTCGGGTCCGCCGAGTTCCTTAATGCGGCCTCCCCAGAGCGTGGCGTGTTCAATCTCGGCCTGGGCCAGATGGCGCAGCACCTGCGCGCGCACGGGGTCGGAATCGCGGTCGGCGAGGGTATTGTAGGTGTGGTAGCCCTCCATCTCGGCTTGCCAGTTGCCCTCAAGGGCGGCAAGGATCTTCTTGTTTCTGGCGCCGCTGAGAATGGGAATGGGCATGGGGCGTACCTCACTTGGAGGATAACGGATTGCGCGGCCTTGAGGTCGAGAAACATCCCATGGCGCGTTGGCACGTTGAGCCAGCATGCTGCTGTTTCTCGTATAGTGTTGTGTGGGCTGGGGAAGGCTGATTCCGTAGTTGCGGAGCGGCTGCCGAAGAAGACGCCGGCCGGCGGAGATAAATAGCCGAGTTTGAAAGCGGCCCCACGAACGACGGAAGCCCCGATCAAAATCACAGGTCAGAATTAGCGACCCAGGGAAAGCAGGAAACACCTTCTATGGCAGATAACACGAGACCATCCGGTTCGAAACAAGCAGATTCGAAAGCCTCCGCGCCGCTTACGTCGCCGGGCTATTTTGTTCCGTTCGTCACCGTTACAGCCCTGTTCCTGACGTTCGGCTTCATCACCACGCTGAACATGTCGCTGGTGCCGCACCTGCGGTCGATCTTCAACGTCGGATACAAGTCGGCGATGCTGGCGGAGTCGGCGTTTTTCCTCGCTTACTTCGTCTTTTCCGCGCCGACCTCAAAGCTGATCGAGTGGGTCGGCTACAAGAAGACGATGGTGGTCTCGCTCTTCATTCAGGTGGTGGGCTGCCTGCTCTTTATTCCGGCGGCCAGGCTGGTGAATTTCCCGCTCTTCCTCACTGCCTGTTTTGTTGTGGGCGCTGGCGTAACGGCGCTGCAGACGTCG
>JBEKAJ010000337.1:0-2676 GCA_050018295.1 Occallatibacter sp. | reverse complement strand
GCGTTGGCGCGCTCGTCGATACGGAGATCGGGGCTGCCTGGAGCGGGGAGCGTGGCGACGTTGGATTCGGCCATGGAGACAACCCTCCTGAAGTTCGAGCAGTTACATCCCAGTGGTCTGCCCAAGCGAAAAGATGGGCAGGTAGAGGGAAACGAGAATGAAGACGACGACAACACCCATGAGGACGAGGATGGCGGGTTCAATGAGCGCGAGCGCGGCAGCGAGAGCATTGGCCACGTCCTCCTCAAAGAACTCGGCGACGGAGTTGAGCATTTGGGGCAACGCACCGGTTTGCTCGCCGACGGCGATCATTTCCGCGGCAAGATCGGGGAAGACGCCGGTCTTGGTGAGCGAATCGGCCAGGCTTTTGCCCTCGCGCACGGTGGTGATGGAAGCCTCGACGGCTTTGGAGACGCGGCGCGAGGAGATGGAGCGCGAGGCGGTTTCAAGGGAGGGAACGAGCGGCAGTCCGCCAGTGAGCAGCGTGGAGAGCGTGCGCGCGAAGAGGGCTACCTGATATTTGAGCCAGATTTTGCCGAAGACCGGCATCTTGACGCGGACGCCATCGACAAAATCGCGGCCGCGCTCGGTGATAGCGAAGCGATAGAAGGCGGCGGCGGTGATGAGAGCGCCGAGCGCGAGCCAGAGGATGTTGTGCTGCATCCATTTGCCGAAGTTCAGCAGGTCGACGGTGAGTGCGGGGAGTTTGCTGCCGAGCTGGTCGTAGAGCTTGGCGAACTGAGGAATGACGACTGTGAACATGAAAATGAGCAGAGCAAAGACGAGGACGAGCAGCACGCAGGGATAGATAAGGGAACCGACGAGCTTCTTGCGCAGGGTGAGGGCGACTTTCTGGAAGTTGACGTAGCGGTCGAGGACTTCAGTGAGGTTGCCGGAGCGCTCGCCGGCGAGAAGCGTTGTGGTGTACATGACGGGGAAGCCGCTCTGCGCTTCGAAGGCCGCCGAGAGCGCCTCGCCGCGCTTGACGCGGGCGGCGACGTCGTCCAACTGGCTGGAGAAGGCGGCTTGTTTCTGGATCTTGCCGAGCATCTGAATGGAGCCGAGGATTGGCAGACCGGCGCGGATGAGGGTGAGGAATTGCTGGTTGAAGATGAGGAAGGGCTCGAGCTTGATTTTGCGGCGGCCGAGGCCAATGCTGCCGCGCGCGCGGACAGAAAAGACGTGATAGCCGGCGTGGGAGAAGCGGGCGCGCAGCTCTTCGGCCGTGGCCGCGGACTGGACTTGCTCCTGCACGTGGCCACGCTCATCGGCCAGCTTGATGACGAAATCTGTCATGGTCGCGCTTGCCGGTTGCACACACAAGACGCACAGCCGGGAATCCTCGATGGAATGCTCCAGATCAAGGGTAACAGTCTTATCTTCAAGATAGACGAGCGGAAGGGGCCGGACGTTCGCGGAGCGTAGACAAACCGGATACGGGTGTGGAGGTTTTGAGGGCGGGCGAGGAAAGGTGCCTGTATGCTGGGACCAATCCCGGTTTTGTATCGTGAGACGGGCCGGTTTGAGAAGGCGTGTGCGAGGGTAGGGCAGGCCATGGATTGGCATGGGTTGGAGCATCTGATGGGGGAGTTCGCTCAACAGGTCGACAGCGTTTTGCGGAAGCGATGGCGGATTGTTGCCGCGATTTGCGTTGGCATCGCAGCAGGCGCGGCTTTGCTTACCGTACTCCGATCCAGCCATAGCGCGGCGGCGGTGGTGACGCCCTATCCGCACGATCTGGCGCAGGTGAGCTTTGCCGTAGCGGGGGATGTGATTCCGCATGAGTCGGTGAAGGCGGCGGCTGCGGCCGCGGGCGAGGGCGAGCAGGGGTGGGCGGAGCTGTTCAGCGATGTGGCGGACGTGCTTGAGGGAGCGGACTTCGGGTTTGTGAACCTGGAGACGCCGGTGGCGCCGGAGCACTCGCGCGGAACGAAGGCGTTCCTGTTTGATGCGCCGGTGGAGCTGCCGGAGGCGCTGAAGGCGAGCGGGATCAAGATTGTGTCGTTTGCGAACAACCATGTGATGGACCAGGGATGGGCTGGGTTTACCGAAAGCCGCCAGCACCTGACAGAGGCAGGGCTGCTGTTTGCAGGAACGTCAGACAACGCGGCGACAGCATGGCAGCCTGTGATCACGGAGGCGAACGGGATCAAGGTGGGCTGGCTGGGGATGACGCGATGGCTGAATGGAAACCGGAATCCGGACAAGGACGACCAGCCGCACGTGAATTTCTATCCATATCCGGGCGAGGCAAACGGCGCGCCGGGAGCGGATGAGCCGACAGTTTTGGCGGCGGTGAAGGCGGCGAGAGCGCAGTGCGATCTGCTGGTGGTGAGCGTGCATTGGGGGATCGAGTACGCGACGGCGCCGCGGCCGGAGGACGTGGACCTGGCACACAAGATGATGGAGGCGGGAGCAACGGTGATTGTGGGTGGGCATCCGCACGCGCTGCAGCCGATTGAGACCTACGAGACGCAGGATGGGCGCGACACGGTGATCTTTTACTCGATGGGGAATTTCTTGTCGAACCAGTCGCGCAGCTATGTGGATGGGCTGAATCCGGACTCGAATGGCGAGCCGAGGGACGAGATGATCGGGTTGTTTTCAGCGGTGAAGAGGGACTACGGACCGGCGGGAGTGCGCGTGGAACTAGGACATGTGGGTGTTTTGCCGGTT
>JBEKAJ010000336.1:0-2769 GCA_050018295.1 Occallatibacter sp. | reverse complement strand
GACAACGTGGAGCTGGTGGTGGATCTGATTACGCCGGTGGCCATGGAGAAGGGCCTGAGGTTCGCGATTCGCGAGGGCGGCAGGACCGTGGGCGCGGGAACGATCTCGGAAATTATCAAGTAACAGGGAACTGTGAGCTGAAGGGACGTCATGGTAGGACAAAGGATTCGCATCCGGTTGAAGGCATACGACTATCGCGTACTGGACACCTCGACCGGCGAGATTGTGGACACGGCCAAGCGCACCGGAGCAACGGTGGCGGGGCCGATTCCCTTGCCGACGATCAAGAACAAGTATTGCGTGCTGCGCTCGCCTCATGTGGACAAGAAGTCGCGCGAGCAGTTCGAGATCCGCACGCATAAACGGCTGATCGACATTCTGGAGCCGACGCAGCAAACGGTGGACGCGCTGATGAAGCTCGATTTGCCCGCCGGCGTGGATGTGGAGATCAAAGCCTTTGAGAAGTAGTTGTCAGTCATCAATTGTCAGCAGCTTTCCTGCCCAATGGAGACAACTGAAAACTGACAACTGAAAACTGAGAACTGGTTTCATTCCGGCAGTGCGGGGAATGCAAGCCCGCATGATGAGGTGAGGGAAAGATGGCAGTCACAGGGATTCTGGGAAAAAAGATCGGCATGACGCAGGTCTTCGACGAGAAGGGCGACGTGCACCCGATTACGGTGTTACAGGCCGGCCCCTGCGTGATCACGCAGTTGAAGACGGCAGCCAAGGACGGATACGACGCGGCGCAGATCGGCCTAGTGGAGTTCGTGAAGGCTTCGCGCATGACCAAGGCGCAGAACGGCCACCTGGCGAAGAGCGAGGCTCCTCCGGTGAAGGTCATCAAGGAAGTGGACGTTGAGGCGGCGACCGATGGCGTGGCAGAAACCAAGGCCGGCGATCGCGTGCTGGTGGACATCTTTTCCGACGCAAAGTTCGTGGACGTAATCGGCACGTCAAAGGGCCGCGGATTTGCTGGCGTGGTGAAGAGGCATAAATTCGGCGGCGGTCCCAAGTCGCACGGGCACATGTTCCAGGTGCAGGGATCGATCGGCGCCTCGAGCTTTCCTTCGCGGGTATTTCCCGGCCAGCGCATGCCCGGCCATTTCGGAACGGATCAGGTGACGGTGCGCAATCTGCGCATTCGCGGCATCGATGTGGACGAGAATCTGCTGATGGTTGAAGGAGCGGTGCCGGGTCCGCGCGAGGGTTACGTGCTGATCTCGAAGGCAAAGGCTCCGCCGCGCGAGCGCCGTGGCTTTGCTGGATTGGGCACTGTGGATCCGCTGAAGGCGGCGAAGAAGGCGGCGAAGAAGAAGTAGCTGGCTGCGGTGGGTTCGCCGCGGCGAATGCTTTGCGGCGCACGAGATTGAAAGCCGGAGAGAAATCTCCGGCGGAAGAAGAAGACGATGGCAAAAGTGGATGTAGTGAGTATGAGCGGCAAGAAAGTGGGCTCGATGGAACTGGCCGACGCGGTGTTTGCGCCGGAGCAGGTGAACGAGGCCCTGTTGTGGGAGGCGGTGAAGCACTACCGCGCTTCTCTGCGCCAGGGCACGCACAAGACCAAGAGCCGCACCGAGGTTGCCGGATCCGGCAAGAAGCTGTGGAAGCAGAAGGGCACGGGCCGGGCGCGTATCGGTTCGGTGCGCTCGCCTCTGTGGCGTCATGGCTACACGGTCCACGGGCCGCAGCCGCGCAGCTACGAGTATCCCTTCCCGCGCAAGAAGCTGCTGGGCGCGCTGCGCTCGGCGCTGGCCGCAAAGCTGGCCGACGGCAAACTGACCGTGGTGGATTCGCTGGAGATCAAGGAAGGCAAGACCAAGCTCTACCGCGAAGCGCTGGATAAGTTGGACGCCAAGCGCACGGCGCTGCTGGTAGAAAACGGCAAGACGCTGACGCAATCGCTGGTGCTGGGCGCGCGCAACCTGAAGGGCGTGGAACTGGTGCTGAACAATGAGGTTCACCCCTACGATCTGCTGCGCTACGAGCGAGCCATCTTCTCGAAGGCTGCGATTGAGCAGTTGACGGAAGCGCTGGAGAAGAGTGCATCAAGACGCAAGACTGCGGCGCCGAAAACCGCCACCGAAAAGGAGGCCGCGTAATGCCGACACTCTACACCGTCATTCGCCGCCCGTTGATCACCGAAAAGGGATTGGGCGTGAAAGAGACCGAGGGTACGCTGGTTTTTGAAGTTGCGCCCTCGGCTACAAAGACTGAAGTGAAGGAAGCCGTGGAAACGCTCTTCAAAGTGAAGGTCGCGGCGGTCCGCACCTCGAATGTTGCCGGCAAAGAACGCCGGCGCGGCAAGTTTGCAGGATTCAGGCCGGATTGGAAAAAGGCCTACGTGAAATTGAAGGCCGGCGAGAAGCTGCCGGAGTACGTGAGCAATCTGTAAAGACAGGGAACAGGGGGCGGGGATCAGTAAATGCCCGGCCTGGCAACGCTCACAGTAGGAAATATCGGAACTGTAAGGCAGTTCCGGAAAAGAAGTGAGAGCTGGATCGAGTAATGGGCCGGCGCTCAAGGACAGAGATCATGGCAATCAAAACATACAGGCCGGTGACACCGACGTTGCGGTTCCAGACGTCGCTCGAAACCGGCGATCTGACGACGGACACGCCGCACAAGCCGCTGCTGACGACGCGCAAGCGCACCGGCGGGCGGCGCAACTCGGGCGACCTGACCATCCGGCACCAGGGCGGCGGGCACAAGCAGAAGCTGCGGCTGATCGACTTCAAGCGCGAGAAGTTCGGCGTACCGGGCAAAGTG
>JBEKAJ010000335.1:0-2981 GCA_050018295.1 Occallatibacter sp. | reverse complement strand
TATATTCGCGGCCGCGATAGAACTCGGTGTGGCCCTTCTGGCGGCCATGGCCCCGGGCTTCGAGAATGGTCATGCCTTCGATGCCCGCTTCAAGCAGCGCATCTTTTACGGCATCCAGTTTTGAGGGTTGGAGAACAGCTTCAATCTTCAGCATAAACAGAGAATCCTCGTTCGATAGCGTAACAGGCGGGGCGGCTTGAGCGTAACCAGAGTCACCGAGTCTTTTTGAGTTTTACACAAGGTCGCCGCTCCCTGATGGTCGCGTCGACTTGAAATTAGTGGCTTCGCCATGCATCGACTCTGGTTCCGCTGGAGCGCCGCCTTAACCTCAAGAATTTTGCCTTTGAGACCTACCAAAGGCACCGATCGAAAACTGATCAGGTATTGAAATCGTACCCTTCTTCGCCGTGTTGCGAAAGGTCGAGGCCGGCCATCTCGTGCTCGGGAGCGACGCGGAGGCCCAAAATCTTGTCCACGGCGAAGAGCAGGACCAGGGTGCCCACGATGGAGATTCCCCAGGCGACGCCTATGCCGGCGAGTTGATTGAGGATCTGGCTCCAATGCCCGTCGATGCCGCCGGTGGGCACGCCCTTGCCGTAGATGGGATTGATGACGCTGACTGCAAACACGCCGGTGAGCAGCGCGCCCAGAGTGCCTCCCGCGCCATGAACGCCAAAGGCGTCGAGAGAGTCGTCGTAACCGAAGCGGGACTTGACCTGGAAGACCATCAAGGAGCAGAAGAAGCCGGCCGCGAGACCGATGAACAGCGCGGCCATGGGCTGAACGAATCCCGAGGCCGGAGTGATGGCCACCAGGCCTGCTACGGCGCCGGAGATGGCGCCCAGAGCCGTGGGCTTGCCGTTGTGAATCCACTCAAAGATCGTCCAGCCAAGAGCGGCGGCGGCAGTGGCGAAGTGCGTGTTGACAAAGGCGCTGGTGGCCAGGGGGCCGGCTCCGAGGGCGCTGCCGGCATTGAAGCCGAACCAGCCCACCCAAAGCAGGCACGCACCAATGAAGCTGAGCACAAGGGAGTGGGGCGGCATGGCCGTTTGCGGGTAACCGAGTCGCTTGCCTAAATAAAGCGCGCAAACCAGCGCCGAGACTCCGCTGGTGATGTGGACAACCGTTCCGCCAGCGAAGTCGAGCGAGGGGATGTGATTGCCGGTTGCGTTCAGCAGTCCGCCTACACCCCAGACCATGTGCGCCATGGGGCAGTACACAAAGAGCGACCACAGCGATAGGAACAGGGCCATGCTGCTGAACTTCATGCGCTCAGCAAATGCGCCGGTGATGAGCGCAGGCGTGATGATGGCGAACATGAGCTGGTAGATCATGTACGTCTGCTCGGGAATTGTGGCGGCATAGTCGGGGTTCGGGTCCAGCGAAACGCCGCGCAGAAAGAGGTGCTCGAATCCGCCCACGAACAAATTGCCGTGGCCAAAGGCCAGAGAATACCCGACCATCGCCCAGAGAATCGTGACCAGACCGATCATGGCGAAGCTTTGCATCATGGTGCCGAGGATGTTCTTCCTGCGCACCAGCCCGCCGTAGAAAAGCGCCAAACCGGGGCCGGTCATGAGCAGCACGAGCGCCGCCGAGGTGAGCATCCAGGCGTTATCGCCCGCGGATTGAGCGTTCTGGACGGCCTGTTGCAGGGCGGCGATTTGCGCCTGCGTTGCCGGGGCCTGCGCGGCTGCGCTGGAGTTGATCGCCGGGGCCACAGCCAGTGCGAGGTGTGCAGGGAGCGCGAACAGGAACAACAGCTTCAAGAAACGAGAGGGCATAAGGTCTTCCGGTTCAAATTTGTACGCGCAAGGCGCGGAGAAAAACTGTGAAAGTTACACGACTGGCGATGGAAGACCAGCCGTACGGCACAAGGTAAAGGCGTCCGGGAGCCGACTCAGGCGGCCGCCAGCCAGAATCATAGCGAATGGCACTTTAGGCTTTCGTATCATTCTCGTAAAGACAGAGGAATAACGCAAGTTTCTACGAAATCCCCATTGCATCATCATGATCGGAGGGACGCGGCGAGGCCAGGAGGGATGGACTCCTGGGACATGAATAAGGGAGACTGCGGAGGCAGCCTTAGGATTCACTCAGGAATATCAACCTGATCAATTCTGACCATTCCTGTTGGCGGGAGGGGAGTTATATAGTAGGGCTATGGCGGCTACTACGGAGCGCGACCACTATCTTTTTGGCGCGCTTGAGAGCAGCGCGAAGAATCGCATTAAGGTGGGTGAGGCGAACTACGGCTACGAAGAGCCGGAGGGGGTCTTTCTCACTTCGATGGATTTTGCGGTGAACTGGGTGCGCAAGAACTCGGTGTGGCCCATGACATTTGGGCTGGCGTGCTGCGCCATCGAGATGATGTCGATGGGCGCGTCGCGCTTCGATATTGCACGCTTCGGCGCGGAGGTCTTCCGGCCCTCGCCGAGGCAGTCGGACCTGATGATTGTGGCGGGGCGGGTGTCGCAAAAGATGGCCCCCGTGCTGCGCCGTCTTTACGATCAAATGCCCGAGCCCAAGTGGGTGATTTCGATGGGCGCTTGCGCCACTTCGGGCGGCGTCTTTAACAACTACGCTCTGGTGCAGGGCGTGAATCAGGTAGTTCCTGTGGATGTTTATGTTCCCGGGTGTCCGCCACGTCCCGAGCAACTCATCTACGCGATCTCACTTTTGCAAGAGAAGATCCAGCGCGAACCCCGCAGCCTGCTGAAGACGTTGAACGCAGAGTGAGCCCCCGTCAGATGTCAGAATCCCTTAAGGAAGTTACTGCGGGAGCCGCTCATGGGCGGCGAGCGAGTGCGAGTTCTCAGGTTTTAGGGGCGGCTTGTGGAAAGAAACATGGGATGTGCTCAGCAGAGTTTTTTATGCTGGGTTTGTGACGATGAATCGAAGATCGAGGGCTGCGCACGCGGTGCGAAGCTGAAAGGAGGGAACGTGAATTCCTTTTTCAAACCGTTTTTTCAACCGTGCAT
>JBEKAJ010000334.1:0-3028 GCA_050018295.1 Occallatibacter sp. | reverse complement strand
CTGCGCGTTGGCGCCGGCGGCAATCTGATCGGGTGAGCTATACCCTTGTGCGCGCATCTGCTGCAGCCACTGGTCCGCGACTGCTACCTGCGCGGGATAGGTTGACGCGGCAAGAACCTGCGCCAGCAGCGCATCAGGATAGAGCGCAATCGGCGCCAGCAGTTGCTCCAGATCCTCGGCGCTGAGCGCCTGAGCCGGCGCTGGCGCCTGGCTCTCATCCTGCTGCGCATACGGCGACGCTGGCGTGCTGTAGGGCTGCTGGTCGGGGTACGCCTGTTGAGGGTAAGGTTGCTGCGGAGCGGAGTATTGGGGCGCGTACTGCGGCTGTTGATCCGGCGGAGCCTGCGGCTGATATTGCGGCTGCGTGTAGCCGTTTTGAGGCGCGGGCTGCGCGTACTGCGGCGCGTACTGGCCGCTCGGGTACGGGCTGCCGGAATTGCCGTAAGGCGAACCCGCGTACGCCTGCTGGGCATTCGCATGCGCCGCAAAAGCCAGCGCGAGGACACCAAGCGCCGCGCCGAAAACCCAATTCGTTGCGCTCGGTCTGTTTTGTGTTTGCAACTCGTGGGAAAGCGATGGGCGAGGCGCTTGGTTCATCTGGGGGGAAAGCCGCGCTAAGGACGAAACACGCAGATTCGTTCGGGGTTTCATCGTCCCTCTCAGTCCGCTCCGGGCCTCAGCACTGCCGGACTCCGTTCCGTCCGAAGCAAAAGGAGTTCCGGCAGCCCAGGGGGAGGGCCTAGTGGAAAAACCCCAACTGGGGGGATTAGTTTCGCCTTTGCGGTGAATAGTTCTTGAGCCGCAGGGGCAGCGTAAGCCGCCCAAAGTCTGCTTCCACAACGATCGGCTCCTACCCCGCTAACTCCTTCTTTACCAAATCGCTCACCGCGCGCCCATCGGCGCGCAGCCCCGCCGCTTGCAATTTGCCTTGGACGGCTTTCATCACCGGGCCCATCTCCTTCACCGTCGGCTTGTGCCCCAGCGTTACAGCCAGCTCGCCGATCGCCTCCGCCACCAGCTTCGCCAGCCCCGCCTCGTCCAGCGCCTTGGGCAGGAACTCCTCGATCACCACAATTTCGGCCTGCTCCTTGGCAACCAGATCGGGCCGGTTGCCCTTTGCGAACTGCTCAATCGAATCGCGCCGCTGCTTGATCATCGTGGCCAGCGCCTGCTCGCTCTCGGCCTGCGTCAGCGCCGCGCGCTTCTCAATCGCTTTGTTTTTCAACGCGTTCTTGATCAGCCGTAGCGTGCCCGTGCGCTCGGCGTCGTGCGCCTTCATTGCGATCACAATCTGTTGACTCACAAGGACTTCGAGTTCGCCTGCGTCGGTCATTTCCTTTGCTCCTGACTTCTTGCTTCAACCCTTCGCCGCCTGATCCGCGGCAAAGGCGGCCCCAAAGAAGAGCCCGCCAAACAAGAATTGTACCGATTCCGGGAACTTGAGTGCGAAATGAGGACCATTTTGCCCAAATTCCGAGCCACGTTGAATTTTTCCACAACATTCAGCCACAAAAATCACAAAATTGTGTATTATGTGATTTCCGGACTGCCTCGCCATTCCCGTCAGTCCGAAACGAGGGAAAAATGATTCGTAAGACTCGCCTTTTTACTCCAGGCCCAACGCCTCTCCTTCCCGCAGCTCAATTTGCGATGGCTGCGGCCGACATGCACCACCGCACGGCGGAGTTTCGCGCCCTCTTCCAGAAGGTGCTCGCCCAGCTCAAGATTTTCGTGGGCACCAAAAACGATGTCCTGCTGCTCGCCTGCTCCGGCACCGGCGCCATGGAGGCCTCGGTCTCGAATCTGACCTCGCCGGGCGACAAAGTCCTGGTGCTCACCGCCGGAAAATTTGGCGAGCGCTGGACCGGCTTGGCGAAGGCCTTCGGCTGCGAGCCCGACGTGCTCACTGCGCCCTACGGCCAGACCTTCGACCTGGCAGCTGTCCGCGCGGAGCTCAAGCCGGAGCACAAAGTCATTTATACGCAGGCCACCGAGACTTCGACGGCCGTTCGTCACGACGTCGAGGCCATCGCAAAATTGCGCGATGAGGTTGCTCCCAACACACTGCTGGTCGTCGACGGCATCACCGGCCTCGGCACCACGCACTTCGATGTCGACGGCTGGGGCATCGACGTGCTTATCGGCGGTTCGCAAAAGGCGGTCATGATTCCGCCCGGCCTTGCCTATCTGAGCGTCAGCGACCGCGCCTGGGCGGCCATGGAGACCAGCAAGAATCCGCGCTACTACTTTGATCTGCGCAAGGAGCGGAAGAACGCGGTGAAGGGCGAGAGCGCCTACACGCCCGCTGTAGCGTTGGTTGCCGCGCTGGGCGCGGCCCTCGACTACATTGCCGGGCAGGCAGGCGGCGATCTCGAAAAAGGCCGCATCGCGCTGGTCGACAACGCGCAGGTGAACGCGGCGGCCACGCGCGCGGGCCTTGTGGCGCTGGGCTTCACGCTCTTTGCGCCCACTTCCCCGGCGGCCGCGGCCACGGCCGTTGCGGTCCCTGAAGGCATGGACTCAGGCGTGGTGGTCAAAGCGCTCAAGGCGAAGTTTGCATTGGTAGCGGCCAACGGACAGGGCGAGATGCAGGGCAAGATCTTCCGCGTCGCGCACCTCGGCTTCTTCGACTATCTCGACACCGTCGCGCTGCTGGGCGCCATGGAGCATATCGCCAAGGACAACCTCGGGCTGCCGGTCAAGTTTGGCCAGGCCGTCGCCGCGGCGCAGGAAGTGTACGCGAAAGCAGCCTCTAGCTAGAAGCTAGCGGCCAGGAGCTGTTGTCGATGCCTGACCTAACCTTCGGAGAAAAGCTGCTCATCGCGCGCAAGCAGCTTGATCTCTATCAATACGAAATGGCGGAGCGGTTGGGAGTGCATCCCAACTCGCTCACCAAATACGAGCGCGGCGAGGGCAAGCCGCACGCGGCGGTGGTGCGCATGTTCGATTTGCTCTGCGAGCAGCAGGGCATTCGCTTTGACGAGTACACAAGCGGGTCCGCTGCGGCGGACAAGGGAGCAGCCATGAA
>JBEKAJ010000333.1:0-3108 GCA_050018295.1 Occallatibacter sp. | reverse complement strand
CCACTTTGCCGTCAATATATAAAGACTCGGAGCCGGTGATTTCGCCTTTGACGAACAGCCCCTTGCCGAGCGTAGCTTGATCGGCGGTTCCCGCCTGCAGGCGGGAGGGGTTTTCAGGCGCGATCGCGGGAGGCGCAGCGCGCGGCGGCTCCGGCGTGGGAGTTGGGGAGGTCGATCCAGTCTGACTTGGTTTCCACATAGCGCTCAAGGGTTTCTTCCTTTTCTGTCCGCTGAGGACCGGGGATGCCAAGGCAAGGCCAAAGGCTCGCACCCAAAAAATCTAAATCCGCTCGCCGTTCGAGCACTCGCCGCGGCCATCTCCTGGGCGGCCGGGAATCGGACGAATCAATCTTCCGGCTCCGCCAGGACCACGCGTACCCCCCATTCTACGGCAAGTCGATGTTTTCTGTGCAGTCTCTGCCCGCCGGACGGTTTAAGGCTCTCAACTTGCCTTAATCTTGGCGTATGACCGATCGCGAATTGCTCGCCCGGATCGCCGCCTCGGCGGGCCAAAAGGCCGGATACAAGCAATTGGTCCGCGAACTCTCGCTCGGCGGCGGGCGCGAGCGCCGTCTTCTTCTCGAGCACCTCGCCCGGCTCACGGTGGCTGGCAAACTCATTCAGCTCGACCGCGAGCACTGGATCCTTCCCCGGGCAGTGTCCCGGCCCGCGCCCCGCGAGAATCTCGCCGTTGGCCGCCTCGATCTGCACCGCGACGGCTACGGCTTTGTCCGGCCCAACCGCAAACCCTCCGCAGAGGGCTCAAAGCCTCCTCCTGCGGTACAAGACATTTTTATCCCCCCCAACGAGATCAATGCCGCCATGCAGGGCGATCAGGTATTGGTCGAGGTCGAGCCTCCCAAAGCCGACGGCCGGCAGCAGGGGCGTATCGTGCGGATCCTCGAGCGGTGCAACCCCACTGTCGTCGGGACGTTTCGTATCGCGCGTGCCGATCGTGGGCGTAACAACGTAGTCATTCCCTTCGACGACCGCATGACACAGCCCATCGTCATTCCTCCCGGCGCGGAAATCCCTCTCGCCCCAGTTCAAACGCCTCATCGCGTACTTGGTCGTGAAGCAAGAGTCAGTCCAAAACCAGAAAGCGCGGAGCGCCTGGAAGCCTTGGAGGGCCTTGTCGTCGACGTCGAGATCACCAGTTGGCCCACGCCCACGCGCCCACCCATCGGCCGTGTCATTGAAGTCCTCGGCTCACCCGACGAATTCGGCGTCGACGTGGAGATGATGATCCGCAAGCATCAACTCCCGCGCATCTTTCCCGAGGCCGTCCTCGCCGAAGCGCGCAGGGTCGCGCACTTCGACCGAAGCCTTGCCGCCCTCAGGGCCGACTTCCGCTCGCTCCCTATCGTCACCATCGACGGCGAGACCGCGCGTGACTTCGACGACGCCGTCCTCGTCCGCGAGCGCGCCCACGGCGGCTACGAACTCCAGGTCCACATCGCCGATGTGTCCGAGTACGTCCTTCCCGGCTCGGCCCTCGATCTCGAAGCCCGCATCCGCGGCACCAGCGTCTACTTCCCCGATCGCGCTATCCCCATGCTGCCCCAGGAGCTCTCGACCGATATCTGCAGCCTGCGCCCCAACGAGGACCGCCTCGTGCTCAGTTGCATCATGCAGCTCGACGCCGCGGGCAACATCGAAAGCTTCGAGATTGTCGAAGGCGTCATTCGCTCCGTCGCGCGCATGACCTACACGGCCGTGTCCGCAATCCTTGACCAAACCGATGCTCTTGTCCAAAACGCAGAAGCGCGTGAGCGCTTCGAGCGCATGAAACGCCTCGCCGTCCTGATGAACCAGCGCCGAGAGGAGCGCGGCTCGATCAACTTCGACTTGCCCGAGCCGGTCATCGAGTTCGACGAGCACGGACAAATGCGCGGCGTCACCCGCGCCGAGCGCACCTGGGCCAATCGCCTCATCGAAGAATTCATGCTAGCCGCCAACGAGTGCGTCGCCGTCTGGCTTGAAGACCTCGGCGTCCCTTCGCTCTATCGCATCCACGAGAAGCCCGATCCGCGCCGCGTCGTCCAGTTCGAAGAGCTCGCCGCAGGCTTTGGTTATTCGCTTGGTCTTGGACCGCTTCCTGTGAAGCGCGTAGTCACCCGCGCCGAGCGCCGCGAATCGCACGGCCAGGGCCGCAATCCACGCCTGCACGAAGTGCCAGAGGACATCGCCGTCACGCCCCGCATGTACCAAAAGCTGGCCGCGCGCATCGAGGGCAAACCGGAGGAACGCATCCTCAGCTACCTCATGCTGCGCTCGCTCAGTCAGGCACGTTACTCCGAGGTCAACGAAGGCCACTTCGCCCTCGCCGCGCCCACCTACACCCACTTCACCTCGCCCATTCGCCGCTATCCCGACCTCATCGTCCACCGCATCGCGAAAACGCTTCTCCGCGCTGGCGTCCCCGGCCATCGAACCGTCGATTCAAATCGACTCAGCTCGCCCTGGTCGCACCCCAATGAGCCACGACCGACAAATGGGGTGCCCCATCCTCGCGAGTCTGTGGGACAGGCTAAGGTAGCGGCTCGTCTCTCCGAGGCGAAAACCGGGGCCACACTAGCTCCGCCAGCACCGCTAACTCCGCTGGCTCCGCTGAACTATCCCATCCCCGAGCCCGAACTCGCCGAGATCGCAGAGGAAACGAGCTACACCGAGCGCCGCGCCGCTGAAGCCGAGCGCGAGCTTGTCGAATGGAAGAAGGTTCGCTTCATGCAGGACCGCGTAGGCGAGGAATTCGCCGCCCTCATCCTCAACCCAGCCAAGTACGGTCTCTTCGTCGAGCTCACTGATCTCTTCGTTGAGGGCCTTGTTCCCATCGACACTCTGCGCGCCGACCGCTTTACCTGGCGCGAGAACACGCACGAGATTGTCGGCGAGCGCACGGGACGCCGCTTCCGAGCAGGCGACCGCGTGCAAGTGATCCTAGACCGCGTCCTCGCGCAGGAACGCAAGCTTCAGTTCGCCCTTGTCGAAGAAGAGTTGCTGCCTACCGGCAAAAAGGCCGCACCGTCTCCTCCGAAATCGAAGAAGAACAAACGCAAAAACGCCTTCCCGCCGGCCGCGAACGGGGGAAAGCGAAGAAACAAGAAG
>JBEKAJ010000332.1:0-3178 GCA_050018295.1 Occallatibacter sp. | reverse complement strand
GGTTCCCGCAGCTCGTACTTTTTCGCTCCCCAGCGCCCCGATTGCGGAGTCCAAAGAGCTATGATTCTTGGAGGAACACTGCTTTCAAGGTTGGAGCTCAATCCACGCATGAACCGCTTTCTCTTGTTCTTTTCTTTCTCTCTTCTGTGCTGCGCCGCATTCGCCCAGAACTCCTCTTCCAACCCTGCAACAGGTGCCGTTCCGCCGGCAGACAAGCCCGGCGTGACGGAAACTGTCAGCCCAGAGATCTTGCAATTCCAGAAGATTGAAGACAGTTGGTCCGACGCCGTGAACCGGCGTGACCAGTACGCCCTGGAACTGGTGCTATCTCCCTTGTTTGTTGACGTTTCCGCGAGCGGCGATGTGACGACGCGCAACCAGCAGGTGGCGCAGGTGCTCAGCGGCGAAGACAAGACCCTCTACCTCACGCAGAAGGTCGTTACCGTGCGCATGCTCGGTGATATTGCCGTGGCCAACGGCACTTACACTTTGCACCACAAGACCGCTTCAGGCCAAGTGGACGAAAAAGGCGTCTTTACTCAGGTCTTCGAGCGGGTCCACGGCGGCTGGTTGTGCATTAATTCACAGCGCACCGTGCTGCGGCAGGACGCGAGCTCGAAAAAGAAGGAGTCCTCGCCGGAATCGCCGTTCCACCTCCCGAACCCGTTCTCCAGGGGCGACAAGGGGCCGCAGTAAAGCTGTGGCGGGCAGGAGCGCACGCTCATCGATTTAATCCAGCGGAATAGAGCACGCCCTTACAGCGCGGCGAGGGCCTCGGCCTGGTTGGGGAATAAGCGCGCGTATTTCGTGATGCCCACCATGGTGAAGACTTTGGTGAAGTGCGCCGAGAGGCCGAAAGCGAAGACGGTTTGCCCAGCGTGCGCGGCTTGAATAAGCAGTTGGATGACCAAGGCAATTCCACTGGAGTTGATGTAGTCCACGCGCGTGAAGTCGAGCAGGATGAGCTTTGTCGTTTCCCTGGGCAGGCCCTCGTAGGCGCCCAGGACCGCGTCCTTCGAGGTGCTGGCAATATCGCCCTCAAAACGGAGGACGGCCACGGGGTATCCCAACGAGGACTTGAGCTGGTCAACGTGCGATCTGGTCTCGCTCTCCACTTGTCGATTGCCTCCACTTTCGATTAGGCTCTGCTCCAGACTACGCCGCCGCTTTGTCCAGCTTGATCACCAGCCGGACGTAGCTGCTTTTGCCATCCGCTCCGGTCACCCATTCCGCTTCGTCTACCAACGCCTGGATGAGGAACATTCCCATGCCGCGCGGGTCTTCTTCGCCGTGCATCTTGCGATCGATGTCGGGCCTGGCGGGCTGAGTCTTGATCCCCTTGCCATCGTCGATCACCTTCACTTCGAGCGCGTCGTTATCGGCGCGAAGAACCACACCGACCGACAGCTTTTCGTTCAGCCGGTTGCCGTGTTCAATGGCATTGATGCACGCCTCGGCCACTGCCGTCTTCAGATCTTCGATCCGATCCTCAGGGAAGCCCATCAGCTTGGCAACTGCTGACGCCGTGCTCATGGCCACCTTCTCGTAGCCCATTTTGGTGGGCAGACGGACCTCGACGGTGGTGGTTTTTGGCTCACTCATTCCGGCATCTCTCCGCGGCACAGCGCCAATGCGGTCATATCGTCAGCTTGCGGGCCGCCCTCGGCAAACGCTTCAATGGCTACCCACAATGCATCGAGGATACCATCGGCCTTCAGGGCCGGACACGTAGAAAATTCATTCAAAAGCCTTTCCGGACCAAACTCTTCATCTCCCCTGAAGACCTCAGTCAGGCCGTCGGTGTAGAAGAGCAACCGCGCTCCGTCCACGAAGCTGTGCCGTTCGGCCGTGTAGCGCATGCCGGGCAAAAGGCCCAGGGGCGTTCCGGCCGCATCAAACTGGACCGACGGCGCTCCCGGCGCGACGAGGAACCCGGGATTGTGACCCGCATTTACCACCTCGATTTCGCCCGCTTCAGGATGCAGCCGGAGAAAGATGGCCGTGACGTAGCGCCGGCGAGCCTCCTCGCCTTCGGCCCAGTGGTGCTGGTTCATGCGCGTGGCCAACTCGTCGAGCGGCGGGCCGGTGAGCGCCATGCCGCGAAAGGCCGCGCGGAAGCTGGTGGACATGATGGCCGAGGCCAGTCCCTTGCCGGCCACGTCGGCCACAGCGATTAGCAGGCTTCCGTCGGGCTGTCCGACGATATCGAGATAGTCGCCGCCCACCTCGTAGCAGGTATCGGAGCGGAAGGCGATGGAGTAGCCGGGAATCTCGGGCAGCTCCTGCGGGAGCAGCGAGCGTTGAATCCGCCGCGCGGCGTCCAGATCCTGCTGCAAGCGCGCGAACTCGACGTTGCGCTTGTGGTTGCGCGCGTTTTCGAGCGCCACAGCGGCTTGCAGCGCCAGGCCCTCAAGGAAATCGGCCTCGGAGAGCGTTAACTCGCGCGCACCCGGAGACGCAACCACAAGATCGGTCATCTTGCGGCCGTCCCGGTCGGCAAGCGGATAGATGAGCAGTTGCTCTGCGTCTGCGCCGGTCGCATCTTTCGGCATCGCGCCGTACGCCAGGCCGGTTCCGGGAAAAGCAGCACCGGCCATCTCCAGCTCGCGCACCACGATGCGCAGCACCGACTCCAGCACTTCCTCTTCGCGGATGGTGGAGTGAACCTGGCGCGAGGCCTCAAGAAGGGCCTGCAGCCGCGCCACCTGCTGTTGCAACTCAATCGTCTCGCCGCCCGCGGCAAGCTGAGCATCCAGTGCCATTGCGACCCCCGTGGAATCTCAATTTAGCACGGCTGGAATACCCCTGCGGCCACGAGTAAGATGATCGCTAGTTTCCGGAAAGAACAGAGGTGCTCGTTTCCCATGCAACGGACCGCCAGGCCTTTGCTTGCGCTTGCGATTTGTCTCATTTCTCTTCGCGCCTTCGGGCAGTATCACGACTCTTGTATTGCACACGATTGGGTTGGGATAAACCAGGAAGCGGCTGGTTCCTCCGGTTTGCTTTGCCAGGGGGTTGCCGACATCGCACTCGACCGATCGACTCAGGGTCGCAGGATTCTGCTTCAGGTCATCACATCGGCGCCCCGAAGCGATTCTGCCTTCGAGGCACACGAAGCGTTGTCGACCCTTTATGAAAGAACCGGACAGGTTCGCAAAGCGGCGCGTGAGACCTCTTC
>JBEKAJ010000331.1:0-3233 GCA_050018295.1 Occallatibacter sp. | reverse complement strand
AGAAACAATCTGTCGGCTGGGCTATCGCGCTGAGTATTCTGTTGATCCTCGCTGGCTTGCTGGCGATTGTTGTTCCGCTTGCCGCAGGGATCGGCGTGGCGGTAGTTATTGCCTGGCTGCTGGTGCTTGGCGGCGTGGCGCACCTGGCCATTGCCTGGCACATCCGTTCAACCGGAGGCCTCCTCTGGCAGGTTCTTCTTGGCCTGCTTTACCTCGGTCTGGCGGTTTACATCCTCGTTTGGCCGGTCGCCGGCCTCGCCTCGCTTACGCTGATTCTTGCGTGCTACCTCTACCTCAAGGGCGTTCTGGTCTTGATTCTGGCCTTCCGCATCCGCCACCTGAAAGGCGCCGGCTGGCTTTTCTTCGATGGCGTCATCGCCCTGATTCTGGGTTCAATGATCGGCCTGAGCTGGCCATCGAGCAGCGAGTGGGCCATTGGAACTCTGATCGGGATCAGCATGCTCTTCGCGGGGTTCAGCCGACTCCCGATGGCGATTGCAGCGCGCAGGCTGGTTCAAAAACCAGCATAGGCGGCATCACCGCTGCTCGAGATCCAGCGATTCCAGAATTGCTGGAGCAAAAGAAGCCGAGCGGCATTTCCCTCAACCGAGGCCCCACAGGCAGTTTTTCTTCGGTGGGGTGGCTTGGTCCCTGTCTCCTAATTCCCTATTCCCTTTTCCCTGTCTTTCTACTCCCTACTGGCTGCTCCCTGCGTCCCGCCAGTAATTCGCCCTGGCCACAATCCTTGCTCCGTAATCCTCTGTCGTCCGCACGCGAATCGTATGCAACCCCGGTGTTGGATCCGATGGGCTGAACGTAATCAGGTACCGGTTGCGCGCATCCCGCGCCGCCGTCATCACCCGCGCCTCGAAGCGCTTGTCGCTGACAAACGTCGTGTACTCGCCGCCGCTTTCCGCCGCCACTTCCTTGGCCACATTCTTTTTGAACGCCTTCAGCGCCATCACCAGCGGAGCCAGCAGATCGGCTCCGGCACTTTCCTCGTACGGCCGCGTCAACCCGTTCACCAACTCCGCGGTCGCCGGCGAAAACGTCACGCTCAGCACCAGCACATCCGATTCACCAATCTTCCTGATCAGCTGCACCGGCTTGGTGTGTTTGCTTCCATGGTCGCGCTCCTCGCTGATCAGCAGCAGCACGCGCCTGTATTCCTTGGGCTGCGACTCGAGCAGCGTCACCGCGTAATTCACTGTGTCCAGAATCGCCGCTCCGCCATTGCCCGGCTCCAGTTTCGTCAATTCCGCATTCACCTGGTCGTCCGAGTGCGTGAAGTCCTGGATCAGATGCGGTACAGAATCGAATCCCACCAGCGCCACCTGGCTGCGCGGGTCGAAGAGAAACACATCGAGCAGCGGGCCCAGTCGCGCCAGCTTGTCAAACTCCAGCACGCTCACCCCGCCCTGCTCCACCGCGACCACCAGGGCCACCGGCGCGGTATCCATCTCTGGCTGCACTTTAATCTTCTGCGGCACGCCGTTGTCTTCGAGCACAAAGTCCTGCGGCTTCAGCCCATAGAGAATGCTTCCGCCCTTCCCCTCCACCAGCGTCGGCACCAGCACCTCTGTCGTCGTGACGCGCAGATTCGCCGTCTCGCCCGGCGGCGTCGGCATTGGTGCCGGCGGCTCGACAGGCGGCAACTGCTGCGCCCACGCCGCGGCGCCCAGCACCAAGCCCGCCCATCCAAAAAATGAAGTTGGGAAAAAACGAATCCTCATGCGCTCTTAGACTTGATCCTAAGCGATGCGGCCCTGCGGCCTAGGCCCTCTATTCCCTTCCGGCAACTCTTCATTTACCGCCATTCTTGTTCCTTGTTATTCTCGCTTTCGGAGACTCGCATGCCGACGCAACATCACAATCCCAAAATCGACGCCTACATCCAAAAGTCGCGTCCCTTTGCCCAGCCTATCCTTGTCCATCTGCGCAAGCTTATCCACGCTGGGTGCCCCCAGGTTGAAGAAACCATGAAGTGGAGCCGCCCGTTCTTCGAGTACCGCGGCGTCATCCTCTGCAACATGTCGGCTTTCAAGGAGCATTGCAGCCTGGGCTTCTGGGGGCTCGAAATTGGAGCCATCCTGCGCCAGGCCGGCGTCGTGCGCGACGGAGCCATGGGCTCGCTTGGCCGCATCACCGGCATCGCCTCACTCCCGCCAGAAAAGAAGATCATCGACTGGGTTGCTCAGGCTGCGGCTCTCATTGAGAGTGGCCAGGAACGGAGCCCAATCGCAGCCCGCCCTCGCGTCGTCAAACCGGCCCGGGCAGCCCTTAAGACCCCTCCCGACTTCAGCCGCGCTCTCGGCAAGAACAAAAAAGCTGCCCCCGCTTTTGCCGACTTCAGCCCCAGTTGCCGCCGTGAATATATTGAGTGGATCGTCTCTGCCAAGCGCCCCGAAACACGCGAGCAACGCATCGCCACGGCCGTCGGTTGGATCGCCGAAGGCAAACAACGCAACTGGAAATACCAAAAATAGCCGCGTGGATCGTGGTTCGGTCCCTGCCATCCTACTCCCTGCTGGCTATTTGGCTACTCCCCGTCTTCTCGCCGGCGTGCTCGCCGCTTTTCTATTCCCTGTTCGCTCCGTCGAACGCCCCCCGCAACGCCCAGAACGCCTGCGTCGGCGCATTGTCGTCGTCAAACGGCAGCGGACGCTCGCTCCAGATGTCCGGAAACCGCTGCATCCTCTGGTCGGGCGCGTTCACCCAGGTGTGATCGCTCGAGAGTCCCCATGTCAGCAGCATTTTCACGTTCGGGTCGGCCAGCATCAGCGAAGCATAATCGCCGTACACCTTCGCCGTCGCTCGATCGCGCCCCGCCTGGCCGCCACCAATCCCCGCGCTCACCACGTCCATCTCCGTGATGTACACCTCGAGTCCCAGCGCCGCCACTTCGCTCAGAAACTCCCTGAGCCCTGCGCCCGGCTGGGCGCCCGCGGCATGTAGGTGACTCTGCACGCCCATTGTGCCGATCGGCACGCCGTTCGCTTTCAGCCTCTTCAGCAGCGCCAGCACTTGCGCCCGCTTGGCCACTTCGTCCGGCTGGTCTGATTCGATTCCGTAGTCGTTATAAGTGAGCTTCGCGTGAGGATCCGCTTCCGCCGCCGTGCGAAATGCCAGCTCGATATACTCGGGCCCGATCAATTCAAGCCACGGCCATTTGCGCAACCCATCTGGTCTTCCGTCCTGCAGCCAAATCGCCTCATTCACCACGTCCCAGCTCT
>JBEKAJ010000330.1:0-3238 GCA_050018295.1 Occallatibacter sp. | reverse complement strand
ATGGTGAAGATTGAAGCGCTGAACAAGGCCAACGACAAGAAAGTGGTGAAAACCTGGACGCGGCGCTCGACGATCTTCCCCGAGTTCGTGGGCCACACGATCGCCGTGCACAACGGCAATAAATTTGTTCCCGTGTACGTGACCGAGAACATGGTGGGACACAAGCTGGGCGAGTTCGCACCGACGAGGGTCTTCAAGGGCCACACCGGCGGCTCCAAGGCGCCAACCACCGAGGCTGTCGCAAAGCCGGCGTAGGAGATGCAGGCTGAAAGCTGAAGTTTGAGGAAGGCATGAGTATGGCAGTGGCAACAAGGGAATATAGAGCCGAAGCGAAGTTCCAGCGCGTGTCGCCGCAGAAGGCGCGGCTGGTGCTTGAACTGATCAAGGGGCGCGGAGTGCAGGAGGCGCTGGACACGACGGCCTTCGCCCGCAAGCGCATCGCCCCGGTGGTGCACAAGCTGTTGACTTCGGCGATCGACAACGCGAAGTATGTGGCCGGCGAAGAGGGCATCGATCTGGACGTGGACAACCTCTACGTGAAGCTGGCGGTAGCCAACGACGGACCGCGCATGAAGCGCATCCGGCCGGCGCCGATGGGGCGGGCCTACCGCTATCAGCGGAGGCTTACGCACATCGTGCTTTCGGTTGCGGAGCGCGAGGCCGAGAAGGGCCTGGTGACGAAGGCGGAAGAGACGGCGCCCGCAGCGGAGGTCGCGAAGCCAGCCAAGGCGAAAAAGGCCGTGCCCAAAGCAGCGAAGACGAAAGCTGCGGCCCGGGCGAAAGAAACCAAGCCGGCAGGCAAGAAAACTGCAGCAACCAAGAAGAAGTCCGGCAAGTAAGCCCGGAGATTTTTGAGAGGAAGTATATGGGACAAAAAGTCCATCCTTACGGATTCCGGCTGGGAATCAACAAACCGTGGCGGTCACGCTGGTTCTCGGAGCGCGAGTACGCCAAGCTCCTGGTCGAGGACGTGAAGCTGAAGGCTGAGCTGCGCGAGAAGCTGAAGGCGGCTGGCGTGAGCTCGGTGGAGATCGAGCGGCCGGGCAACAAGCTGCGCTTCCTCATCCGCACCGCGCGGCCGGGCATCGTGATCGGGCGCAAGGGCGCGGAGATCGAGAAGCTCAAGACCGAGCTCGGTAAGCGCACCAATCGCGACGTGTTCATCGACATTATCGAGGTGAACAAGCCGGAACTGGACGCGCAACTGGTGAGCGAGAACATTGCGCTGCAGCTTGAAAAGCGCGTAAGTTTCCGCCGCGCCATGCGCAAGAGCGTGGACTCGGCGCTGCGCTTCGGCTGCAAGGGAATCAAGGTGCGCGTCTCGGGCCGGCTGAACGGCAACGAGATTGCGCGCTCGGAGTGGTACCTGCAGGGGCGTTTGCCGCTGCACACGCTGCGCGCCGACATCGATTACGGGTTTACCGAGGCCCACACGACGTATGGCGTAATTGGCGTGAAGGTTTGGATCTATCGCGGCGACATTTATGAGCAGAAACGCCGCCAGGCGCCGCCGGTTGGGGAGACGGTGTTTTAAAAGCAGGGTTCAGGGATCAGGGGTCAGGGATCGGTAGTTCCCGGCTGTTGGTCTTGAATCGGTTGGTTGTCAAGATTTGATGCAAGTGGCCCGGGAAGCAGTTTGGGGTGGGATCAAAACTGATCCCTGATCTCTGAACCCTGATCCCTGGTTTTCGAGGGTTTCGTTATGTTGATGCCAAAGAAGGTGAAGTTCCGCAAGCAGCAGAAGGGCAAACGCCGGGGCAAGGCGTGGCGCGGCTCTACGCTGTCGTTCGGCGAGTACGGTTTGAAGGTCCTGGAGTGCGGTTACATCACCGACCGGCAGATCGAGGCCAGCCGTATCGCGATGACGCGTTTCGTCAAGCGCGGGGGAAAGATCTGGGTGCGGCTGTTCCCTGACAAGCCCATCACCAAGAAGCCGGCCGAAGTCCGCATGGGCTCGGGCAAGGGCGCGCTGGACCACTGGGTAGCAGTGGTGCGGCCGGGAAAGATTCTGTTTGAGATGGAAGGCGTGACGCCGGAGCTTGCGGCCGAGGCGATGCGCCTGGCGTCGCACAAGCTACCGCTGAGAACGAAGTTTGTGGCGCGCGAGCGCGCCGCGGGCGAGAAGGTCGCGGCCAAGGCGGAGTAGTAAGGCAAAAAGCTGAAGGCCTGGAGCTAGGAAAAGAAGATGGAATTGACAAAGATTCGCAATTTGACCGACGAAGAGCTGAAGCACCAGGAGAAGACGTCCTCGGAGCAGCTCTTCAGGATCCGCTTCCAGGTGGCGCTGGGGCAGAACGACGGAGTGAAGAAGCTCCGCCAGCTGCGCAAGGAGATTGCGCAGATCAAGACCGTGGCAAGGGAGCGCGAGCTGGGCATTCACGGCGAGGCCGGGGAAGAGAAGCAAGCCGCCGCGCCGGTTGAGTCCAAGGCTACGAAGGTCAAGGAATCGGCGCCAGTGACGGAAGGCAAGGCCGAGAAGGTTGAGGCAGCCGCTCCCGCGGCAACGGCAAAAACCGTGAAGGCAAAGAAGGTCGCGCCAGCCCCGAAGGCGAAGACGGGGAAGACGAAGAAGGCTGTGGCAAGCACAGAGAAAAAGAAGACGGGTAAGGCGAAGGGAGCGGGCAAATGACGGCGACCGAGAAAGCGGCACAGGCGCCCGCCGCGGTGGGCGCGCGGCGCAACGAGAAGGTTGGGCAGGTGGTTTCGACCAAGATGCAGAAGACGATCGTGGTCGCGGTGGAGATGCGCAAGGCCCATCGGAAGTACAAGAGGATCGTGCGCTCGACGAAGAAGTTCTACGCCCACGACGAGCAGAGCTCGGCGCGGCTGGGCGATGTGGTGCGCATCCGCGAAACGCGGCCGCTAAGCAAACTGAAGCGGTGGTCGCTGGAAGAGATTGTGCGGCGGTCGACGCTGGGCCAGATAGAAGACGCCGTGCTTCCGGGCGAGACCGTTCCCGCTGAGAAGTAAGGCTGCCGAAAGGAGGGCAAACCATGGCTGTGCAAATGAGAACCATGCTCGCGGTGGCCGACAACTCCGGCGCGCGCAAGCTGCAAGTGATTCGGCCGCTGGGCGGCGGGCTGGGCGCGAAGGCCGGACTAGGCGACGTGGTGACCGCTGCGGTGAAAGAAGCCTCGCCCGACGGCACCGTGAAAAAGGGCAAGGTGGTGAAAGCGGTGATTGTACGCACGCGCAAGGAGCATCGCCGGCGCGACGGCACTTACATTCGCTTTGACGA
>JBEKAJ010000329.1:0-3282 GCA_050018295.1 Occallatibacter sp. | reverse complement strand
CGAGTTGATCGGGCTCCTGCGCGAATTCGGAGGCCAGCACCAAGCGGGGTCCCCATCGGCGGGCCCTTGCCGATGGGGTGGTCGTCTCGCTCGCCACGCCCACCTTCCTCTGCAGTCTGGCTCCGACGCCGTGCTGCGCCGCATGCACCGGCGTTACCGGCCCTGGCACTACGCGGACAAAGTCTCCGCGCTCCTGTGCGTCGCCGGCCCCGATCTCACCCTCGGCGCCGATGTCATGGTCGGCTTCCCCGGCGAGACCGATCGCGAGTTTGAGGAGACGCTCTCTTTCGTGCGCACGTTGCCTTTCGGCTATCTTCACCTGTTTCCCTTTTCGCCGCGGCCGGGCACGCCCGGTTGGGCGCTTCATGCCGCATCGCCCGTCCCGCCAGCCACCGTTGAAGAACGCATGGCCGTGCTCCGCGCCCTCGCTGCCGAGAAGATGCGCGTCCATCGCAGCCGCTTCATCGGCCGCCAGCTTGCCGCCATCACGCTGCATACACCCCACTCGCTCGCCGCCTCCGGCCTAACCGCCGCTCTGACTGAGAACTTCCTTCCTGTCGACCTTGGCGGCCAGTTCCCATCGAATCAACTCCTTCAGGTCCGCATCACTGCTCTTGGTTTCGACGGCCAGCTTTCCGGCCTTCCAGACCACTAACCTCTTTCCTCACTGAAGCCAACCCAATGCTATACTCAGTTTGCGTCGCTTCGCTGCGGCCCATGGGGTGGCCTGCCCCGGCCCGCTCGGCACGCTTTCGGAGGAGTACCATCGCATTCGATAAACGCGCTGCCAAGTCCTTCATCCGCATCAATGACAGAATTCGTGCGCGCGAAGTCCGCGTCATCGACGAAAACGGCGAACAGCTCGGCATCCTCCAGCCCTTTGAGGCCCTCCGCATCGCCCGCGAACGTGGCCTTGACCTGGTCGAAGTTTCTCCCACTGCTGTCCCGCCCGTTTGCCGAATCCAGGACTACGGTCGCTTTCTCTACGAGAAGGAAAAAAGCGAGCGCGCCGCGCGCAAGCGCCAGAAGGTCATCACCGTCAAGGAAGTCAAGTTCTCCGTCACCGTCGACGAGCACGACTACCAGACCAAGAAGAATCAGGCTGTCCGCTTCCTCACTGAGGGCGACAAGGTCAAAGCAAGTCTTCGCTTCCGCGGCCGCCAAATGGCCCATCGCGAGCTCGGCTACAAGATCATTAACCGCCTGATCCAAGACATCGGCGGCGCTGGTGTGGTGGAATTCATGCCGCGCATGGAGGGCACCATCCTCCACGCCATCCTCGCCCCGGGGCGCAAGGAAGTGCCAAAGTCCAAGGGGGATTCCGCCGCTCCAACCGCGCAACTTTAGCTATCGATCGAAGGCAACCCAAATTTGGGTTCCTGCATCCTATGAAACGGGTGATTGTTTCGATCGTTGCGTGTGTTCCGCGCAATCATCGCTAGGTAATCAGATCGCGGGAGAAGGCCCTACCGAATAGGCCGCGTAGAATTTGTACGTGACCCGAACGAAAAGATGCACCATTTCGGACGCGGGAACTTGAAATTGTCCCGATTCGAAAGTTGTATTTCTTTCCCGGTACCTTTACCCGAAAGTTACATTTCTTTCGGGGTACAATCCAGGCGACTCTGTAAACTCTGACGGCGTGATCGCCGTCTACTCGTTGTTGGATGGTTGTTTGAATTCAGTTCCGGATCCCAGCTCGTTTGGCCTCCGGCCGAAGCTTCCATCAGATTCTGGAGTTGCCTGTGAGACCCATGAAACTGCTGCACATCTTTCCGGTTGTTTTGATTCTTGTGGGCGCCGCCTTAGTATTCGAGCGTCCTGCCTACGCCTACGCCGATCCAGGCACAGGGCTGCTGGCCGTTCAGGCCGCTGGATCTGCGCTAGTGGCCACCGGATGGTACCTGCGCCGGAAGATCTATTCCCTCTTCCATTCGGACGACGTACCCAGGCCCGACACGGAAGAACGGTCTGCCATCGGGCACGGCGAGGACTCGCCAAGTCTGTGAGTGGGCACGAAGAGTCTTCTCGCCGAGAATCGGCTCCCCCGTCCCAAGACAGTGAATTGGAATTGACCTTTCGGGATCCAGCAGGCGAACTCCGGCTCACCGCTGGCTGCGCCTTGCGGCAGATTCGCCCCTCTGCATCAGAAGAAACGCGAGCGTTTCTTGCGTCTCCGTTGCGTAGGTCTCTCGAGAAAAGCGGCGATTTAATTTCCAGCAGGATTGCCGAACCCGGCTCCCATCCGTCGATCGCATCCGGCGAGTTTTGGCTCGAGCATCCACGCATCGATCCCATCAACTATCCATGGGAGTGGACCACCGCTCAATGGCGCGCTGCCGCCGAACTTACGCTACGCGTTGCCAGCCAGGCTATCGACGCCGGGTGGACCCTGAAAGACGCGACGCCGCTGAACATTCTCTTTGCAGGCGCGCGCCCCATCCTCGTGGATGTTCTATCCTTCGAGCGCCGCGATCCGCACTCGACCGTTTGGCTGGCCTATGGCCAATTCGTGCGCACGTTCCTTCTACCGCTTGTAGCCGCCAGGCATTTGAACTGGCCGCTGCGCGCAACTCTCTTTGAACGCGACGGCTATGAGCCGCGACAGATCTACGAGGCCCTGCCGCGCTGGCGCCGGCTGAACCCCTATCTGCTCGATGTAGTTACCTTGGCCACACTCTTCGAGCGGCCGGGCCCACGGCGCGCCGGCTCCAAGGAGACCCCATCAGCGAAGGACCCATCTCTCGCGACGCACCTCCTGCAAAAGCGCATCGCGCGCCTCGGCAGGCAGATTCGCCATGCAGCCGGCCAGCGGGGTCAGAGCCAATGGAGCCGTTACGAACAATCCGCCCGCCACTATCAGTCCACCGACGTTGAAGAAAAGCAGAAATTCGTCAAGAGCATGCTCGCGCGATGTCGACCCGAACACGTCCTTGATATTGGCGCTAATACGGGGACCTATTCGCTGCTGGCTGCCGATGCCGGGGCCAAAGTTGTCGCCCTCGACAGCGACTCCGCCGCTCTTGAGGCGCTGTGGCGAACCGCAGCTACGCAAAGCAAGCCCATCACGGTTCTGGTCGCAAACATCGCTCGTCCCACGCCGGCGGCAGGCTGGTGCAATCGCGAACACTTTTCTCTCCTCGACCGGCTCACTGGTGGATTCGACCTGGTTCTCATGCTCGCGGTCATTCATCACCTGATCCTTCGCGAACAGTTACCGCTCACGCACATTGCAAGTCTCTGCGCCAGCCTCACGCGGCGTTGGCTGCTGCTGGAGTGGGT
>JBEKAJ010000328.1:0-3308 GCA_050018295.1 Occallatibacter sp. | reverse complement strand
AGCTGGAGGGTTGCGCCGGGGGCGAGCGGCGTGGCGAGGGCGATGGCGGCTTCGTGAAGCTGGCCGGTGTGGTCGACGTCGGAGTTGAGGGTGGCGACGGTGAAGGCAAGGTCGCGGTCAGCGAGGCGAATTGTTTCCCAATCGAGTGAGGAGGAGATTTGCAGCGGGATGTGAGTGAGAGGGGTGTGGCCGTCGTTGCGCACGGTGAGGAGCGCGCGAACGGCGATCTGCTGCGCGACAGGACGGAGATGGACGTCCAGGTCGAAGGCGGTGAAGGTGAGGGCTTCGCGTTCGGCGTCGGTGGCGACGGGGGCGGAGACGGGCTGGCCTGCGGTTTTCCGCGCGGCGGGCCCTGCGGTGGAGGTGGTTTGGCCGCTGTCATCGGTGGAGCGGGAGAAAATAACCTGACCGTGGGGCTGCTGGTCCGGCGTGGAGGCGGGCGCGGGGGTGGTTTGGGAAACCGCCGCGAACGGCGCGAGAAACGAGACCGTTATCGAAAGCGAGAGCGCGATTCGGGAAAACGAAGCTCCGTGCGTTCCCACGTCCCAAAATCGGGACGTGGGGCACTCCGCACCGCCGATGGGAGCGTACTTCATGAGCCGAGGCCCTTCTGCATTTTCGTTTTAGCACCACTGCGTGGGGTGGCCTCTTGGACGAACGCGGCGGGACAGTTAGCAGCGGCGCGCCGCTGGCGAGCGGCTTCGAAGAGGACAGCGGCTCCGGCGGCGGAGACGTTGAGGGAGCTGACGCCGCCTGCCATGGGGATATGCAGCAGATGATCGCAGGTGCGGCGGACAAGATCGTGAAGGCCGGCGCCTTCGCGGCCGAGGACGATGACGAGATCGCCGGTGAAATCGAATTGGTCGTAGGAGGTGGGACCGCGCTCGTCGAGCCCCACGATCCAGAGATTGCGACGCTTGAGCTCTTCGAGTGAGCGGACGAGATTGACGACGCGGGCGATGCGGAGGTGTTCGGTGGCTCCGGCGCTGGCCTTAACGGCGGCGGGGCTGAGAGGAGCGGAGCGGCGCTCGGTGAGGAGGACGCCGTCGACGCCGGCGCCATCGGCGACGCGAAGAAGAGCGCCGAGGTTCTGCGGGTCTTCAACGCCGTCGAGCGCGAGGACGAGGCGGGCGGCGGAGTTGCCGGCGGAGGGAGCGGGCGCGAAGAGGTCCTCGAGGGAGAGAAACTCCTGCGGGTGGACGAGCGCGACGACGCCCTGGTGAGCGGGAGTTTTGGCGGCGAGCGTGAGCTGCTCGCGCGATTCCTGGCGGACGCTGATGCCCGCGTCGCGGCATTGGACGATGAGACGGGAAATGCGCGAGTCATGGCGGTCGTCTTGGCGCTCGCGGGCGACGAGGATGTGATCGAAGCGGCGGCGGCCGGCCTTGAGCGCTTCAGAGACCGGATGCAGGCCGTAGAGAACTTCCATGGGGTTAGTTTACGGCGCGAGACACGAAGGGCGCCGAATGGTGACGCGGCGCCCGAGTGAATTGAGGATTGGCGCGAACGCTTAGACGAAGTTGCCGGAACTCTGTTCGGACCATTGTTCCATTTGGTGCTTGAACTGCTCCATCTGCTGCTGGAGCTGCTTCATCTGCTGGCTGCTGAAGTTCTTGCGGAACTGTTCCATCTGCCGGCGGAACTCGTCCATTTGTTTGGGATCGACCTTGAAGTCCTTCATGCTTTCGCGAAGTTTTTCGGCCTGCTGGCGAAGCTGGTCCAATTGCTCCGGGTCGAGCTTGAAGTTTTTCATGCTTTCGCGAAGCTTCTCGGTTTGCCGGCGGAGTTGCTCTATCTGCTCCTGGCTGAGCTGGAGATGCCTGCCATCGATTTGCTGACGGATGGCGTCGGCCTGAGCGCGCGCAGCCTCGGCGGCAGCGTTGGCATCGGCAGCGGCCTGAGCGGAGAGCGCGTCGCCGAAGCCTGCGTCAAAGCCGGGCATTAGCCCGGCGAGCAGCGGCGCGTCCTCGGAAGAGAACAAATCTTCAAAATCGACGGCGCCGCGATGCTTGGAGTCGACCTGGAGAGTGAGGGTCTGTTGCTTTTTGTCGCGCAGGATGGTGATCTGGACGGGCTTACCCTGGTTGGAGCGGAGATCGCGGTCCCAATCGGCCGCAGTGGTGATGGAATCGGAGCCGACCTTGAGGATGACGTCGAAGGCTTTGAATCCGGCTGCAGCGGCTTCGCTTTTGCGCGCCACCTGCTTGACCATGAGGCCGCCCTGAACGCCGAGGTATTCGGCCATCTGGGAGGTAAGCGGCTCAACCAGCGCGCCTACGTTGAGAGTGCTGGTGAAGACGGACATGTGGAAGCCGCTCGAGACGGGGACATCGGAGCCGGTGATGCCCATGGTGGGCGGCGGCGCAACGGGCGCGATGCCGTCGACATCGATGTCGAGGCGGGTCCAGATGTCGTGCTCCATGGCCTTGCGATCGACCAACTGCACGGCCAACGTCTGAATGTTGCCATCGCGGCTGATTTCGAGGCTGACCTTGCGGCCGGGCGGAATATCGCGAAGCATGTGGCGCAGAGCATCGGCGTCGGCGACATTCTGGCCATCGATGGCAAGGACGACATCATTGACTTTGAGCCCGATTTGGCCGGCGGGCGCGTCGTGATCGATAAGGGTGATGAGGGCGCCGTGAACATCCTTGAGCTTGAGGGCCTGCGCCTTGTCGGCATCGACGTCGGTGACATCGACGCCGAGGTAACCGGGCACGCTGGTGTGGGCCAGCAGCGGGCTGGTGTCCTCGAGGAAGGGCGCGAGCTGCCCTGCCTGGGCGAGAGCCGCGCGGGGCATAAGGAACAGGCAGGCTGCGGCCGCAAGCCCTGCGAATGCAAGGTTCAGATGCGATGTACGAATTGGCCTCAAAAGGTGATTCATTGCGATTTCTCCATCATGTTTCGTCGTCTGGTCCGCGCTCATCGAGACGGCGCAGTGGCCGGAAGGGTTAGCACAGTTATTGGAATTGCGGAACCCGGCTCAAGACTTGCCGGGAGACGTTCCGGATCTGGGGATTCTGGTCCGTGTTGGAGACCGAATAGAGTACCTGGCGGACGCTGGTATCGGCGTCAACAGGTTCCAACAAACCAATGGCAGCGGTCCGGATGGCCGGATCGTTGTCGTTCAAAACTGCTTCAAGAACGGCGTCGCGAACGCGCACATCGTCGGCCACGTAAGGCTCCAGGCCCTGAAGCGCCTTCTGGCGAACCTTGGGGCTGCGGTCGTAGCGTAGGGCGTACATCAGCGCATCGCGGATGCCAGAGGGCTGGCAACTGTGACCGGCGCGACACTCGGCGGCAAGCAG
>JBEKAJ010000327.1:0-3308 GCA_050018295.1 Occallatibacter sp. | reverse complement strand
TGGGATGGCGAAGGGCATGACGTGCTGGACCGTCTGAGCCGCCGGGATCACTTGTTTGCCAGCGGATTTACGACGCTCCCATACGATGGGTTTGCCAACCTGCATGCGCTGACGCTTGACTTAGGTGAGATCAAGCCGGACGCACCCCTGCGGCTGCTGATGACAGGCTATGTGAACTACTTCAGCGCGACTTCGCTCTATGCAGCGTGGCAGGCGGGGTTGAAGGAGATTCCGCCTTACGTTGAAGCGCAGCTCTCGGATGGCACATGGCAGCGAATTCCCGGCGATGCGGGCTTTCCGGCCGGGTTGGAGCGGACGATCGTGGTGGACCTGACGGGCAAGCTGCCGGCGGGAACGCGGCGCATTCGGCTGATGACGAACCTGCAGATCTACTGGGACCAAGTCCTGATCGATCAGAGCGCGGGCGCGCAGACGCGGGCAACGGAGATTCCGCTGACCAGCGCAATGCTGCACTTCCGCGGCTATCCAAAGCAGATTGAGGGCGCGAGTCCCGGCGATTTGGACTACGACTACAATCTTGTGAGCCTAACCGGACCCTTTCAACGCGAGCGTGGAAACTATACGCACTTTGGCGACGTGACCCCATTGCTCACGAACATCGACGACAGGTTTGTTGTGTTTGGAAGTGGCGAGGAGATCGCGGCGGAATTCGACGCGGAAAAGCTGCCCGCTCTGCCCGCACATTGGAAACGCGATTACTTTTTCTATGCCAATGGGTTCGTAAAAGACATGGATTGGTGGGATGGGTCGCCATTCACAGTGGCGCAAATGCCGTTCCATGGCATGAGCACCTATCCGTATCCGGCGGGCGAGAAGTATCCCGATGATGCGGCCTCGCTCGACTACCGGTTGAATTGGAACGACCGATTCGACGCGGGCGAGCCGGTGCGGTCTTACCGGTTCAACTATCAGAATCTTCCATCGGCGCCGGAGGGGTTTCAGACGCCGCAATTGCCACCGGGAACTCAGCCATGAACGATGTTGTGCTGGCCGCGGCGGCGCGGCAGCTTGAGCTGCTTCGCATGGGCGACCTTTCCGTGACTGAGCTCGCCGAAGCGCATATTCAGCAGATCGAGCGATTAGATCCGGAATTGAATGCATTTGCCGACTTCGACGCAGAACCTGTGCGCGCACAGGCCCGGCAGCTCGACGCGGCGCGAGAACCGCGCGGCGCTTTACATGGTTTGCCGGTCACTATCAAGTCGTCGATTGCGACCGCGGGTTATCGATGCGAGATTGGCAGCCTGCTGCACAAAGGCGAGGTTCCTGTTGAGGATGCCGTCGTCGTAGCGCGGCTGCGCGTGGCAGGAGCGTTGATTCTGGGCACGACCAACTGCCCGGAGTTCCTGATGGCGTATGAAACCGCGAACCTGCTCCATGGGCGCACCCGCAATCCCTGGGACCTTGACCGCTCGCCGGGCGGATCGAGCGGCGGCGAGTCGGCGGCCATCGCGGCGGGAATGTCCGCAGCGGGATTCGGCAGCGACAGCGGAGGGTCGGTGCGAGTTCCTGCACACTTCACGGGCATCTGTTCGCTGAAACCCACGCCGGGACGGATACCGGGACGTGGGCATTTGCCGCCATGCGTGGGTCCGTTCTCGATTCTGGGTGCGATCGGACCTATGGCACGCACGATTGGCGACGTTGCGCTGCTGTTTCAAATTGTCAGCGGGCAGGATCCGCTGGATCCGGTGAGTCCGCCAGTAGTGTTGCGAAATCCGAGCCACGATGAATTGCGTGCTAGGTCGATCGGGTTCTTCGAGGACGATGACCTTGTTCCAGTGACTCCAGAGACTCGAGCAGCGGTGAACGATGCGGCGCGAGCGTTGCGCGAAGCAGGCTTTCGCGTGGAGCCGTTTCGTCCTTCCACATTAGAGCGGCTGCGAAGGCTTTGGTGGAAGTTCTTTGTGCAGTGCGGGGCAATGTTCTACGAGCCGGAGATTCGCGCAAAGCGCGGGAAGCTCAGCCCCATCTTTAACGAGTTTTTGGGGATCGCCGAAGCTGCCGGGCCGCTCAGCGGGACGGAATTACTCAAC
Organism: Occallatibacter sp.; assembly: GCA_050018295.1. GTDB lineage: Bacteria > Acidobacteriota > Terriglobia > Terriglobales > Acidobacteriaceae > Telmatobacter. Next base: position 1,251 of record JBEKAJ010000327.1, on the reverse strand, counting down.
GCGTGGGCCGAGTTGGACCTGCTGCGCGCGAAGACTCTGGCCGAGATGAGCGAATATCCGGTTTTGCTCTGCCCGGTGGCCAGCATTCCCGCGTTTCGCCACAATGAGCGCGCGTGGACGATCGACGGCAAGTCCGTGGAATACCTTGATGCCATGAGGTACACGCAGTGGTTCAACGCACTGGCTTGCCCAGCGGCAGTGGTGCCTGTGGACGCCTCACCCGAGGGGTTGCCGATCGGCGTACAGATTGTCGCGCGGCCCTTCGAGGATGAGATTGCGCTGGGAGTCGCGGCGGTCGTAGACGCGGCATTCGGTTATCGTCCGCCCTCGATGGCGCGAGCCTAATTCGGGGCAGGCTGCCTAAATCCATCGCGCACAATCGATTGAATGTTCCTCCGAATGCGGCATCAGACGCCTCGGCCTGCCTGGGCGCATCCACCTTTCGATTGAGGCGCTTGTCAAACGATCGCGCTACACTGACGCTTCCCCGGAATGGAGGCCAGATGGAGCGCTCAGGGTGCGTGAAAGCTGGCAAGAACGGTATGCCGAGGCCCCCGATGTTCTGCTAGGCGCGCGGCGCCAGAGGACGAGTGTGCCGGTGCTCGATTTTGCCGTCGGCGGCGACGAATTCGTCACGATGGCAGGTCCGTGCTCAGTGGAAACCGAGCACCAGCTCATGGCTACCGCTCATCACGTGCGCAGCGCAGGGGCGCGTGTTCTGCGTGGCGGCGCGTTCAAGCCGCGAAGTTCTCCTTATTCATTTCAAGGGCTGGGCCTCGAAGGCCTGAGACTGCTCGCCGCGGCGCGCGAGGAGACCGGGCTGGCCATCGTGACCGAAGTGATGTCGGAGTGCGACGTCCCATTGGTCGCAGAATATGCCGATATCCTGCAGATCGGGTCTCGCAGCATGGAGAATTACACGCTGCTGGAAGCGGCAGCGCGATCGGGACGGCCGATTCTCCTGAAGCGCGGCATGATGGCCACGATCGCTGACGTTTTGCGTTCGGCACAGGTGATCCTGAGCAACGGCAACCCCAACGTGATTCTGTGCGAGCGCGGCATTCGCACCTTTGAAACAGCAATGCGCAATACCTTCGATGCCGCCGGTATTGCGCTGCTCAAGCAGATTACACATCTGCCGGTGATTGCCGATCCCAGCCATGCGGCCGGACATCGCGAACTGGTTCCAGACCTGGCGCGCATCGGAATCGCCGCCGGCGCGGATGGCCTTCTTGTCGAAGTGCACCCCGA
>JBEKAJ010000326.1:0-3310 GCA_050018295.1 Occallatibacter sp. | reverse complement strand
TTCCACGACAAGTGGGGCATCCCGCTGGTCAGCGCGTCCACAGGCGGCTTCCTGTCCCAGGCCTTTGTCAACTTCCAGCACATGTTCTCGACGGCGCCGGGAATGACCAGCATCATCATCTTTGCTTCCATGGTCTTCGCGCCCTTCGCCGGCGACCTGATTGACCGCATCGGCAAACGGGCCACGCTGATGGTCGTGGGCTCCCTGATGCTGATTCCCGCCCACCTCATCATGGGCATCACTCACTGGAATCCGGTTCCCAGCATGATCGTGCTCGGCGCAGCCTTCGTGCTGGTTCCCGCGGCCATGTGGCCATCGGTTCCGCTCGTGGTGGAGGAAAAGCGCGTGGGCACGGCTTTTGGCCTGATGACGGCCATCCAGAACCTGGGGCTCGGGCTATTCCCGCTCCTGAATGGCAAGCTCCGTGACGTCACCGGAACCTACACCGCGACCCAGATCATGTTCGCGTGCCTCGGCGTGGCCGGGCTCATCTTCGCCCTCCTCCTGTTGCGGTCGGATCGGCGTCATGGCGGCAAGCTGGAGGCGGGAAAGAACAAAGAGACGGAACTGCCCAAAACCGAATTGGCCTCGGAAAGACGCTAGCGGGCGAGGGACGCGCTGTGGTGAACCACTGTAGCGACGAGCGGCTATGCGGGTTCGCTGGCGTTGCACCCTTCGGCCTGAGCCGCTTCAAGCAGCGGCGGCCGATTGCTGCTTTTCACTGCGCGCGCATCCAATACTCCGTGCGGCCAAGCAAAGGAATGCCGATGTAGCCGCGCAGCCGGAGTTTCGTGCCACCGTCTTCGAGCGCGAGGAACGCGCGGTAGATTTTGCCGGTCTCAGGATCGAGGACCTGGCCACCGGACCACTGGCCGCCATCCTTTTCAAATCCCCAAAGGACCTGCAGGCCAACGAGTGGACTGTCTTTCTTTTCACCTTTGCAGAGGTAACAGGTGGGATGCGGAACCGGCGGGTCGAAGAGCGCCTCGATGGTTCCGTAAAGCCTGCCGCTTTGCTCGCGAATATCGACGATCGATTTCACTTTGCCGGTTTCGTCGTCCACGGTCTTCCATCGCCCAACCGGGGAAGCGAGCGGAGCGTTCGGCGCGTCAAAGGCCTGCGCCGTCAACGGATGGGAGAGCCCAAGCGGCGCGGCCAAAACAACGGACAAAACCGGGACACAGACAATACGGAGGCAGGGGAAGAGCATGATGTTCAGTTGCCTGCAGGGAATTAGACTGTCGGCGCTTGCTAAAGTCTCGTGTGCCTGGTCGCGGCTCGCCAGCACCGCACCGGACTACTCCGCTTCCTTCGCCGCTTCCGCCTCTTTTGCCGTCTGTACCTCGGGCGGCGGCAACTTCACCGGGTCGACCGCCTCAAGTCCTTCCGTCTTTGCCGCATCCAGCAGGGGTGCTGAAGCGGAGACGAAAGTGATGCGGGTGCCGGGAAACATGTCCCGGGCAGTGAGCGCGGAGCCGAGTTGCAGGGCCTCAGGCCAACGCAGCGAAGTGCGGTCAAGGAGCTGCCGCGCATTTTCCAAAACGCCTGGATTCAACGGCTGCTGCACCATGCGCGCGGATTCGACACGCAGAAGCTCAAGCGCGGCTGCAGCGGCCTCCGGCGGGATCTGGCCGGACCGTTCGCGCCGCCTGATGGCCGCATACACTTCAAGGGGGCTCGCTGCAGAGATGAGCTTGCGATTGTCTTCCACAGTTTCCATGAGACGGATAAGCGCATCGGTTCCGAGCTCGCGCACAAACAGCCTGGCGAAGGCCGTAGTCTCAAGAAAATAGAAGCTCACTGGCTCCCCCGATCCTCATCGATCGCGGCCGCCACCGGCTCGCCCAGCACCTCAACCGGATGGAAGCGCTGCGCCTCGTCGGGAATACCGGCGTCGGCGCGGTTGAGGCGGATGGTTGTCGTGGGATAGGCCGGGGTCTTGGGGTTGGCGATTTTGCTGGTGAGGACGACGCCGCGCTGGATGGCTTCAGCCAGCACGACCTGCCGGGTTTCAGGATGCTGGTTCCAGCGGAACGCCTTGCGCGGCAGGAAGGAATCGCGGAACCACTTGAGCGCAATGAAGGCGTGGCCACCGCGCTCGGCCTCGGCCAGCGCCGCGCAGAGCTCCTTGACGCGGGCGTCGAGATCGGCGGGCGAAACCTCCTCTATTTCGTCTTCTTCCTCCGCGGCGCGACTGGCGATGGGACGCGACACGCGGCTGAGACGCGGAGACGGCTCCTCGCCGTCGATACGCTCGAAATAGATTCGCACCTCATCTTCTTCCGGGGACCATGTGTCGGCCAAGGCGTTGCGGCGCTTGCTGCGGCCGCTTTCGCTGCATAGCTCGACAATGGCCTGATAACCAGGAGGCGCCAGAAAGCGGAGGGCCCGCACCAAACCGGGATCCTGCGAATAGGCCAGCTCATTTAATGCTTCTTCGATAATCTCTTCAGCAGCAGGGATAGTCAGGACGCCGTTTTCCACAGGGTTCTGCGTAGATCTTGTCGATTTCATCTTTTTCTCCCTCTATTTCCGCATGCTGGTACGGAGCCAGCACATTCACCGGCCGGGGTGCCTACACGGCTCGGAGCTGCTCCGCACGCCACACGCGGCAGCCTTCGATTTATAAATCCCAAGACGCTCTTTGAATTGAGGAAGACGAGCTTTAATTCCTCTATTCCGAGCAACAAAAATGCGATATAAAGGCGTTTCCCCTTCAAATCCGGCCATTTGATTTCGCGCGCCGTGGCTATTTCCTGAGGGAAACGACGCCTTGATTCAATGGCCTTGGTTTAGAGCTGAAGGAGATATGTGTTTGAGTGGAACAACTGGATAGGATTTCGCTGCACCTTTCCAGCCGACGAGTAAAAAGGCCCCACAAAAACGTCGCAGCTACAATTAATGATTCATCATAGGCACGGTCTCCCAGCCTGACAACATTTATTTGAAGTGGATTTCCTGGGAGGAATCTAGCCGGAGACAGTCCCTGTTGCGCCCTTCTAGGCTTGGATCTCACCGGCGCGGAGCGGACTTTGCCCGAAAGCGCCGCGTACGCGCTTCGCTAACCTTCTGATGCCGGGATTCGTAGAATGGAGTACATGCGTCGTTGTCTGCCGTTGCTTTTTTGTCTTTGCGTAACATCACCCCTACTGCACGCCGGCGGCCAGCCATTCGATCTCTCCGGTCCCAAGGTGGATATTCACGTCAAGCGGGGAGAGATTACGCTTCCCATTTCAGAGGTGCCCAACCTGTTGCCGGGCGACCGGCTGTGGATCCATCCCGACCTGCCGGAGAGCCAGGCGACCAATTT
>JBEKAJ010000325.1:0-3329 GCA_050018295.1 Occallatibacter sp. | reverse complement strand
TGGCGAACGCCGGGCACCTGCCGCCCTATCTCAACGGCGAGCCGGTCGACATGGAAGGTACGCTGCCCCTGGGAGTCATCGAGGACAGGGAGTTCTCCGTGACGCGTTTCAATCTAAAGGATGGGGACAAACTCCTGTTCATGTCCGACGGAATCGTTGAAGCCACCGACGCCCACGGTCATCTCTTCGGCTTCGACCGCGTTCAGGAGCTTGTGCGGGCTGCGACGAGCCCAGCCGATTTGGCTGGCGCCGCGCAAAGCTTCGGGCAGCGCGACGACATCAGCGTCATCTCAGTGACGCGGACCGCAGTCCTCGAGCCAGCCGCATAATCCGCCGCATAGAGGCCGCAGGGACTCTGATCACTGATCACTGACCACTGTTCGCTGTCCACTGTTCTTACAGCGCCGCTCCGCACCCACTGCAGAACCTCGCCCCCGGTGCGTTGGCGCGCTGGCAGCGCGGGCAGCCCGCGGCTTGAGCGACAGGCGGCGGGTACGTCGGGACAGCAGCCGGCATCGGAGGCGCGACGGTCGCCGCGCCAACCACCGGCCCCGGCACAGCACCCTGCGGCGGCATATTCCCCTGTACATTTATCGCCACGTTCACCGGAGCCTGGCCCCATCCCGGCACCGGGATTCCCAGTGATGCCGCAATCGCTGCCGCCTGAATGGAGTTGAACTCGCGCACCCGCCGCGGCATGAAGAAGCACTCGATGAAGCCGAGAATCGCCGGAATGCCGGTCCAGAAAAAACAGAGATAGAGAATCCCCAGCCCCGTGCGGCGCATATAGAAATGATGCGCGCCGAATGTGCCTAGGAATAGCGCGAACAGAATGCCGACGACCTCGTCGCGGCGCACCGCGTTGTATTGCTGGTAAAAAATGGCTTGCGGATTGGGGTAAGCGTACGTGCTCATGCTCGGAGTTCTCCTTGCCTGCCGTGGTCTAAGGTACGCAGCCTGCGCCTTGCCGGTTCCGGGTCTCCCAAACGTGCGCCCAACGCGCAAGCTCAAACCCACGCCCAAACCCACACATTGTCCCATGCCGCCGCGCGAGCATACCATCGAAATCGAATGACAGACCCGTCCCATCTTTCCGCGCCTCTCGGCGGCACGTTTCTCATCGGCGGAGACCTGCCCGTTCACCGCCTGGGCTACGGAACCATGCGCCTGGTAGGCGAGGGAGCGTGGGGCGAGCCGGCCGATGAAGCCGAGGCACGCCGCGTGTTGCGCCGCGCCGTCGAGCTCGGCGTCACCCTCATCGACACCGCCGACGCCTACGGCCCCGAGATAGCCGAGCGCCTCATCGGCGAGACGCTCGCTCCTTACCCTCACGGCGTGGTCATCGCCACAAAGGGCGGTATCACGCGCCAGGGCCCCGCCAAGACCGAATACGTCGGCCGCGCCGGATATTTGATTCAATGTGTGGAAATGAGCCTGCGCCGGCTCCGCCTCGAGCGCATCGATCTCTACCAGTTGCACCGGATCGATCCGCGTACGCCGCTTGAGGAATCTCTCGGCGCGCTCCGCCGCATGCAGGAACAGGGCAAGATCCGTCACGTCGGCCTGAGCGAGGTCATCCCCGCGGAGATTGAAGACGCCGAAAAGATCGTCCCCATCGTCTCCATCCAGAATCGCTATTCGCTCGTCGACCGGCGTCACGAGGAAACGCTCTCCTACTGCGAGCGGCGTGGCATCGCTTTCCTGCCGTGGTATCCATTCGCCGGCGGAAAAATGCTGAACGCCGGCCACCCCGCTGCACAAGCCCTCGGCCGCATCGCGGCGCGCCATGGATTCACGATTCCCCAGCTTTCGCTCGCCTGGCTGCTGCAACGCTCGCCCGTCCTGCTGCCCATTCCGGGCACATCGAAGGTCGCGCACCTCGAAGAAAACGTCGCGGCAGCGAAAATTAAGCTCTCGCAAGAGGAATGGCGCGAGGTGGAAGCCGCGGCAGGCGCGGCAAAATAAACTCGGGCTCGGCGAAAGATCTCTACGTTTGCGCCGCCTGCACAACCGAGGTGTCTCGCTCCCAGCCCTCATTCTCCAGCGTCAGCCGTTCGATCAGCACCTCGGACCCATTCGAATCCAGAGTCGACATCGGCTGATACTCCGTCGGCCAGCAGCGGTACACCTTGTAGGCGCGCACCAGTTGCCCCGCCTCGTTGTAGAGTTCGATGGAGATGTCTTTGCGGAACTGATCGAGCATCATCTCGGAGCCTGGGCCCGCGCCAAATTGAAACACCAGATTGGCCCAATTCTCAAAGGCTGGGTCGTCCGTCACCCCGCGCTCCAGCGTGACCAGGCTGAACTCGGTCAATCCTGTTGATTTATGAGGCTGGGTTGGGTCGCCGCCTTCGCGATTCTCTACCACCCCCGTCGTCCGAATCAGCGGGAACACTTTCGTGATCGCGGGAATGTACTGCCCATCCCACTTCACGCGGAAATTGAAGTTCTTGTACGGATCAAGCCGCGTCGGGTTGGTCGGAAACTCGCTCATGCGTCAGAGCATAGCATCGGTAAAGTGAGTGGATATGGCACTTTCGGGTAAAGTTCGGGTCATGCGTACCGACTCCACAACGGTGCCAAGGCGCTGCCACTCAGAAAGGATGACGCCCGTGCGGCGTCACAAACACGAGCATGCGCAGCAGCAGAATCAGCACGAACAGGACCGCCGCGAAAGCCACCAGCAAAGTCCCGCCGCCCGGCTTCCCGGCGCTCTGTTTTGCTTTGCCCTTCATCGCCGCTCCGTTCGGAATCGGACCTGATCGTACGCCCAGCTCCCGCTCCCCGAAAACGTGCTGGCCCTCCGCGGTGTACACCGAAGGGCCAGCAACAAGCTAACGGCTAATAACTAAGAGCTAACAGCTGTTTCTCTCGGCTTCGATCCCCACAGCCCGTACCACGCAATGTAGAGATAGCAGAAGAGCGGAATCACGAACGCATGCTGGATGCCGTACCTGTCAGCCGCCCAACCCAGCAGTGCAGGAATCACTGCGCCGCCGACAATCGCGGTCATGATCAGTCCCGAGCCTTTGCTCGTCATCTGTCCCAATCCGGCGATGCCCAGCGTAAAGATGTTCGGGAACATGATGGAGTTGAAAAATCCACACAGTACCACTGCCGCAATGGCCACATGGCCCGAGCCCAGCATGGCGATCAGCACTAGCGCAACCGCGGCAAACCCGAAGATGCCCAACAACTTGCCGGACTTCACCCTGGTCAGGATCCATGACCCGAGCAGGCGTCCGACCAGCGCGCCAAACCAGTAGAGCGCCGCCACGTCCGACGCCGTCTCGAACGAGCTCATGCCCTGCGTCTTGAAGAAGTTCACT
>JBEKAJ010000324.1:0-3367 GCA_050018295.1 Occallatibacter sp. | reverse complement strand
GGCGCGAATGCGTCGACACTATAGTCCTTGTTGAGCTGCGCGGGCGGATCGTGAAAGATCTCGTCGAGCGCCTTCAGACCTACGTAGCCCATGGTGAACGGCTTTTGCACGACGGTCGCATCGATGACTCCGTCCTTGATGCCCTGCAGCGTATCAGGATTCACGTCCCACGCCACCAGCTCGCGGCTGGTGTCGCCCGTCCGTTTGATCGCGTCAGCGGCCAACTTGCCTGATGCTGAGTCGAGGCACACAAAGGCGTCGATCTTCTTGGTGCCGGTCTGAGCCAGCAGCGCCTGGGTCCGATCGAAGGCAACACTCGCGTCGCCCTTGATGTCGATCACTTCAGCGATGTTGATGCCCGATTGCATTGCAAAGGCGTCCTTGAATCCCTTCAGCCGCTCTTCCGTATTGGGCTGGCCGGCAAGCGTAAAGAAGACTACGTTGCCTTTCCCGCCCAGCTTTGCGATGATCCTCCGACCGCCCAAACGCCCTGCTTCAAGGTTGTTGGTGCCGATGAAGTAGAGCCTGTGGCTGGCTGCGGCGTCGGAGTCGATGGTAATCACCGGAATGCCGGCGCTTACGGCCGCGTTGATCCCCGGCTGCATCACGGCAGCGTCGGAGACCGAAACCAGAATCCCTGCCGGTTTGGCCGCAACCGCCTTTTGAAACTCCGCCAGTTCACCCTGAGGATCGTACGTGTCAGGTCCAGCTACCTTCGCCGTCACATTGTATTGCGCCGCGGCTGCCTTGAATCCGGCGATCGCCGTCTCCCAGTAGGGCAGCGAAACGTTGGTTGCAATCAGGTAAAAAACCTCTTTTGGCGAGTGCCTTGCCTCGCAACCTGGGATCAACATCATTGCCAGCGCAGCCAGCGCCAGCGCCATCTGCTTGATCAGCTTCATTGCTACCTCCCCTTGAGACCCGAAAGACTGTTGTGACTGGCGCACAGGATTTGCACTTGCGCCAGCCCCTCAAAAAATTCCGGCTGGATAGTACTCCCGCGGAATTGGTGTTGTCCATTCGCAGGCACGCGGGTGTCTTTCATGCGACCGCCCCAGGGCATGGCGATTCCCATCGCAGCAATGCCCTCCCTACCCCGCACTGTCCCCTTTTGCGGTATAACCAGACGTGAACTGAACGAATTGGGATCACGCGCGAAGACCGGACCAAATGATGGCTCTCAACACCGCATTCTGCGCACCGCTGCCCGCTGGAATTGCCGTAAACGGAAGTGCGGACAGTCCGCTGTCGCGAAGAGTCCATCCGGAGCCGCCACACGCCTATCGCACTCCGTTTGCGCGCGACGCCGCCCGCATCCTGCACGCACGGGCTTTTCGGCGCCTGGCCGGCAAGACACAGGTCTTCATGCGGCTGCCCACTGAAGGGCTTTCTGACCATTTCCGCAGCCGCCTGACGCATACGCTCGAAGTCGCTCAAATCTCGCGCACAGTGGCGGCGGCTCTGGGACTCAATGTGGAACTGGCAGAAGCGCTGGCTCTGGCACACGACATCGGGCATCCGCCCTTTGGCCACGCCGGCGAAAAAGCGCTCGACCGCGCGCTCCGCATTCATGGCCTCAGCTTCGACCACAATCTCCACGCCCTGCGCATTGTCACCTGGTTTGAGGAGCGCTATCCCGCCTTCCGCGGGCTCAACTTAACGCTCGCCGTCCGCGAAGGCATCGTGAAACATTCGCGCGACTACTCCGAGAAAGACCATCCCGAGCTGGCAGAGTATTTTCTTGATCGGTTTCCGCCGCTTGAGGCCCAGCTGATCGATCTTGCGGACGAGATCGCTTATCTTACCGCCGATCTCGACGACGGGCTGGATTCCGGCGTCCTTATGCTCGATCAAGTTCGCAATGCCGCGCCGCTCTTCCGCGGCTTTCACGATGCCGCGGTCCAGAGCTTTCCCGCCGCTCCGCCGCGGCTGGCAGTGTACGAGGCCCTGCGGCGTCTGTTGAACGTGTGGGTCACCGATCTGATCGAGGAAGTGCGCAGGCGCGTGAACGCGCTAGGCGCCACGACGCTCGAGGACATCCGGAGCGCTCCGCAAAGGCTCTCGACACTCAGCGCGCAGATGGAATCTGAACGCATCGCAGTCAAGGAATTCCTTTACGCGAACCTCTACAACACGCCTGCCCAGGAGCAAGAGCACGCGCGTGCGGAAGAGGTAGTCATAGAGATCTTCGAAGAACTCATGGCCGAACCCGGCCTCATGCCCCGGGATCACCAGACACAGATTCCCACGGAGGGACTGGCCCGCACTGTGGCCGACTACATTGCCGGAATGACCGACAGCTACATCGTGCAGTTGTGGTCGCGGCGTGGTGGGCGCTGAGTCACTGCACTTTGCCTTGCGGACGGATTCGACGGAGGTCGAGCGCGCAAAGCACTGCATTCTGCGCATGAATGCGCAGATTATCGGCCGCGGCCCACAGCCATAGTCGCGAAGCCAGATTGGAGTTGCGGCCCACGGATTCAGGCCGCAGCCGAACAAGGATGTCGTTCTGCCCAGTGGCAGCGAGGTTTGATGGCGAATCCGTATCTTCGAGCACCAAATCGACGTGCCCGCCGGTCAACGCCTCTTCGAGGGCACCAATCTCGACTGGCCGTTCCAACTCTACTGCAATGGAGAATGTGTGGCCGTGGAAAACGGGCGCATGGATCACCTGTATGGCCAACGACGGCCCGCGCCCGGCGGTTAGCACTTGGTAGTGGCGGCGAATGCGCGCTTCTACATCCGGCAGACTCACGGTGGTGCCTTCACCCATGCCGCCGAGCAAGTTGTATGCCACTTGCGCATCGTAAACTGCGCGCGGCAGGGACTGGAAGCTGAGCAGGCTTACCGTCTGCTGGTGCAACTCGTCCATGGCTGCGCGCCCGAACTCGCTGGCCGGCTCAAGCACAGTAGCGGCGGCAAAGCGCACCGGCGCGGCCTGTTGCAGCCGTTGCAGCAGCAGCGCAAGTGTGACAACGGCAGGGTGTGCAGGCACCACGGCTGGCGTAAAGAGATCGACGGCCGCCGTATCCGCGTCGAGCCACGGTGCCCGGACCACCACCCCAGCCTCCCGGTCCAGCGCCGCTGAGAGATCCAGGACCGTCGATCCGGCGCGCAAGGCCTGCTGCCAGTGCCGGCACGTCAGGCTCTCGGTGCCGCAGAAGAATGTGAAGTCCGTGTCATCGAAGGCATCGGCGCGAATTGCCTGGATGAAGGTGACCTCGTCTCCTACCTGTTCCAACTGGCCCTGCGCGTCTTCCTCGTCGAGCAGAACAAAACTGGCCGAGGCCAGCGGCGACTCTGACAGAACCTCCTTCAACTCCCGGCCCGCGAGGCTCGAAGCGCCGGCAATAGCAATTTTGTACAC
>JBEKAJ010000323.1:0-3395 GCA_050018295.1 Occallatibacter sp. | reverse complement strand
ATCCCCTCGCCCTTCGTATAGACAGGGAACCAGTAGTGGCCGTCGATTTGCTGTCGCCACGTCATGAAAGGCGCATGTAGGTCCTCAGAGTTCTTGCGCGTGTCGTCAGGCACCATCCGGCCATTGGTCACCACGATCTGCAGATCCGTTGCGTCCACCCAGATGCGCCCGTCCAGATACCTCTTGCCCTTCGCGATCGTCTTCGGGCTCACGTCGAAGACGTAGCAGTCCACGTCATCCACTTTCTGTCGCCCCACGTATTTGACGTCGTACTCCGGAACATCTGCAGTAGTCAGCACAAACGGATAGCCGTGCTGCAAGTCCTGGAGATCGGATGGCGACAACATAATCTGTTTCAGCGTGTTTGGCGGCGCAAAGTCCACTCGCTCAGTGCGCCTTCCTGTTGGGTCGAAGATCACATCGTCCACCTCATACCACTCGCCGCTCACCTTGTTGTCGTCGTCGATCTCGTCCACGCGTGCCGTGCGGCGGAAGGTGTAGTGGTCCAGCGCGTCCTGAAACTTCGTCTCCTTCGCCGAAAACTCTTTGATGATCTTTTCCGGTAGAACCGGCGGGTCGGAGATGTCCATGCGCCCGAAGCCTGAATCGAGCGGCATCGGCGTAAACGTGTCCTTGTTCTGCGCCGCAACCATCAGGGCACAGCCGGCAACCGCGATCGCCGCAATTAATTGTCGAATTATCACTCCAGTTCGCCTCCTGGCGCGATTCCCGCAAGCGCTCTTGGGGACCGGGAACCTCTTGCCCAATACTCTCACCCCATTGCAACTTTAGACGCATGTACTTTGCCATGGGGAGGCCTCGATACTAGCCTCGGAACGCCTGTACGACGCATTAGGCGGATGTGCATCCTCGCCACTTCTGGCTCGCGGGCGAACACGGTGCCTGGATCCGCAAGCATCGAAGGATCTGCACTTTCCGGCGATAGGGAAGGAGATTCGCGGCTTCCATGCCCGACTATTATCATTCCCCGGCCCTCATCCTGACGGCGTTGCTCCTCCCCGCCTTCGCTTACCTCTATCTCCGCTTCCGTGACACACGCTCCCTGCTCTGGTTCCTGGGCTTCGTCTGTTCCATCATGGCGATGGTCCTGCTCTACATCATGAATGGCTACCCGGGCGCTGGCTCCCCTTGGCTGGTAGCTTCCGGTCAAATCTTCATTCAGTTGAGCGCGGCCATGTTTCTGGGCTCGCTGTCCCCGCTGCGCTTCCGCATCGGGCGCTTCCAAGTCCTCTTCGTCGTCCCTTATTCCGCTTTTCTTGTCCTCTATTCCATTCTTCTTTACGGAGTGTTTGGCGGAGTCCAGCCTCGCGGCACGCTCTTTCTCCTCTTTCCAGCTCTGGTGGGCATGAGCTTCGGCGTTGGAGTCCTTTGGGGAATGACCAAGGGGTCTGTGCCCGTCTGGATCGGGGTTTCGTTCAGCGCCGTCCTCGGCACCTTTGCCATCTGGCTCTGTTGCCTGCTCGGGGCTGGCTCCGGCCTGACCTTTGTCGAATGCGTCAACCTGCAGTTGGCGGCCATCTTGCTCGTCTTCGTCTTCCGCCGATTCTCTCCCGGCGTCTTCCTCAGCGTCCTCGGCTTCCTTGCCTGGTCGCTCTCGAGCGTGCGGCTTCTTCCTGAGATTGGCCACCATGCGTCGTTCGACCTCAGCCTCACGCGCGTGATTGTCATGGCCAAGGTGGTCGCCGCGGTCGGCATGATCATGCTCGCCCTCGAAGATGAGCTAAGCAGCAACAAGGCAGCGCAGCAGCGCGAGCGCAATGCCCGGCGCCAGCTTGAAGCCTACGCCAACCTCATGCTCACTCGCCGCAGGGTGGAAGACTTCGACCGCCAGGGCGCCGATATCTGTGACACCGTCGTCAGGAACAGTTGCTTCACCCAGGCCGCGTTGCTGCTTGAAAGAGGCGGGCGCTACCGGTTGGCTGGGTGCGCGGGGTTGGAGATCGCCATCGCCAGCCCGCTCGGTCAACTGGCAAAGCGAATTCCCGTTGGTGGCTTTCTGGTGCCGGGCTCGGTCCTTGTAGCCGTCGCCCACAGCAAGACTGTCCGCCTCGATCTCTCGCCTTGGCTCATCCCTGGCGACGACCTCGAGCGCCTCCGCTTCACCTCCGTTCTAGCCGTTCCCATGGTCGGCCGCTCCGGCGTCGACGGAGCCCTCTTGCTCAAGGGAATGCGCGCTGAAGACGGCCGCAGGATGGACGCAATCGGCGACGCACCCAGCCTTGACGATCTGCTCCCCATTGAGATGCTCGTTTCCCGCCTCCAGGCCACGCGCAGTCAAACCATGCTCTTTGAAAAGCTCATCGACTCGGAAAGATTCGCTGGCCTCGGCCAATTGGCAGGCAACGTCACACAGCAGTTGAATAGTCCGCTCACGGTCATCCTTGGCTTTGCCTCTCTGCTTCAGGAATCGGACTCGCTTGATGCTCAGGATCGCAAGGCCATCGAGTCCATCGTCAACGAGGCGCGAAGCATCCGCTCCACGCTCGAGAGCCTCTCCCGCGTCTCGCACGCGCACTCTGACCAGCCGGCCGCCATCTCGGTCCCTGAGCTTCTGTCCGACATGGAGCAGCTCTATCGTCCCGAATTTCTCCAGCGCTCTATCGAATTCCAGGTCAACGTAGTTCCGGGAATGCCCCGAATCCTTTGTGGCGCGCAGCAGTTGCGTCAGGCCCTGCTCCATTGCCTGCAATACGCCATCGGCGCTGTCGAGCGTGAAAGCCCCGCAACGGCTCCCAGGGAGTCCAAAACGATTCGTCTTGAGGCGGCCCGCGAGGGCAGCCTTGTGCACATCTCGGTCACCCACTCCGGGCCGGGCTTCATAAACCCTGAGCGTGCATTCGATCCTTTTGTTCCAGCCCGCGCCGGCGGCGAAACAGCCGGAATGGGCCTCAGCCTCTGCGCCACCATTCTGCGCGACCAGAACGGCCGCGTATCAGCCGTGAACCTCCAGCCGCACGGCGCGGCCATCATCCTTGAGTTGCAGGCGGCTTGATGGGTTCCTCGCCGCACTTTTCCCCACCCGCTCGCAACTGCTTCCGGTCATTGCCGGAAAGCAACTTTGCGGCATCGAAATCGTTAATTGATCGTCCGAGGATCGCGCTTGGATCGCGTAAGAAGGTGCTCATGCGGCTTGGAGCGCCAATAGGGAAAAGTCCATTACGGGAGATCCAGCAATGATTCACCGTCGGTCAGCCACGCGGATTCTATTGCTGGCATTGCTTACCGGCGGCGCGGCCATCGTTTATGCCGTCCACTCAAAGACCCCCTCCGTCGAGCCCCTTGACGCTGTCTTCCACATTGGGGCCTCCGGCACAATCGAGGCGAGCCTCGATCCGCCCATCCAGGGGGTCCTGCGCATCATCGTGCGGGCCAGG
>JBEKAJ010000322.1:0-3430 GCA_050018295.1 Occallatibacter sp. | reverse complement strand
CCTTCAGGTCTACAAGCCCTGGCTTGACGCCGCTTTCATCGACGAATTAGGCGGCAGGGCCGAAATGTCTGCCTTCATGCAGCGCTCCGGCTTCGCCTACAAAATGTCAGCGGAGAAGGCCTACTCCACCGACTCCAACATCCTTGGCGCAACCCACGAGGCCAAGGATCTCGAGCATCTTTCTTCGTCCGTCAAGATTGTCGTCCCCATCATGGGCGCGGCATTCTGGCGCGACGATGTAGAGATCAAGCGCGAAGAGGTTGCGATTCGCTTCGAAGAGGGCTTGCCCGTAGCCCTTAACGGCCAGCAATTCGACTCGTCCGTCGACCTCCTGCTTGAAGCCAACCGCATCGGCGGCCGCCACGGCCTCGGCATGTCCGATCAGATTGAGAACAGAATCATCGAGGCCAAGAGCCGCGGCATCTACGAGGCTCCGGGCCTCGCCCTGCTTTTTATCGCGTACGAGCGCCTCATCACCGGCATCCACAACGAGGACACCATCGAGCAGTACCGCGACCATGGCCGCAAGCTCGGCCGTCTCCTCTATCAGGGCCGTTGGTTCGACTCGCAGGCGATCATGCTCCGCGAATCCGCGCAGCGCTGGGTCGCCAAACCCATCACCGGCGAGGTCACACTCGAGTTGCGCCGCGGCAACGACTACTCCATCCTCAACACCGAGTCGCCCAACCTCACCTTCCATCCCGAGCGTCTCAGTATGGAGAAGACTGAATCCACCTTCTCCCCGCGCGACCGCATTGGGCAACTCACCATGCGCAACCTCGACATTACCGACACCCGGGAGAAGCTCGTCACCTACGCCAAAACTGGGCTCCTCACGCTCAGCAAGAACAGCGAAATGCCCCAGCTGACCAGCGCCAAGGAGAAGGAATAGCGTGAGGTACGCTTAAGAAGATGTCCAACGAACAACAACCCGGGAAGATGTGGTCCGGCCGATTTCGCGAGCCGCTTGATGCTGAATTCGAAGCATGGCAGCGCTC
Organism: Occallatibacter sp.; assembly: GCA_050018295.1. Classification (GTDB taxonomy): domain Bacteria; phylum Acidobacteriota; class Terriglobia; order Terriglobales; family Acidobacteriaceae; genus Telmatobacter. The sequence goes on along the minus strand of JBEKAJ010000322.1, from coordinate 2,432 downwards.
GATCATCTTTGACTGGCGGCTTCTCGATGAAGAGGTGGCCGCCAGCAAGGCGCACGCGTCTGCCCTATGCTCGGCCGGGATCCTGACCAAAAGTGAAACAGTGGAACTGCGCGCGGCGCTGGATGCAATTGCAGCGGAATTCAGTTCGGACGCGGGCAAGGCGCGAGTTCGCGATCATGCAGCCGCCGAAGATATTCATCACTTTGTCGAGCTTAAGCTCGTGGAGCGGATCGGAGAACTCGGTCTTAAGTTACACACGGGCCGCAGCCGCAATGAGCAGATCGCCACCGACCTGCGCCTGTATGTGCGCGCTCAAATCGAGCTCGTTGTCGACGGCCTTGCCGCCTGGGCAAGCGCGCTGGTCGAACAGGGACGCGCAGCGGGTGACGCAGTCATGCCCAGTTATACGCATCTGCAGCGTGCGGAGCCTGTTCTTGTCGCGCATTGGCTGCTCGCCTATGTGGAAATGGCACTGCGGGATGCGGATCGTCTTCTGGATTGTGCGGCGCGGCTCAACTTCTGCCCGCTGGGATCGGGAGCGGTGGCTGGTGCAACATTGCCGCTCGATCGGACGATCGCGGCGCGCGAGCTCGGATTCAGAGCGCCGACCTCCAATTCGATCGACGCGACGAGCGATCGCGACTTTATTCTCGAGTACCTGAACGCGCTCACATTCGTTGGCCTGCACCTCAGCCGCTTCGCCGAGGAGATCACTCTGTTTGCCACTGCGGAATTCGGCTTTGTCACTCTACCCGAGGCATTTTCCACGGGATCGAGCGCGATGCCGCAGAAGAAAAATCCGGACTTAACCGAGCTGATTCGTGCCAAAGTTGGGCGCATTCACGGCGCGGCGCACGCGGTGGCGATGCAGCTAAAAGGGCTGCCGTTGGCCTACAATAAAGACATGCAGGAGACCCAGGAGCCGGCCTTTTCCGTCGGCTTCGTACCGCAAATGCTGAATCTCGTTGCGCGGTTTACGGCCGCCCTGGAATTCAATCGCAAGCGCATGAACCAAGCGGCGCGGTTGGGCTACTTGAATGCGATGGCCGCCGCAACGTACCTGGTTCACAAGGGTGTCCCCTTCCGTTCAGCTCACGAAAAAGTCGGTCGGGCCGTTCGCTTTGCCATCGCGAAGGGCGTCGAACTGGACGGCCTTACCATCGGCGAGCTGCGCCAGTTTGGCCAGGAGTTCGGCGAGGACTTCTACACTGCCGTCACGCTTGATGCCACGCTCGATTGTCATGATGTAATCGGAGGAACCGCACACGAGCGCGTGCACAAGGCACTGGATCGCGCAGCGGAGTGGATCGCGGCACTGGCCAATCACAACGTCGCGGAGGCAATTCATGCAGGTTCGTAAAGCCCTTCTGCACGACGCTTCCAACATCTACGATCTTGTGAATTCGCTCGCCGGTGACGGAACGCTGCTCAAGCGGCCCTTCGCCGAAATCTGCGAGAATATTCGCGATTTCACCGTCGCCGAGTCCGATGGCGGTGTGTTTCTCGGTTGCGGAGCCCTGCACCTCTACGGTCCGCATCTATGCGAGGTGCGCTCCATCGTGGTCAAGCCTGAAGGCAAGGGCCAGGGCGCCGGCGGCAACGTTTTGAAAGCGCTGATCGAAGAGGCCGAAACGCACGGCGTGCAGTCTGTCTGCCTGTTCACGCGCATCCCTGATTTCTTTTTCAAGTACGGCTTCCGCACCGTGGAAGACAAGTCGGAGTTGCCGGACAAGATCTTCAAGGACTGCCAAATGTGCCCGCGGCTGCACCGCTGCGACGAAGTGGCCATGGTGCGCGGACGCATTCCGCGCATGTCGATCCTCGGCCCTCGCGACGAAGCCCAGGAGTTAGTGCGTCTCTCCGGCTGATCCGCTTCTGAGAATCGCCGCAGCCACCGCAGCTTGTCCGTAGCTAAGGCCTCCGTCGCCGGGGCTCACCTGTTTGTGCTGGAAGACTTCGAATCCTTCTCCCTCAAGCTCTTTGCGCAGCAGCCGCGCCAGGCGTCGGTTGTGCACGCAGCCGCCGGAGAGAACGACCTGGCGAATTCCTATGGCTTCGCTGGCCAAAACTGCGGCGCGCACGAAGGCGCCCGCAACTCCGGCATGAAAACGCGCGGCGATGCGCGCCTTCGCAACGCCCGCGCGCAAATCGGCAAGGAGATTGCGCCACAACGGAATAGCGGAGATGCGCGCGGGCTCGTGCTCGTTCCAATTGCCGCCGAGCAGTTCGAGGGAGTAGCCGGAATCGAATTCATCGGGTTCGTCAATAGCGGCTCCTTCCAACTCAATCGCCGCTTGTGCTTCGTATTCCACCTCGCTGCGACCGAGAACCACCGCGGCCACAGCATCGAACAACCGGCCGCAACTCGAAGTGAGCGGAGTGTTCAATCCACGCTCGATCATGCGGCGCAAAATTCCCGCTTCTTGCTCCTT
>JBEKAJ010000321.1:0-4773 GCA_050018295.1 Occallatibacter sp. | reverse complement strand
GCGACAGTTTGCCGTTCGCTGCAAGTTGCTGGACGAACGGGAGCCCGTAGTTCCAGAGTGAATCCGGCGGGGGAAACGGAGGCGGGCGCTGCTGGAGAGCAACCCGTCAAGGGATACCTCGCTGAAACTCATTCCGATGAGTCGCCAGGGCGGCCTTCCAATCCGCCCTGGTGTGGTTGAGCTTGGTCCAGAGTATCGGAAGAGATTTCCCGATGCCTTGGAAAACTCATACTTGCCGGCAGCCACGGAGTTGCCGATTTGGTTGATGCGTGCTGCTGCTCGAACTCCACCGGCGAGCGGTAGTCCAACGCCGAGTGCAATCGAATCGGATTGTAGACCTGATCGATGAACTCCTCCACATGCGCGGCCAACTCGTTCAGCGTGCGGTAAGGCCGGGCATCGATCTCCTCGTACTTCAGCGTCTTGATGAAGCTCTCGCAGCGGCCGTTTTCCCATGGGCATCCAGCACGGCTCATGCTCAACACCGCACCAGCGTTCTCCAGCAGATCGACATACTCCAGGCTGGCATACTGTACGCCCTGGTCGGAGTGATGGACAAGTCCCGGCAAAGGGCGCCGTTGTTCCAGCGCCTTCCTCAGGGCGCCCACCACGAGTTTGGTATCCATTATCTGCCCGAGCGACCAGCCAATCACCCGTCGGGAGTAGGCGTCCAGCATGACAGCCAGATAAGCGAACTCTTCTTCCAGCCGAACATACGTGAAATCCGCTACCCACAACTGGTTGATATCGCTCAACTCCAGGTACTGCGCCAGATTGGGCCACACCCGCAAGCTGTGATTCGAGTCCGTGGTGGCCACGAACTTCCTTCGGCGAATCGCCAACAGGTTGTCTTCCCGCATCAGGCGACGCACTTTCTTGGCTCCAGCAACCAATCCTTCCCGTTGCAACAGCACCGCGACCCGGCGATAGCCGTAGTAACGATGCCCCAACGCAAGACGCTGGATGGCGTCACGCAACGCGGTTTCCGCTGCGGCCGGTTCCCGCTCTTCCCAATGGCGATAGAAGCTGGCGCGGCTCACTCCGGCCAGCTCGCACATGCGCTGGATGCTTAGTCCGCCTTGCGATCGCGTCCGGCCGCGGATCTCGGCGTAGATGCATTCGCGCCACTGCCGGTCATCGCGTTCCTCTTTCCGGTCCTTCGCAAGGCACTCTCGAAAAAATCCAGCTCCTGCCACTGACCGCCGACGATCCGCTCCAAGCGAGCGATCTTGGCCTCCAGCGCTTCAATCCGGCGATCCCGCCAGTCTTCTTCGACGGCTCGCTTGCGGCCCTTCGGACGCAGTCCCAGCTGGCGCTTCCACCTGTAGAGACACGTGCGGTGCCCAATTCTCGCGATAGCTGGCTCACGTTGTCCCCCAGCTTCATCCGCCGTACGGCGCGCTCCTGGAATTCCTTGGAGTAACGCTGCTGCCTCGACATATACACTCTCCATTCAATGAAAACTGTCGCGCTACACCCTGTCTCAGAAAAGGGCGCACCCCAATCCTTCAGATTCAACATCGGGCAGCCCAATCCCACACCCACTAAATAGCCGTGAGAGCCAAGGAGAATAACGAATGAATCCCATGCCATAACCAACTTACCAAGGCGACAATTCGATCAACCACATGAAACTGATAATCAGTGAATATGAACAGGATGACCGCAATAGCAATTGCAAAATAGTGAAGGCGTGTACTGTGCTTGTGGGTCTTTGCGATCTCATGAATCGCCATGCTAATCTCTTGTTGGTGCTTCCTTTCTGAGTCCTCAATTTTCCTATCTGCTTCTGCCAACTTCTCCTGGAGCTCGGCAACCTTCTTCACTTCTTGGAACTTGTACCAATGTTCCTCGACTTCATGGGTAAGTACTCTCAGATTTTCGAAAGCTCTTAAATAGCAGAGAATGCCCGCTTCCCAGTCCGGAACGCAATCATTGTTTCCTTTCGCTAGTCTGCCTTTTTCGGCTTCCTCATGGAGAGTGCCTAGCCTCGACTCTATATTGTGTCGCGTTGGGGCAGATGACAAGAAAGGATGTTGATCCTTTTCGGGTAGGAGTTCTTCTACATACTGCTGGAACAAGTCGCGAAAGTGACGGACATTGTCGCGATAGGTCAGTTCGTATGGTTCGAGAATCGCTCGATGCAAATGTTCGGTGGCGTTAATTATTTGTTCTTTCCGCTTCTCCGGTGCTAGACCGTTGCGGAGGAAAGTGGCAAAATGACTCAGCACATCCCGAAGATTTGCAATCGCTGCGACGTTAACTGTCGGCTCCTGACAGTTCTGCTCCAAGAATAAGTTCGCTAAGTCAGCCTTTTGATAGCTGTCGCGAATTAAAATCAAAAATCGGTTGAGCTCTTCCTCGTCGAGGTAAGATGTCGGAGCGTGCTCAGGTATAGAGCCCGCGAGCGCGGGTTGTTCGTCGTCTTTACTCATAGGCTTGAAAAAAGCAGCCTTGGGGAAAGGCTGCTGGGAGCGTTTCAGTGCTCCAAACTGGCGAAAAACTTTTCCGTTTCCTCGCGCAAGATCTCGAGTTCTGTCAAGGGTATCGCGATCCTGATCCGGCTGTCTTCGCAAGGTCCCGCTATATTCGTCCAACAACGCGTGGGCTGGCGAGGAAGGCTCTTTCCCATCTACAAATTTCGCACCATGGTCTCCTCATCCGGCAGGTCGTCAAGTCCCGGACTCACTCGGGACGGAGACAGCCGCATCACGCCGATCGGCCGAATTCTCCGCAAGCTCAAGCTCGATGAACTGCCGCAGTTCTACAACATTCTCCGTGGCGATATGAGCCTCGTCGGTCCCCGGCCAAAGCTGCCGCAATACGCCGCCATTCGCAACATGCCGTTTCGCCCCGGCATTACGGGCGCGGCCACCCTCGCCTTCCGAAGAGAAGAGGAAGTCCTGCGCCACATCCACCCCTCGCTTCTCGATGCCTTTTACACCCAGCAAATCCGGCCCATGAAGGCGAACATCGATCTCATTTACATGGCTCGTGCCACTTTGCGGTCCGACATACGCATCGTCGCAGCCACATTCCTCGCCTGCGTTATGCCCGAAGCTGACCGCTACATTCCTGTGGCCCAGGAAGGCCGCGAACCCGGCAAGCTCGATCTGTCAGCCTTGCCGCAAGTCAGCAAAGATTAAGAAACGCACGATCGATGCTCGGTGATCCCGCCGCCAGCGCTTCACCCCTGCCGGATCCCCACACCCCGCGCCCTGTGGGAATATGATGGGTTAGCCTGCCGTTTCAGCTATATTTGCCAGGGAGCGTTTTCGCGCTGCGATCTCGGCCTGAATCTGGCGAGGACCAAACTGCGCCGGACGACCGCGATTTGGCCGTGGCGCCGGCGCTCGAAGGCAAAGAGGTAAATTGTGAAGCGAGTGGCTCACGTTCTTGCATTCATCATGGCTGTGGCAATGGCAATTCCAGCCGTTGCAAAGGGAGAGACGAAGATGTCGATTTTCGGTAAAACCGCGGACGGAGTTCCGGTTCCGATCTACACGCTGACCAGCGGGCAGATTGAAGTAAGAGTCATGGCCTACGGAGCGCACCTGGTGAGCGTGAAGGCACCGGATCGCAACGGTAAGACGGCCGATGTCGTGCTCGGCTACGACGACCTGAGCACGTATTTGAAAACGCCCAACCCGTACATCGGGGCCATCGTCGGGCGTTACGGCAATCGAATCGCCGGTGGCAAGTTCACGATTGACGGAAACTCATATCAGATTCCCTTAAACGATGGGCCCAACGCGCTGCATGGCGGCCCGAAGGGATTTGATCAATATGTATGGCAGGCGCATGAGGTGCCCGGAGGCGTCGAGTTCACCCTCGTCAGCCCCGACGGCGACATGGGATTCCCGGGAACGCTCACCGCGAAGGTGCGCTATACCCTCAATGGCGCCACGCTGCGCATCGACTATACGGCCACTACCGACAAGCCAACGGTATTGAATTTGACGAACCATGCGTATTACAACCTGCATGGCGACGAGCAGGGCAACATTCTCGACCAAAAAATCGAGATCAACGCCGACCGCTACACGCCGGTGAATGCGACGCTGATTCCGACGGGCGAGCTTGCGCCGGTGGCCGGCACGCCGCTCGATTTCACCAAGCCGGAAGTGATCGGCGCGCGCATCGGCGTCGACAACGAGCAGCTCAAGCGCGGCCACGGGTACGACTTCAACTGGGTCGTGAAAGGCAAGCCCGGCACGCTGCGGTTAGCGGCCACCGTCACTGATCCCGTAAGTGGGCGCAAGCTGACGGTGGAGACGACAGAGCCCGGTGTGCAGTTCTATTCGGGTAACTTTCTCGATGGCTCATTCACTGGCCGCCATGGCGTGAAGTATGAAAAGCACACCGGCCTCTGCCTGGAGACGCAGCATTTTCCCGATTCGCCGAACCATCCGGATTTTCCGAGCACGCTTCTGCGTCCCGGCGAGACTATGCACTCCACCACCACGCTCACCTTTGGTGTCGTGAAGTAAGCCAATCGACTAAAGCAGTGAAGGCGCCGCCGCGATTTCTCTATTTCGCGGCGGTTTGCTTTTTGAACCAACTGAGTCCGGCCGAAGTGCCAGCGGCAGGAATGTACTCGCATCCGATCCACCCCTCGTACCCCAGCTCATCGATCAGATCGAAGAGATAGCCGTAGCTCACCTCGCCGGTATTGGGCTCATGGCGCTCCGGCACTCCCGCAATCTGGAAGTGGCCCACGCTGGTCTTCTTCGGGTCCGCGAGATATTTGCGAATCTTCACCGCCAAATCGCC
>JBEKAJ010000320.1:0-3434 GCA_050018295.1 Occallatibacter sp. | reverse complement strand
TTTCGCGCAGGGACCAGTGGTCGACAAGCTGGTTCTGGACGACACGATTCAGCCGGTGAGCGCGGATGAGGTGACAAGGGCCCTCGATCGAGCCAGCAGCGACGGGGCGAGCGCGCTGCTCATCGAGATGAATACTCCGGGCGGACTGCTGGATTCGATGCGCGACATTGTGGGCGGAATTCTGCGTTCGCGTGTGCCTGTGATCGTGTATGTGGGTCCGTCGGGCGCGCGCGCTGGGTCGGCGGGGTTCTTCATTCTCGAGTCGGCGGACGTGGCCGCCATGGCTCCCGGCACGGAGGCCGGCGCCGCTCATCCCGTTTTTGAGTTTGGCGGACAGCCCGATAACACCGAAATGCAAAAGGTGGAGAACGACGCCGAGGCATTTCTGCGCTCGTATGTGACCAAGCGGGATCGGAGCACGGATGCAGCGGTAGCGGCGGTGCAATCGTCGCACTCGTATACGGCGGAGGAATCGCTGAACCAGCATCTGATTGATCTGATCGCCAACAGCGACACGGAGCTGCTGAAAGCGCTGGACGGACGCGAGATCACGCGCATGGACGGATCGAAGGCGACGCTGCATCTGGCCGGAGCGCGGATCAACCTGCTTCGGCCCACGCTGCGCGACGAGCTGCTGGGATGGCTCGTGGACCCGAATATCGCGCTTCTCCTGCTGGTGGGCGGAGCGTTGCTGATCTATCTCGAGTTCAACGCGCCGGGCACGATTGTTCCCGGGGCGCTGGGCACACTGATGGTTCTGCTTGCGATCTTTGCGCTAAACCTGCTGCCGATCCGCTACACCGCTGTGCTGCTGCTGGTAGCGGCGATGGTCCTGCTACTGCTGGAGGCCAAGTTTGGCGGGCATGGCGCGCTGGCCATCGCGGGGATCGTGTGCCTGACGTTCGGAACGCTGACGCTAGTGGCGGCGCCGGTACCGGAGATGGGGATCAGCCCGCTGGTTGCGATCGCAGTGAGCGCGGCGTTCGGCGCGATTACGGTATTTCTGGTGCGGCTGGCAGTGCGCGCGCGGCAAAGAAAGGCGCGCATCGGCGCGGATGCGATGGTGGGTTGCCCGGCAACCGCGATGGAGGCGCTTGCTCCGCAGGGACATGTGGTCGTAGAGGGCGAGATTTGGCTGGCGGTGGCGAATGCGCCCGTGGCCAAGGGAGCAGCGCTGCGCGTAACAGGGCACAACCAGATGCTGCTGCAAGTGGAACCTGTCGCGCAAACGAGTGAACATCCGCAAATGAAGTAGAGGAGTACAATCCCTGCTTAGTAAGGAAAGGAACTTCCTATGTCCTTCGGTGATCTGTCGATTCCCACGCTGGTTATTATCGCCATCGTCGTCCTCTACCTGCTGAACTCCATCAAGATTCTTCGCGAATACGAGCGCGGCGTCATCTTCCGGCTGGGCCGCGTGCTGGGAGCGCCCAAGGGGCCTGGAATCATCCTTGTCTTCCGACCGATCGACCAAATTGTGCGCATCTCTCTGCGCCAGGAGGTCCTCGAAGTTCCGCCCCAGGACGTGATCACGCGCGACAACGTCACCATCAAAGTGAATGCGGTGGTAACGCTCTACGTAGTGGATCCGAATGCTGCTGCCATCAAGGTGAACAACTACGTCTATCAGACCTCGCAACTGGCGCAGACCACGCTACGCACGGTTTTGGGCGAAGTGGAGCTGGACGAACTGCTGAGCCACCGCGACAAGCTGAATATTCGCATTCAGTCGATCATGGACCAGCGCACCGAGCCCTTCGGGGTGAAGGTGGTGAGCGTTGAAGTGAAGCAGGTGGACCTGCCGGAGCAGATGCAGCGCGCCATGGCCAAACAGGCCGAGGCGGAGCGCGAAAAGCGGTCGAAGATCATCCATGCCGAGGGCGAGTTCAGCGCGGCGCAAAGGCTGGTGGACGCCGCAGCGCTGCTGGCGACCGAGCCCATCACCATTCAGTTGCGCTACCTGCAGACGCTGACCGAGATCGGCGTGGAGAAGAACACAACGATCGTGTTCCCGCTGCCGATTGAGATGATGCCGCTGCTGACCAAGCTGGGCGCCGCAGCGAAGGCGGCGGCGGAAAAGCCGTAGAGACGCAGCCTTTAGCTATTAGCCCTTAGCTCTTTCTGCGATCAGTTTGACAACGTGGGCAACAGCCGTCGGCGTGTGGCTCGAAATCAGCATTCAATGGGCGGTGCATGCGGGGATATTTTGACGACGACAAAGCGGAGCGCGAGGAGCCCGAAGATCGCGGGCGCGACACCGAGCTGACGCTGGGCGTGGGTGCGCTGCTGGGGATCGTCTTCGGCCTCATGCTCGTGTGCGGGCTGTGCTTCTGGCTGGGTTACGTAGTGGGGCATCACGGTTCGGCAGCGGCACCGGCGACGGCCGCGCAGCCCGCTGCACCAACGGCCGCTCCCGATCAGGAGCCGTTACAGGCAAACGAATCGATTCCCAAGCCCTCTGCAGACGCACAGGCGCCGGTGCTACCAATTTCGCCGGCAAGTGACGGCGCAACGACACCTGGTGCGGATGGCGGCGCAAATCCGGCGACAGCGCAGCAGGGGCCGGCGGCTGGACAAACTGGCCCGCCTGCAAGTTCGCCGGCCAGCGCGCCAGCGCCTGCCGCACCGACTCAGCCACAGTCGCAGGTGCGGCCGGCGTTCCCTGCTGCGGCAAGCGGAACGCAGGGTAGGCCGTCGGCGGCTGCGCCGACTGTGCATGCGGCACTACCTGGAGCGGCGGCTCAGGTCATGGTGCAGGTTGCCGCGGTGTCGCACCAGGAAGACGCCGATGTGCTGGTGAACGCTCTGCGCAAGCGAGGCTATGCGGTCACGGCGCGGCGCGAGCCGTCGGATGGGCTGATTCATGTGCGCATCGGGCCGTTTGCGACGCGCGACGAAGCCAACCGCATGTGCACGCGACTGCTCGACGACGGCTACAACGCGATCGTGCAGCCGTAGAGCCTGCTATTAACTTTCGCGCGGGATGGCGTTCCGGACGAGAATTGGGCCAGACGAGGCGGAGTCCGAAGGCTGTGGCGGGTCCACAGTCGAGGATGACAACGAAATCTGGCCCGATTTGCGCCGCAACCCGAGGGCTGGGGCCAATTTCCCCCATTTCATTGTCGCTCCTTGAACTGAGAAAAATTGGCTCCCTGCGCCACCCGTGGGAAAGTTAATAACAGGCTCTAGCTTCAGCCTCGCATCCATTCGGGCAGTGCGGAGGCGATTGCGGCGCGAACGGCGTCCGAAAGTTCATCGCGCGTATCGCAGTCGGCGGGGTCGATCGGCGGATGGAAGACGATGTGCACCGTGCCGGGGTGGATGCGCTTGCTGCTCCAGGGAAGGATCTTCTCACTTCCATGAATCGAGACCGGAACGCAGGGCGCGCCAGAGTCTTTCGCGAGGTAAAACGGGCCCTTCTTGAAAGGCAGCAT
>JBEKAJ010000319.1:0-3447 GCA_050018295.1 Occallatibacter sp. | reverse complement strand
CGCATCGCGATCCAGGCTCGTTCTTCGGCGCGCAGCTTTTCCTCGCTCACGGGAGCGTTGGGCGGGTCGCCGGGGATCGGCTTGCTGAGGCAGGGCGACGAGATGACGGCGCGCCAGGTTTGATTCAGGTGCAGATCGGCTCCCTCGAAGTCATCCTGTGTGGGCACGCGGTTCTGCTGCTGAGCGCTCAGCTCGAACGCGAGCTGCTGCTCGGTCATGCGCACGAAGTTCTCGTTCTGATCGTTGGGTACCGATTCGGCGTGGGCTGCCCCGTAGGCGCGGATCGCGGCGTCGACTGGCTTGGCGGCGGCGTCTAACTGATCCGCGGTCATGCCTACTACGTACTGGGCAAGCAGTGGCTCGATGGATTCCTCAGGGACGCATCCGCGGTTGCGCTCGATGTTCTGAATTTGCTCCAGCTGGCCCGTGCGTTGTTGAGTGAGCATGGCACCCAGGGAGGCTTGGCTAGCGCCGGGAAAGACGGTCGCCAGAAATGTGGTCCACGCGTCGCGCATCGCAATCCACGCTTTTTCTTCAGCGCGCAGTTTCTCGTCGCTCACCGGGGCGTCAGGCGGATCGCCTGGAATGGGTTTTGTAAGGCAGGGTGAAGAGATTACGGAGCGAAAGACCAGATTGAGGCGCAGATCGGCCCCCTGGAACTGATTTTGCGGGAACCCGGGGTTGTGCTGCCGCATGTTCAGATCATTGGCCAACTGCTGCTCGATCATGCGCACGAAATCCTGGTTGCGGTCCCCGGGCTCGGCATCGGCGTGGGCTTTCGCGTAGTCGCTGATGGCCGCGTCGACCGGCTTGAGGGCGGCATCGAACTGATCGGCGGACATTCCCGTGACGTACCGGACCAGCATGGGCGCGATGGATTCCTCGGGGACGCAGCCGCGATTGCGCTCGATGTTTTGAAAGCGGCGCAGCTCGGAGTCACGTTCGTTGGTAATGGTCAAGCCAAGAGTGGCGGGGTCGCTTGCAGGGAAAAGTTTTGACAGAAATGTAACCCAGGCGCCGCGCAACGCGAGCCACGCGGTCTGCTCCTCGCGGAGGCCGTCGGCGCTGCCGGGAGCCGAGGGTGGATCGCCGGGCTGCGGCTTGTCGATGCATGGCGATGTGACCACCTCACGAAAAGTTTCGTTCATTCGCAGATCCGCGCCGGCAATTTGTGGTCCGCGCGAAAAGTCCGTCTGTTGCATCATACGCAGAGTGGACGAGAGCCGCGTGCGCAACTGGCCGGCGAAGGCCTGGCTGTCGTCCTTGGGCGCGGCGGCGGCATGCGCCTTGGCCAATGCGCCGATGGCGGCTTCGACGGGTGCGAGCGCGGTTGTGAGCTCGTCCGGCGAGATTCCGGAGACTTGCTTCTCAATCAGCGGCTCCAGTTCGGCGGGATAGACGGGATGCATGACGCCGCGTCCCGAGACAAGGCGATAACCGTCGGGCATGACGAACCACTCCGGTCCCGGCTCGCCCAACTTGAGGTCGGTCACTTCCAACTTCTGCGTGCCGTTGCGCGGATCGAGCCGCGTGACGGAGAGATTGAACTGGAGTTGGGGCGAGTACCAGATTTCCTTGGTGATGACGACGGGCTTGTCGTTGCCGAAAGCGCCGGGATTGAAGGTGCGCGTCTCGCGCGTGCCGATGACTTCGAGGCCGTCGATGGGCTTTTTGCCGAGGTCCTCGCGGGTGAGGACGGATTTGCCGTCGCTCGATGGGCCCACGGGCTCGTCGACGGGATGCTGCGTGGGATCGAAACTCATTTGACGGCAGACGCGCTGGTCGGGGTAGCAGTTTGTGATCAGCGAGGTCTTGGGATCGTAGACGATCGTGCGGATGAGGGGCGGATCAAGGTCAGAATCGGCTGGGATCACATCGCGGGCTTCGCGGTGCGCGCGTCCGGTGCTGTCGCGCGCGACGAGTGTGTAGTATTTCTGGTCGACCACGGTCCCGTCGGGCAGTTGGCGATGGATCTGGACCGCGACTTTGGCATGAAATGGCTGACCAGGCACGAGCGGGATGAAGAGGCCGTCGACATGGCCGGCCATGCCGCTGTCGGGATCGGGCGCGTGGATCGTGGCTGCGGCGGCCGGCGCGGGAGATTGACCCGTGTCCTGGGCAATGAGAGGGCGGAAGGAAACCAGGCAAGAAACAAGCAAGGCAACACGCAAAAATGCAGGATGCATGGATGTACTCCGCAAGTTGCGATAGCAGTATACAAAATACTTAGGCGACGTATTCTTAATTCGTTGTGTTCCTGTAGGCTTGCTTTTTGAAGATTTCCGAGAACATTTCGCTGGCGGCATTCACGACCTTTGGCATTGGCGGGCCTGCGCGGTGGTTTGTGGAGGCGACGAATGAAGAGGAGGTTGCGGAGGCGAGTGATTGGGCTCACAGGCGGGGTGCGCCGCTGTTAGTCCTGGGCGGCGGCAGCAACCTGCTCGTCGCCGATGAGGGATTCGCTGGGCTGGTGCTGCACGTTGGGCTGAAGGGAATCGAGCGGGACGGGGATCTGTTCCGCGTTGCAGCCGGGGAAGACTGGGACGGATTTGTCGGGTGGGCGGCTCGATTGGAGTTCGCGGGGATCGAGTGCATGGCGGGGATTCCGGGAACCGTGGGCGGAACGCCGGTGCAGAACGTGGGCGCGTACGGGCAGGAGGTGGCGTCGGTCATCGAGCGCGTGCGGGCGTTTGATTTGGGTGCGCGCGCGTTTGTGGAGTTTTCGAATGCGGAGTGCGGGTTTGCGTATCGGCGCAGCCGATTCAACACAACGGACCGCGGACGGTACATTGTGACGCGTGTCGACTACCGGCTGCGGCAGAATGGCGCGCCGCAGATTTCGTACCAGGATCTGAAGGCGCACTTTGCGGGGTCAGAAAAGGCGCCGACGCTTGCAGACGTTGCAGCGGCGGTGCGGAGCATCCGGAGGAGCAAGGGAATGCTGTTGGTTGACGGCGATCCGGATTGCCGGAGCGCTGGGAGCTTTTTCAAGAATCCCGCGGTCACCGAGGAAGTGGCGGAGCGCGTGCGAAAAGTTGCGGCGAGTGCAGGAGTTCAGGTCAGAGTTTTTCCGGCCGACGATGGGCTCGTGAAGATACCGGCGGCGTGGCTGATTGAGCAGGCGGGATTCGCCAAGGGGTACGCGATGGGCGCGGCGGGAATTTCATCGCGGCATACGCTGGCGCTGGTCAATAAGGGAAATGCGACGGCCGCGGAGATTCTGGCGCTGGCGGAGAAGATTCGAGCGGCAGTTGAAGCGCGGTTCGGCATCCGGTTGGAAGTGGAGCCGATGATGGTGGGGTTCACGTAAGACACAGCACCTGCACGCCGCAGCGCAAAAAACCGCTTTGGCGTAGAATCCTTGTGATTCCCCAATAAGATCGGAGAGAGCGTACTGGTATGCGACTGGCTTTTCCTTCTCTAGTGCGCTTGATTCGGCAGCAGATT
>JBEKAJ010000318.1:0-3483 GCA_050018295.1 Occallatibacter sp. | reverse complement strand
CCGGGAAAACTGATTCGGTTGTGCATCGTCAGCACCGGCGAGGAATACATCACGCCGGGCACCTGCTGGTCCACGGCCTTTTCGTCCTCGCGGGTCAGGAAGTCGTTATAGCGCACGCGCTCCGCCGCCGTGGCGCCGCCACCCGCATACTCCACTTCCACTGAGTTGGTGCCGATCTTCTGGATCAATTCGAGGATGTATTGCTTGCCCGTCATCCCAATCGTCACGACCAGGATCACCGACGCCGTGCCGATCACCATGCCCAGCGCGGTCAGCGCAAAGCGCGTCTTGCTGGCGCGGAAGCTGTCTCCGGCCAGCTTCAGAATCTCGCTCATCAGCATGGTTCGGCGGGCGCTTACCAGAGTCTCTTGAAACTTCTCCTGGCGCTCCTGATGGGTGGTCGGGTTCATCGCTTCCTTAACGATTAGACTCTCGATGGCGTCCTGCGGGTTCTGGAATTCCGCCGCAAATCAAGGTCGAGGCCTGATTCCTGCTCTCGCCCTTTCATAGCTTACGCGCACGCCCATTCGCGCGAAACCCTGGGCCGGACCCGGGTTCTGTCGTCGCCCGTCGTGCCATCCCCGCCTACACCGGTCTCATAAATGCCTCGGCTGCATAATGAGCACATGTGGGACCCGACAACAAGGCGAGTCCCATGATTCCGGCGAATTGGCAGAGACGGTTTATGAGACCGATTCCAGGCTTATGGCTTTTGTGTCGACCCAGGAACGCACTTCAACGAGCCTATGGGCGCCCACTTGGTCACAGTCAATGGAGCGCCCTGCATGCAAACGGTCATGCCATCGTAGGGCACGCCGGTGAACTCGATTCCTGTGCCAACTGCAGGCTGCATCCCCTTGATGAGCAGGTTATACAGCACGCCGCTCTTCAGGTCTTTCACCACCAGGCATTTCGCCTCCACCCCGGCCTCCACGCAACCCTGCCCGGTTACCGGTTTAGGCTCAGGCGCCGGCCCGGCGGTCGCTGTTGCGGCACTCGCAGCCATCGCCACCGCCGTCATGAAACAAGCAATCCGTTTCATTTCTCTTCCTCCAATCCTCGCCAGAGTGATGCCAGCCCTTCGACCGGCACTGCTTCGGCGCGCATTCGTTGATCGATCCCCGCGGCGGCCAGTGCGGCAGCCGCGGCATCGGTCGCCACTCCGGCTGCGCGCAGGTTATTCATGAGAGTTTTGCGCTTCTGCGCAAAACTCTGGCGTACAAATCGTAGAAAACCGGCCTCCTCAACTCCCAACTCGGCGAAGCGCGGCGCAAACCGCCACTGAAAGACCGTGGAATGGACCTTCGGCGGCGGCGAGAAGGCCGACGGCGGCAATGTGAACAACTGCTCTACCGGCCCGTACATCTGCATCGTGACTGAGAGCAGCCCGTAATCCCGCGAGCCTGCTGTTGCGGCCATTCGATCGGCCACTTCGCGCTGCACCATCAGCACCGCCAGCTCAAGCGCAGCGTGGCTGGCGGCCAGCTTCATCACGATGGGCGAAGTGATCGCATAAGGCAAATTGCCCGCCACGCGCAGCCGTTCAGCGGCCGCAGCCGCTGCCGCAGCAAAGTCGAACCGCAGCACATCCTGCTCGACTACCGTTACGCGCGCCGATTCGAAGCGCTCCCGCAAACCCGCGGCAAGCTCGCGGTCGAGTTCAACGGCCACCACATGCTTGGCGCGCGCCGCCAGCGTTTCGGTGATGGCGCCCCGCCCGGGGCCGATCTCCACCACTGTGCGCCCGGCGATCTCTCCCAGCGCCGCCACAATCCGCTGCGCGGCCTGGCCGTCGACGAGAAAATTCTGCCCGAGCTTGGGTTTGGCGCGCATCCACTGCTCCGATGGTAGTCGAGACGGCACACGAGTGGCCCAGGCCCCGCGCATCTTCTGTCAACCACTTATGCTGCACTAAACTAGACTTTGTTGCCATTGGCCCTTTCCATGCGACACGCGAGGTGCGATTGCTGATCGACTCCCACGCCCACCTGGACAGCGAGCGCTACGCCGCCGATCGCGAAGCGATGCTTATCCGCGCGCGGCAAGCGGGCGTTGGTCTCGTGCTTTCCATCGGAATTGGCGAGGGACCGGCCGAAATGCACCAGGCGCTCGATCTTTGCCGCGAGTTCAACGGACGGCCCGGCCTTCCCAGGCTCTGCGCGAGCGCCGGTATCTATCCCCACAACACAACCGAGGCTGATGAAGGCGCTCTGGCCAAGCTTGACGCCCTCCTGGCCGAGCCTGAAGTCATCGCCTGCGGCGAAATCGGCCTCGACTACTATCACGAGGGCGCCCCGCACAACGTGCAGCGGACAGGCCTGATCCGCCAGCTCGAGATTGCCGCGGCGCGCAAACGGCCCATTCTCATTCATTGCCGCGGAACAAACGAGTCCACCGATGCCTGGGACGATCTTTTCCTGGTTTTGGAGGAGCGCTGGCGGCCAACCGGCCTTGGCGGCATCATGCACTGCTTCGGCGGCGGCTGGGAGCAGGCGCGGCGCTCGCTCGACCTCGGTTTCCTGGTCTCCTTTGCCGGCAATCTCACCTATCCCAAGGCGCAGCCGCTCCGCGATGTTGCCGCCCGCATGCCGCTCGACGGAATCCTCGTTGAAACTGACGCGCCCTGGCTCGCTCCTGACCCCCGTCGTGGCCATCGAAACGAGCCCGCAATGGTGGTCGAGACGGCTCATGTTCTGGCCGGCATCCTCAGCGTCACACCGGATGAAATCGCCTCCGCGACCACCACAAACTTCTTCCGCCTGTTTCCCTCCGGCTATAGCGGTTCTCCAATTGGTGCTAAGAGGTGCCTGGAAACTTAGGTGGCATTTTCCTAAAGAAAATGCCACTTGGCACGCCCCTCAAAACTCCACCGTAATTGGAGAACCGCCGAAGACGTGGGAAACTGATAGAGGCACACCCGGCGGCAGCCCGCCGGTCGTTTGAGGATCAGAAAGCCATGGCACAGGACAATTCATTCGACATCGTCAGCAAAGTGGACATTCAGGAGGTCCGCAACGCCATCGATCAGGCGATGAAAGAGATTCGCCAGCGCTTCGACCTGAAGGACACCCACTCCGAGGTCAACCTGGAGGGCCACGACACAATCCAGTTGGCCTCAAGCAACGAATACAAGCTGGAGGCGGTCAAGGACATTCTGGCGCAGAAGCTGGTCAAGCGCGGCGTCTCACTCAAGAATTTGACCTACGGCAAAATCGAGCCCTCCTCCGGTCAGAGCGTGCGCCAAAAGATCAGCCTCCAGCAGGGCATCCCCGTGGAGAAGGCCAAAGAGATCGTGCGTCTCGTGAAAGATTCCAAAAAGAAGGCGCAGGCCAGCATCCAGGGCGACACCGTAAGAATCTCAAGTAAGGACCGCGACGAGTTGCAGGCCATCATTGCCATGCTGCGCGCCCGGGACCTGGGCCTGGAGTTGCAGTTCACCAACTATCGCACCAATTGACCGGAGCGCAGTTGCCGTCCCGGTCT
>JBEKAJ010000317.1:0-3513 GCA_050018295.1 Occallatibacter sp. | reverse complement strand
GCGTCGTGAGCCTTCCAGGCGCTCACGGGATCGGGCGTGTTGATGCGCGTAGTGGCGAAGATCGCCGCCCACAGCTTGGCCAGGGCTTCATCCGGCGCATCGTTGGGAAACATGGCCGCGGCCCACGCAGGCGTGGCGCCGGCAACGATGGTCCAATTAATCTCGTGCCGCGTAATGAGCTCGAGCGCCGGGCGATAGGCTTGCGAGACGGCGCGATTGGCGCGGCCGACTTTGTCAGGATCCTCATTGGAGAGCAGATTCGGGTTGCCCCCAGCGATGGCGAGGCGCGCGGAGCCGCTCTTGAAGGCCTCGGCCATTCCGTCGTAGAGCCACTTGGCGGCGCGGTCGAAGCTCGCGTCGGAAGCATAGCGATAACGCAACAACGCAGATTCATCATCGGCGAGGAGCGTCGTGACGAGCGAGGCGCCGGCGCGATAAGCCTGCTCGGTGATGCGCCGCGCCAGGGGCAGCGTGTCAACGGACGCGGTCATCACGAGCTCTTGTCCGGGCTTGAGGCCAAGGCCGACGTTCACGGCAACCGCGGCGAGTTGATCCAGGCTTTCGGACTGCGTTCGAGCTTCAAGGGCGGTTGAAGTGGGCGTCATCGCTTGTCGATTCTCCGGGGTTCCATCTACCGAGGCCGGCCAGAGGTTCTTTGAACCGCGCATCGGAAGGCATGTGTTTCTATTTTAGGGGGTGCGCGGGAGACGGCGGTCGTCCGGAGCCGCGCCGCCTTTTTGGCTTGGGCTCGACGGTCAATGCTGGGCTTCGGATTGGGCCGCGAATCCTGTACCGCAGCCGTTCTATTCCCCTACAATCGACGGTGGTTGATTTGGCCGTTTGAGGGGCCCATACTGTCATGATGCATTCGCAATCGAGTTTGAGATTTTGGAGAGTTTCAGTCACAGGAATCGCGATTCTTCTGGGAGTTGCCGCCGCGGGAAGCTGCAGCGCGCAGACACAGAGCGCGGACAGCAAATTCGGTCCGAGCAATCCTTTTTATGCGCCCAGCACGCTGGCTTTTCACGCGCCACCCTTCGATAAGATCAAGGACAGCGACTACCAGCCGGCGATCGACGCGGGCATGGCGCAGCAGCTCGTGGAGGTTGAGGCGATCGCCAACAACCCCGCGCCGCCGACCTTCGACAACACACTCGTGGCGCTGGAGCGATCGGGCCAGTTGCTCAACCGCACGTGGAACGCGTTCAACTGCGTGACCGGCGCGAATATCGATCCCGAACTTGAAAAGGTGCAGGCATACGAGGCGCCCCGCCTGGCTGCACACCAGGACGCGATTGACCTGAACTCCAAACTCTTTGCGCGCATCAAGGCGATCTATGACCAGCGCGCGTCGCTCGGTCTCGATGCCGAGTCGCTGCGGCTGGTGGAGTACCAGTACCAGCAGTTTGTGAAGGCCGGCGCGAATCTCTCCGATGCCGACAAGGCGAAGCTCAAAGCACTCGACGAAGAAGAATCGACGCTCGAGAACACGTTCATGTCTAAATTGCTTGAGGCCGCCAAGGCGGGCGCGTACACGACGACCGACCCCAAGGCGCTGGCCGGACTGAGTGAAGGGCAGATAGCCGCGGCAGCCGAGGAGGCGAAGGCGCACAAACAGCCGGGCTGGCTGTTGCCGCTGCAGAACACCACGCAGCAACCCAATCTGAGTTCCCTGAGCGACCGAGCTACGCGGAAGAAGATCTTTGAGAATTCCTGGAACCGGGCTGAGCGCGGAGATGCGAACGACACGCGCTCGACCATTGCGCGGCTGGCGCAGCTTCGCGCGGAGAAGGGCGCGTTGCTCGGCTTCCCCAACTATGCGGCGTGGAATTTGACCGACCAGATGGCCAAGACACCGGAAGCGGCCATTGGTTTCCTTGACGCGCTGGTTCCGGCCGCGACGGCAAAGGCAGCGAGCGAAGCCAAAGACATTCAGGCGCTGATCGATTCAGGACACGGCGGGTTCACGGTTGAGCCATCGGACTGGGAGTTCTATGCCGAGCAGGTGCGCAAGGCCAAATTCGATTATGACCAGGCGCAGGTGAAGCCCTACTTCGAGCTGAACAACGTGCTTGAGAAAGGCGTCTTTTACGCGGCGCGCGAGCTATATGGACTCACCTTCAAGGAGCGCAAAGACATTCCTGTGTGGCAGCCGGACGTGCGCGTGTTTGAGGTATTCGACGCCGATGGCACGCCGCTGGCGCTGTGGTACTGTGACTACTTCAAACGCGACAACAAGAATGGCGGCGCGTGGGAAGACACACTGGTGGGCCAATCGAAGCTGCTGGGCACGCTGCCCGTGGCGTTCAACGTGGCTAACTTCGAGAAGCCCGCTCCCGGACAGCCGGCGCTGCTCAGCTTCGACGATGTGACCACGATGTTCCACGAGTTTGGCCACGCGCTGCACTCCATGTTTGCCAACACGGCGTACCCGAGCCTGTCGGGCACGCAGGTGCCGCGCGACTTCGTCGAGTTTCCCTCGCAATTCAACGAGCATTGGGCCAGCTATCCCGCGGTGTTTACGAACTTCGCGCGGAACTACAAGACCGGCGATCCGATGCCCGCCGAACTGGCGGCCAAAATCGTGAGGGCGAAGACCTTCAACCAGGGCTATGACTTCACCGAGATTCTTGCGGCCTCGGAGCTCGATTTGCAATGGCACACGCTGCCGCCGGGCGCGCCGCTCCAGGATCCCGATGCTTTTGAACAAGCGGCGCTCAGCAAGACGCATTTGTTGATCAGCTATGTGCCGCCGCGCTACCGGTCCAGCTACTTTCTGCACATTTGGCAGGAGGGCTACCAGGCGGGCTACTACGCATACACGTGGAGCGAGATGCTGGACGACGATGCCTTCCAGTGGTTTGAGGATCACGGCGGAATGACGCGCGCCAACGGCGACCGTTTCCGGCGTATGGTGCTTTCGCGCGGCAATACCGAGGACCTGGAGAAGATGTACGACGCGTGGCTGGGCGGGGAGCCGAGCATCGAGCCGATGCTGAAGGATCGCGGGCTGACTGAGGCGGAGTGGGGGAAGTAGGGAGAGCGAGCGGAGCTAGCGGGGTTGGCGGAGTCAGCGGAGCTAGAAACTCAGCGAGTTGGCGGAGTTAGAACAGGCCGGGGCTCACTATAATTCGTAGCTATGGCCGAGACGAGCGCCGCGAAGAGAATTGAAAGACTGCGCGAGGAGCTGCGGCGCCACGAGCATCTGTACTACGTTCTCGATGCGCCGGAGATCAGCGACGCCGAGTACGACGCGCTGATGAACGAGCTGAAGAAGCTGGAGGCAGCGCACCCTGAGCTGGTGACTGCGGACTCGCCGACGCAGCGCGTGGGCGGAAAGCCGGCCGAGGGCTTCAGAAAGGCCCTGCACTCGCGGCCCATGCTCTCGCTCGACAATGCCTATTCGGCCGAGGAGCTGGCCGACTGGGACCGTCGCGTGCACGAATTGGCGGGCAATCTGCCGGTGGAATATACGGCAGAGCTCAAGCTCGATGGGCTGAGCGTGGCGCTCAG
>JBEKAJ010000316.1:0-3555 GCA_050018295.1 Occallatibacter sp. | reverse complement strand
CCATCAGCCCCTATGCGGTTGCCAAGTTGGCAGGCGAGCACTATATGAGCGCATTCACGCGCGTCTGCGGGCTCGAAACGGTTACGCTGCGCTACTTCAACGTCTTCGGTCCCTTTCAGGACCCCACTTCGCACTACTCCGGCGTTCTGGCGATCTTTTGCCGCAAGCTACTCGCCGGGGAGCAGCCCACCATCTACGGCGATGGCGAGCAGAGCCGCGACTTTACTTTCATTGAGAATGTGGTTGCTGCCAACCTGCTCGCCGCCGACGCCCCGGCTGAAAAAGTCTCCGGCAAAATGATGAACCTCGCCACGGGCGCGGCCGTCACGCTGAATCAGGCGTTCGAGATTCTTTGCGGCCTTACCGGCTACAGCGGCAAGCCGGCCTACGCCGAGCACCGCTCGGGCGACATTCGTCATTCCCTTGCCGACATCAGCCGGGCGAGGGAATTGCTGGGTTACGTCCCGCAGTTTGATTTTCGCGAGGGGATCCGCCGCACCGTTGAGTGGTACAAGGCCATGCAGCCGGGCAATTAAGTCATCGCCGCGGCCCGCAACCCTGCCACTTCGTCCGTCAAATTGTCCTCGCCCTGAATTCCTCTCGCGCCCGTGCTGCTCCAGCACGCTCGGTTCTCAGTGTGATCGCAATCACGCTTGTGATGCACACCATTGACGAATTGTGTGCGATGAACGAAACTGGCAGGGATTTTCCCCAGAATAGCTGTTCGTTCTGAACGCCAGGGCCATCGCTTTTGCTCCCAATGGCGTGGAGCGAAAGAGAGGCTCATGACGAGTTTTCGCTGCGGTCCGCGGCGCAGGGCATCGTGTTCCTTCGAGCAGATTCGGCTGGAAGCGCGGTGTGTTGCAGTTCTGTGTGCGGGTTTTTGCGATTGAGGCCCTTCCGTTGCCGAATACTCTGTCGATCCACGAAGTCCTATTGAACGACCCTGCCGCTCCTGATCCGGCAAACACAGTTCGGCCCGCATCCACCTCTCTGCGCGACCTTTGGCGGGTGGTGCGGCGGCGCCGCCGCTTCGTTGCCACCATCCTGGGAGCCCTGCTCGTCGCGTGCATTCTCTATTGCCTCATCGCGCCCAATCAGTACGAAGCGGTGGGCCGCGTCGAGCTCCGCGCCGCTCCGGTCTCCTCGCTCAGCCTTGACGGCGCTGAGGCCCAGATTCCCACCTCCATTCTTTCCGCGCCCATCGCACTGGAAACTCTGGCCAGCGTTCTGCGCAGCGACCGCCTTGCCTGGCGCGTGATCGTCGCGCTCAAGCTCTACGAAGCTCCTGGCTTCCGCGGCAACTTTGCCAGCCGCTTTTCTGGCTTCAGTCCCGGCAAATCCACGCCCGAGGCTCAGGCCTGGCTTCTCGAGCGCTTCTCGCGCCGCCTGCATGTGCAATCCATGCCGCGCACCATGCTGGTCGAAATTCGCTTCCGCTCGCGCGACGCGGCGTTGTCGGCCGCTGTGGTCAACGCGCTCATTGCTGCCTACGGCGATCAGGAAACCGAGTCCCAGATTCAAGCCACGGCGCAGGCCTCCGGCTGGCTCAACGCGCAGCTCGCCGAATTGAAGACTCGCGTTGACCGGGACCAGCAGCGCATGGCTGCCTTCGAGGATCAGCACGGCATTGTGAGCACCCCGGAGGTTATGGCCAATGGCCAGCCCGGAGAAACGGAACACAGCTCAGCTCTGCTTCAGATCGACGAGCTCAGTCGCCAGCTCGTGGCGGCGGCGACAGACCGCATTCTTGCTGAGGCTGAGTACCGCGCCGCCTCGCAGGGCGATCCGGAGACGGTCATCGCCTCCGATCCGCGCCTGCAGGCCGACAACGCCAGCTTCGCCACCGCGCTTCTCGAGCAGATCCACGCGCGTCGCAGCGATCTGGAGCAGGAACAAGCCCAGCTCAGCGCCGAACACGGTCCCGGCTTTCCCCGTGTCGTTGAAATCAGCCGCCAGTTGGCAGATCTCGACCTGCAGAAACAGGCTGAAGACACAAAACTGGTCGAACGTTTCCGCTCGAATTGGCAAACAGCCCAGGATCGCGAGCAGTTGGTGCGTAACAGCCTGCAGCAGGCCACCAATGAAGGGATGAAACTGAACGAGGCTGCAACCGAATACGCCGTCATGCGACAGGAGGCCAATGCCAGCCACGACTTGTACCTGCGCGTGCAGGAAAAAGCCGAGGAGGCCGGATTCGCCGCCGGAGTGCGCTCCTCGAACATCTCCGTGGTCGACTATGCGCGCCAGCCGGTGAAGCCCGTATCCCCCGATCTACCGCTCTATCTCGCCATCACGTTCTTCGTAGGGCTCTGGATCGCCATTGGAGCCGCACTTCTGCGCGAGGCGCTCGGCTCACCCGGAGTGCGCCTGGTCCTCGCGCTGATTGCGTTGCTTGGCGCCGGTGTTTCGCTTCGCGCGCAAGCGCCCACGCCAAACACATCGGGCTTGCCCGCCGGCGTTGCCAGCTTTCCGCAGTCGCAGGAGACCCGCAGCCTACCCAATCCAAAGGAGGCTCCGTCGATCTGGAACGATGCGGGAGGCGCTGCGCCCACAACGGGCGTCCCGTCTTCCGCGGGCACGCAGTCTTCCGCGCCCATGCCCGCGCCCATTGGCCCCGGAGACTTTCTCGAAATCGCCGAGTACCACACGCCCGAGTTTCATTCCACGGTGCGCGTCTCAGCCGCCGGTACGGTCACGCTGCCCTTGATCGGCGAGGTGAAACTTGCCGGAAAGGACGAGCAGGCCGCCGCGCGCGCAATTGAAGCCGCGCTGGTGGCGAAGGGGATGCTTCTTCATCCCCTGGTCTCGGTTCTGGTTACGGCCTATTCGGGCCAAGACGTCAGCGTGCTCGGGGAAGTTACGCGCCCCGGCGTCTATCCCTACACCGTCCACCATCGTTTGCTCGACCTGCTCTCCGCCGCCTCCGGCCTTTCCGCAAACGCCGGCCGGCTGGTCAACGTGTTTCATCAGGGCGATTCAAAGACACCGCATGCGGTGGTGCTCGACCCCGGCGGAACCGATACATCCTCTGACCACAATCCTGAGCTCAGCCCCGGCGACACGGTCCAAGTGAGCCGCGCCGGCCTCGTCTATGTGGTGGGCGACGTAATCCGGCCCGGTGGATTCGCGGTCGATCCCGTGCAGGGGCTCACCGTGGTGCAGGCGCTTTCGCTCGCTTGGGGGCCGTCGCAAAACGCCGCCGTCGGCAGAGCCATCCTCATCCGCGAACAAAAAGGAGGCCGCGCCATGATCGCCCTCAACATCCGGCGCATGCTGCGCGGCCAGGATCCCGACCAGCCTGTGCAGGACCGTGACATTCTCTACGTTCCCGACTCCGTCGCCAAGAACCTCGTCAACCGGACGCTGGAGTCCGCCATCCAGTCGACGATTGGCGTCACCATCTACTCTGCGTTGGTTTATTCGCAACGGTACTAGCTAAGCATGGGAGGCCCCCCGGCTCTGCCGGGGTGGCAGTAGAAGTTTGACATTTACGGGAGTCCACCCAAGAAACTCCAGAACGTGAGCCGCCAAGCACACGAGGAGGAGTTTCCG
>JBEKAJ010000315.1:0-3580 GCA_050018295.1 Occallatibacter sp. | reverse complement strand
TCATGATCACGGCGATACACTCGCCTAGCGCCTCGCGAATCTCGCTGTCGTCCACGGTGATGGTCTTTGGCACTCCCTCAATCAGGTTGCGCCCCTTGATCTCCATGGTGAGCGGCTTATCCAGCGGGAACGCGGAACCGATTTCAATCTTGATTTGTTCCGCGGTGCGCTCGCCGATCAGAAGGTTATATTTCCGCTTCAGGTAGTTAATGATCGCCTCGTCCATCTGGTTGCCGGCCATGCGCACCGAGCGCGAATAAACAATACCGCTCAGCGAAATCACCGCAATGTCAGTGGTGCCGCCGCCAATGTCCACCACCATGTTTCCTGAAGGCTCTGTGATTGGCAATCCGGCGCCGATCGCCGCCACCATCGCCTGCTCTACCAGATACACTTCGCTCGCCTTGGCGCGATAGGCAGAGTCTTCGACGGCTCGCTTCTCCACCTGCGTAATCTCAGAAGGCACGCCGATCACGATGCGCGGATGCACCAGCATCTTCCGGTTGTGTGCCTTCTGGATGAAGTAGTTGAGCATCTTCTCGGTGACTTTGAAGTCGGCGATCACGCCGTCCTTCATGGGCTTGATGGCCACAATGTTGCCGGGCGTCCGCCCCAGCATCTCCTTGGCCTCTTTTCCCACGGCCTCCACTTCGCCGGTCGTCTTATTAATGGCTACAATCGACGGCTCATTGACGACGATGCCCTTCCCGGCCGCGTACACCAGAGTGTTGGCGGTGCCCAAATCGATGGCCAGATCGCTCGAGAACATGCTGAAAAGCGAGCGAAAACCATGGGACCGCGAGGAACGGGAGCGATATCCATTCGAAGACATGAAAGAATTCAGTCAACCTCAAAGCCTATTGTACGGCCACTTGCCCTTGGCCGCAGCGATCAGCCCATAACACGAAGGAGGAACCGAGCGCCAGGCGTGCCGCCTTAGTAAACTGCAATCCGCCAAAGCCTCCCCGGCTAGCCGGAACCGTCTCTTTGGCGTACGCTGTTGGGCGGATTCAGTTACGGTCGAGTAAGGTCCGGCGCCGCCGCGTCGCGCGCGGGCACTGTCCACCGTTTTTTCGAGGCTCTCATGACCTATCCCGTGTACCAAAACCTGATCGGCGGCCAGTGGCTCCCGGCCGCTAGCGGCAAAACCATCCTCAATTTGAACCCCGCCGACCACTCCGACGTCATCGGCGCGTTCCCCTCCTCGCACGCCGAGGACGTTGCCATGGCGGTGGCGGCTGCCAAGAAGGCCTTCGCCACTTGGCGGCTGGTCCCCGCACCCAAGCGCGCTGAGGTCCTGCTCCGCGCCGGTACACTGTTGCAACAGCGTAAAGACCAGTACGCAAAGGAAATGACCCGCGAAATGGGCAAAGTGCTTGCCGAAACCCGCGGCGACGTGCAGGAAGCCATCGACGAGGCATTCTACGTGGCTGGTGAGGGGCGACGGCTCTTTGGCGTCACCACCCCCTCCGAGCTTCAGAACAAGTTCGCCATGTCCATCCGCATGCCCGTGGGGGTCGTCGGCCTCATCACGCCTTGGAACTTCCCCATGGCCATCCCCAGTTGGAAGCTCTTTGCCGCGCTCGTCGCCGGCAACACCTGCGTTATCAAGCCCGCCACCGACACCCCGCTCTCCACCTATAACCTCGTCCAGGCGCTCGTCGATGCGGGCCTGCCCCCTGGAGTGGTCAACATCGTCTGCGGAACCGGTTCCACCGCAGGCGCTGCGCTCGTCGACCATCCCGATGTCCGCGCCATCAGCTTCACGGGCTCCAGTGCCGTCGGCTCGCATGTCGCGCAGCGCGCCGCCGCCACCTTCAAGCAGGTTTCGCTCGAAATGGGCGGCAAAAACGCGCAGATCGTTCTCGACGACGCCAATCTCGAGCTTGCTCTCGATGGCGCGCTCTGGGGCGCATTCGGCACCACCGGCCAGCGCTGCACCGCCACCAGCCGTATCCTGCTCCAGAAGGGAATCGCCGCCGAGTTTACCGACAAGTTCGTCGCGCGCGCCAAAAAGCTCAAGATCGGCAACGGCCTCGACGAGTCGGTCGACGTCGGCCCGCAGGTGAATGCCAATCAGATTGAGACATCGGCCCGCTATGTGGATTTGGCGGTGCAGGAAGGCGCACTGCTCCTTTGCGGCGGCCACGCGCTCACCGAGGGCCCCTACGGCCACGGCACATTCTTCGAGCCCACTGTCCTCGCCGACGTCAAGCCCCACATGCGCATCGCGCGCGAAGAGGTGTTCGGCCCCGTCGTTGCGCTCATCGAGTTCTCGACCTTCGAAGAAGCTGTCGAAATCGCCAACTCCATTGACTACGGTCTCTCCACCGCGCTCTACACTCGCGACGTAAATCGCGCCTTCGCCGCCATCCGCGACCTCGAAGCTGGCATCACCTACATCAACGCCCCCACCATCGGCGCCGAAGTGCACTTGCCCTTCGGTGGCGTCAAGCACACCGGCAACGGCCATCGCGAAGGGCTCGGAGCACTCGACTTCTTCACTACCTGGAAAGCCGTCTATTTGGATTACTCAGACAAGCTCCAGCGGGCGCAGATTGATAATGCGGAATAAGGCTAGGCGCCCTTGGGTCCGGGCAACGGGCTAATGGGCCAAACGCCTCTATTCGAGGAGACCGATGGAAACCAGCTATCTTCCTGATCCCACCCGCTACGACCACGCAACCTTCCGCCGCTGCGGTAAATCCGGCCTTGTCCTGCCGCCTATCTCGCTCGGCCTCTGGCAAAACTTCGGCGGCGCCGACGTCTTTGAGACTGGGCGCGCAACCATCCGCCGTGCCTTTGACCTCGGCGTGACCCACTTCGACCTCGCCAACAACTATGGTCCTCCGTACGGCTCCGCCGAGGAGAATTTCGGCACGATTCTCCGCAAGGACTTTCGCGGCCTGCGCAACGAGCTCATCATCTCCACCAAAGCCGGTTGGGATATGTGGCCCGGCCCCTACGGCATCGGCGCATCGCGAAAATATCTGCTCGCCTCGCTTGACGACAGCCT
Source organism: Occallatibacter sp. (assembly GCA_050018295.1). Taxonomy (GTDB): domain Bacteria; phylum Acidobacteriota; class Terriglobia; order Terriglobales; family Acidobacteriaceae; genus Telmatobacter. Next base: position 564 of record JBEKAJ010000315.1, on the reverse strand, counting down.
CAAACGCATGGGCCTCGACTACGTTGACATCTTCTACGCGCATCGACCCTGGAAAGATTGCCCCCTCGAAGAGACGATGGGTGCGCTCGTCGCCGCAGTGCATCAGGGCAAGGCTCTCTATGTCGGCATCTCCTCATATCAGCCAGACCGCACGCGCCAGGCCGCGAAGATCCTCAAGGGCATGGGCGTGCCTTTGCTCATTCACCAGCCCTCTTACTCCATGCTGAACCGCTGGATCGAACAAGGCCTTCTTGCCACGCTCGACGAGCTGGGCGTTGGCTGCATCGCCTTCTCGCCGCTCGCGCAGGGCCTGCTTACCAGCAAATACCTCAAAGGTGTGCCGAAAGGCTCGCGCGCCAAAAGTGAAGGCTCCTCGCTACTAGGAGCGTTTTTGAGCGAGAAGAACCTAAAGCGTGCCCGCGCGCTCAACGAGGTTGCACACGCCCGGGGCCAGACCCTCGCGCAAATGGCCATCGCCTGGGTGCTGCGCGACAGGCGTGTCACTTCGGCCCTCGTCGGCGCGCGCAACGTCGAGCAGCTCAACGACTCCCTCGACGCGCTGAA
>JBEKAJ010000314.1:0-3585 GCA_050018295.1 Occallatibacter sp. | reverse complement strand
CGCCGCCGACCGCTCACAACCGCTTTCCACAACTTCGCCCCGTTTCCCACAACGCAAGCGCAAACGCTCGAACACGCTGTCGTTTTACTCTGGAATGCCATGGGTAAGATCGTCGGTCTCGTGAACCAAAAAGGAGGAGTGGGCAAAACCACAACGGCCATCAATCTATCCGCCTGCCTGGCCCTCGAAGGCCTCAAGATCCTCCTCGTTGACTGCGATCCCCAGGCTAATGCGTCCTCCGGACTCGGCCTTCAACGCGACGACAGCCGCCACTCCGTCTACGATGTCCTCATGGGCGACAGCCTTGCGGAACAAGTCATTTTGCCCACTGAGGTCGATGGCCTTTCGCTATTGCCCGGATCGAAGAACCTCACCGGCGCAAACATTGAGTTGGCTGCCGCTGAAGATCGGGCTCTCCGTCTTCGCACCAGCCTCGAACCCATCAAGGACAGTTACGAGCTCATCTTTCTCGATTGCCCGCCCGCCCTCGATCTGCTCACCCTGAACGTCCTTTCTGCCGCTGAGACGCTGATTGTACCGATGCAGGCCGAATACTTCGCCCTCGAGGGCATCTCGGAGCTGATCTCGACCCTTGAACGCGTGCGCTCTGCCTACAATCCGGACCTTGCCATCGAGGGCGTCTTGTTGACGATGTACGACGACCGCACCAACCTCGCCCAGCAAGTCACTCAGACTCTCCGCGAGCACTTTCGCGAGATCATCTATAAAACCGTCATTCCCCGCAACGTCCGCCTGGCCGAGGCGCCAAGCCACGGCAAGCCCGTCGCTTTGTACGACTCGCGTTCCCGCGGAGCCGAAGCCTACTTCGAACTGGCTTCGGAGTTCCTGGCCCGCAATCAGATGGAGAGCCCGCGCGCGGCGGATCGGCGGGCAATGGCAGGCGACCGTCCCCGAACCAAGGGCACATTCTGGCCCTATACGTGACTGGTCGTCAGCGATCCAATCAGGCAATCAAATCCGGAGTTCAATCGCTTTGTTTCATTGACTATCCCTTGAGGTTTCAGCACCATGACCACAGCCGCCATCGACCCCAAGCGCCGCGCACTCGGCAAAGGCCTTGACTCTTTGCTGCCGCGAGCACAGGCCTCTCAAGCTCCCGAAACCGAGGGAGGAAGGCCACGCGAGATTCCCCTCGATCTCATCGACCACAATCCCTTCCAGACACGCTCAAAGGTGAATGAGGATCAGCTCGCTGAGCTGGCCGCCTCTATCGCCGCCAACGGGGTTGTGCAGCCGGTCCTGGTTCGTCCCATCGCAGGCGGTCGCTTTCAGTTGATTGCCGGCGAGCGCCGCTGGCGCGCGTCGCAGATCGCCGGCAAGACGACCGTGCCAGCCATTCTGCGCCAGGTCTCAGACGAACAGGCGATGGAAATCACCATCGTTGAAAACTTGCAGCGCGCTGACCTGAACCCGATGGAGCAGGCGCGGGCCTTCGAACGGCTCTCTCGCGAGTTTCACATGACCCAGGAGCAGATGGCGCACCGCACCGGAAAGGACCGTGCGACCGTAGCCAACTTTCTGCGCTTGCTAAAGTTGCCATCGTCCGTTCAGGCGCGTGTCGAGTCCGGCGAGCTGACCTTCGGCCATGCACGTGCGCTCCTCGCGTTCGAGCATGCCGAGGAGATGGAGAATGCAGCGCAGCGGATCGTCGATCGTTCGCTTTCTGTTCGCCAGACGGAGAGTTACGTCCAGGAGCTCATCGACCCAAGTCGCAAGGCGAAGAAGGGACCGAAGCCGCCGGTGCCCGTCGACGCTAACGTGCGCGACGCTCAGGAACGCCTTCAGCGCGCTCTTGGCCTCAAAGTCACAATCGAAGACCACAACGGCCGCGGCAAAGTCATCATTGAATTCGCGCGCCTGGAGGACTTCGACACGCTGATGGACCGGTTTGCCGCCGAATGAGCTGCTGGATGGCCCGTGCCGCCGGTAGTGGGTCAGTTTGAAGGGTACGGGCCTCAGCCCGTACATATACTCAGCAGAATGAATTCGGACTTTAGCCCCTGAGGGAAAGTTCTTTCAAACTGACCCACTACCCAGTTCGCTGGTACCATCGGAAAATCTGATAATCTGACCTTATGGATCCGGTTTCGATCAGCGTGACTGAAGCTTCACGGAACTTTGCCGACTGCGTGAACCGGGCGCGCTATCAGGGCACAACCTTCATCCTGTTGCGGGGTGGCACGCCGGTGGCGCGCATCGAGCCGGCAGAAGCGCAGGTCAAAAGAGGTCGTGAATTGGCTGCGGCATTCGCAAAGGCCGTGGAAGGCGTCCACGTCGGCGCGGAAGAAGCCACTTCCTGGCTTCACGATCTGGAACAGGCGCGCGGATCGCTGCAGCCGCAGGTGAGGCCGTGGCGTTTCTGATTGATGCCGATGTGATCATTCAGGCGGAGCGAAAGGCGTTCGACCTCGATGCATGGCTTCGTTCGCATCCCGACGAGGAGATCAAGCTCGCGGCCATTACTGTGGCTGAATTATGGCGAAGCGTGGAGCGCGCCAGCGGCATTCATCGCGCGCGGCGGCAAAAGTTCCTCCAAAGCGTACTGACAGTCTTTGAGGTCACACCGTACACCGAGAAGGCAGCCGTTGAACATGCGCGCCTGTGGGTCGACGTTGAGGCCGCAAGCCAGAGAATGAGTCCGCACGACCTGATGCTCGCAGCAACCGCCAAGGAATCCGGCGCCGCAATCGTCACCTTCAACACGAATCGTTTCGCAGCCGTCCCCGGACTGACGGTGCTCAAGCCGTAGCAGGTGTTTGAATGAAGGGGCAAAACCGGATCATCAAGGCGTCAGCGTTGCTCTTCTGCGTCGCCGCCGCAGCGGGTCAGTCGCCGCAAGCAAATCCGGTGTCGATCAAGGTCGACCTCGCCAAACCGGTGGGCAGCTACAAGCCGATTTCCAGTTGGTTTGGCTACGACGAGTCCAACTTCACCACCATGAAATACGGCACGCAATTACTCGGCGAGTTACACGATCTGAGCCCGGCGCCGGTCTACATCCGCACCCACCATCTTTTGACTTCAGGCAGCGGTGTCCCCGAGCTCAAGTGGAGCTCATCGAATGTCTTCAGCCTCGACAACGATGGGAAACCGGTCTACGACTTCACCATCACTGACCAGACGTTCGATGCATTCCGGAGAGCCGGCGTGCGGCCGATGGTGGAACTCGGATTCATGCCCAGGGACCTGGCCGCAGCGGTTCCGGGCATCAACAAATATCAGCTTCACTATCCCAGGCCGACGATGGGCGGCGCTTCGAATAATCCGCCGAGGAACTACAAGATGTGGGGCGAGCTGGTGCGCAAGTACACCGAGCATCTTGTCGAGCGCTACGGCCGCCAGCAGGTAAGCACCTGGTACTTCGAAGTTTGGAATGAACCGGACATCGGTTACTGGCATGGCACGCCTGAGGAGTACTTCAAGCTCTACGACTATGCCGTTGCGGGTGTTAGGGCCGCGTTGCCTGACGCGAAGGTTGGCGGACCCGCCACGACGGGGCCCGCCAATACAAAGGCGACCGCCTTCCTCGATCGCTTTCTGCAACATTGCCTGCACGACAAAAGC
>JBEKAJ010000313.1:0-3625 GCA_050018295.1 Occallatibacter sp. | reverse complement strand
CAGGGACGGAGAGAATTCTGCCGGTGCGCTTGACCTCTTCGCCTTCCTTCAGCTCGGTGTAATCGCCGAGGACCACGCAGCCAACCGAATCCTCTTCAAGCGAGAGGGCGAGGCCGGCGATGTCGTGCGGGAAGCTGAGCAGCTCGCCAGCCATGACCTTGTCGAGGCCATGGATGCGGGCAATGCCGTCACCAAGCGAGGTGATGGTGCCGACCTCGTCCACCTGGACCTTGGAGTCGTAGTTCGCGATCTGCGCGCGAAGGAGTTGCGTGATTTCGTCTGCCTTGATTTGAGCCATTTGCTTTCCTATCCGTATCGCTTAATTCACAATCGCTAGCCTCTAGCTTCTAGCTCCTAGCTTCTAGCTGGTCCGTTCTCCTGCGCAGTTGCTTCAGCCGGGCCAAACAGGCTAGCGGCTAGAAGCTAGGAGCTAGGAGCTGGTTAAAGCTTCTTTCAGGCGGTCGAGGCGGCCGCGCACGCTGCCGTCGTAAACCGTGGAGCCGATGCGCACCACGGTGCCGCCAAGAATGGATGTGTCGAGCTTGAAACTTGGGTCGATTTCGGCGCCTGCAAGTTTGGCCAGCTCAGCGACCAGCGCGCTGCGTTCATCGGCGCTCAACGGTCGCGCGGTGACGATTTCGGCGGGCCGAATGCCCGACTGCTGCTGCAAAATGCGGCGATAGGCTGCCGCCACTTCGACGACGTGGCCGATGCGGTTATTGGAGATGAGCACGGCGAGCAGGTTGCGAAGCTCCTTCTGTAAGCCGAGTTTGGCTTTCAGCGAGTCGAGAATGCCTATTTTTTGCGCCGCCGGGATGGCCGGGTTGACGAAAAGCGTGCGCAATTCGGCGCTGCCCTCCCAGGTGGAGAGAAAATCGGAGAATTGGTGGTCGATTGCGGCCATATCGAGTCTGGCATCGGTCACGACATCGGCAAAGGCGCTGGCATAGCGGGCGACAAAGGCAGGCATTTAGTTCTGACCTCCCTTGCGCGAAGCGTCAGCGGCCACGCCGGCAACAAACTCGGAGATCAGAGCGCGGTCGGTCTCCGGCGTCATCGCCAGTTGCCTGGACGCCTGATCGATTGCGAGATCGGCGGCGAAATCGCGCAGGCCGCGCCGGACCTGGGCGGCGGCCACGCTGATTTCCTGCTCGGCCGCGGCCACGATGCGGGCGCTTTCTTCGCCGAGGGCGGCCTTGATGCGCTTTTCATCTTCGAGGCTGTCCTGCTCGACCTGAGCGCGGAACTTCTGCATCTCCTCGCCGAGCCCGGCGAGCTTGGCCTCAACAGCGCTGAGGCGGGACTGCGCTTCGGCAGTGGCTTCGCGCGCGGTCTTGAGGTCGTGACTCAGGGTCTGAGAGCGCTTGCGAATGATTCTTGGCATGAGCCGGCTGAGCGGAATGGCGATGAGGAAAAAAATGATGGCGAAGTTAATCGCCAGCAGAAGGGTGACTGCGGTATCGAGCTTGAGGTGCAGGATGCGGGCAATGGCTTGCACAACGGGCGCATGCAGGAAGGCTTGTTCCTGCTCTTCCGTGGACTTGGGAGCTGGAGCAGCGGCAGTGGCGGCGGGCGGTGCGCTGGCGGTAGCTGGAGGGCCGGAAGCGGGAGTTGGTGCCTGAGCGGCGGCGCGGAGAGGCGCGAGCGCGAGTGAAGAAAAAACCGCCGCGACCAGGAAGAATCTCAACAAGTTGGAAGGACGGCGCATTGCGGGGAGGGTGAATTTCAACGGGAACCCCCGGCAGCGGCGGGCAGGACGGCGCGAACAGCCAAGCCAGCCAGATCGGCGGTTGCAGACTGGATCACCTTGCGGGCCGAGGCGGCTTCGACGTCGAATTCGGCTTTGGCCTGGCGCACTTTTTCGCCGGCTGCTTTGCGGGCGGCGTCAAGGGCGGAGTCCCGCTCCGCGGACCACTGCCTGACGCGCTGCTCGCGAAGCTTGTAGACGTCAGCACGTGCCAGGCGGAGGCGCTCGGCATACTCGGCGGTCTTGGCTTCAGCCTCGGCAATGGCTTTGCGGGCGTCTTCCATGGCCCCTTCCGTGAGGGCGCGGCGCTTGGCGAGCACCGCCGTCAGCGGGCCCTGCACCAGAATTTGATAGGCGAAGACGAGCACGATGAACAGCGCAGCCGTGGGGATGGCGCCAATCAGATACTTTTCGATTGCTTGAAGGATGTCCTGCATGGAGGTACTGGAGTGCTGCGCCTCTTCATAAACAATTTTCGCATGTGGAACCCTTTTTTGTATCAGGGGCAGCCCCCCAAGTCAACGCGAAGCAGGCTGCCAGAATCTCACTCTGTGACACCGGTCACGAAGTGGGAAATCCACACAAAAAAAAGCCTTGCTTTTGCCCAAAACGAGCCTACACTGGAACTACCACCTAGACCCGGACCAGGGTCCAGCGGGCAGCCGGTTTCGGGATATCCTTCCACTCCCGAGGCCGGAGGCCCGCTTCTTAGTTTTGGGGGCTTTCCCGATCCGGAATTCTGCGATCACCCTCGTTCTCGTCCTGCTGAATTCCTGCAGCAAAAGAACGTAAAGCAAGCCGTTCATTTTTCGAAAACTTTGACAGTTTAAGGTTCGCGGGGCATTTCCACTTTGATCCGGTGGTTTTTCTGATCGATGGAAACCACCATGCGGTTGACGATCCCTCCCATATTTACGTATCCAAGCGCATCGCTAATAAAGAGTGTGGGATGATGAACGGCAAGGTCGCCGATGGTCAGGTCTCCGTCCAGCGTTGCTGTCGAATAGCTGTAACTATGACCCAAAATATCGCTCACCGTTCCCTTTCCCTCCTGACGATTCAACAGCTTCAGTTGCAGGGCAAGCTGCGTGGGAATGGAGATATCGGCGCCGATGCCCCGCGCGCCTGAATCCAGCTTGGCCTGGACGGGAATGCCGCCGAGAACGACCGGAACGATTGGGTGCAGATGCTCATCCGTGTAGCCCAGCACCTGTTTTCCGTCCGCTTCCGGCAGGTTTTCATCCGCCACCGACAATCTGTCGCCTGGATAATCGAGCTTCAGCACTACGTCCTTGAACAGGCCCATCCCTAGCGTGCCCTGCCCGTCCTTGACCAAGGGGGAACTGTTTCCGTAACCGATGCCGATGGCGTGATGGAATGGGTGTCCAGCCAACTGGAGCGTATCGATCCGCAGAACGTCCACGGGCGGACCGCTTTCACGACCGCCGAAGTCGTGCATATGCGTTTGAGAGGTCACAGGCAAATTCAGTTGGTGAGCCAGTTGCGGATCGATCAGAAACGCCGGTGACGACCCGGTATCCAAGCCGAAGCGATAGGGACCTTGCCCGTTGATGCTGACCTCGACTCCTTCCTTGAAGGGGACGTCCTGCGAATCTTCAAATTTTGCTGTTGGATTAGGCATAGGCGTCAGCAGGCCTTGCGCGCGGAGCCAGTTTTCGAGCAGGCCGGGCCACTGGTCGAGCGCGGGATCGCCTTTGCCCAGGCCGCTGCCGTGGGCTCCGTTAGCAAAGACGTGGTATTCCGACGGAACGCCAGCCTTGACCAGCGCCTCGTAGAAAGCGAGGCTCTGTTCGACGGGGACGGTCTGATCATTGAAGGTGTGATAGATGAAGGTCGGCGGAGTGTCTTTGGTCACGA
>JBEKAJ010000312.1:0-3625 GCA_050018295.1 Occallatibacter sp. | reverse complement strand
GGCATGCCGAAGTTGCGGCGCACCCGTTCCTTGGTGCTGCCGCCCTTGCGGTTGCCGATCACCATCACTTCTTCGCCGCCCAGGCGCGCCATGCCGCACGCGACAGCTTCATCGTCGCCAAAGGCGCGATCCCCGTGAATTTCGCTGAAATCCGTGAAGATTCGCTCGATCAAATCCATGGGATAAGGGCGCTGGGGATGCCGCGCCCGTTCGATTCTGTCCCACGCCGGCGAAACGGGCTGCGTCTGGGGATAAACTTCTGTTTCCTGTTCACTCATCGATTTTTGGGCGCCGTGCGAGTGCACCCGCCGGCCCTCTGGTCATTCTACGGGGCCGAGCCCCTTGGGACAAATGCGGAATCCAAGGGAGAAAGAAAGCGCGGCACGGAGGTACATGATGTAGTGCTGGCCGAGCCAGTAATTAGTGCGCTCCGTCGGCTTGGCCGGCGCGCTGCGTGGCGAGGCGGCTCACCTGCTCGCTTTGCTTCACCATCTCGTGCACTGCAAAGCCCTTTTCGGCCAGAGCTCCGGTGGGGCAGGCCTGCACGCATTTGCCGCACGACGTGCAGTTGCTCGCCTTACCCCAATCGTCTTTCAGGTCGCTCACGATGCGCGAGTAGATGCCGCGCGACGAAACCTCCCAAACATTCGCGCCCTCAACTTCGGCACAAACGCGCACGCAGCGCGTGCACAAAATGCACCGGTTGTGATCCAGCACAAAGCGAGGATGGGTCATATCGACGGCCATGCGGGGATTGTTGTAGGCGTAGCGGGCGTGCGTAACGCCAAGTGACTGCGCCATGGACTGCAGCTCGCAGTGGCCGTTGGAGACGCAGGACGAGCAGATGTGGTTGCGCTCAACAAGTAGCAATTCGATGGCCATGCGCCGATAGAGCGTCAGCCGCGCCGAGGTCGTCTTGATCGACATACCCTCTTGTACCGGTGTCGTGCAGGCGGGCAGCAGGCGGTCGGTTCCGGCAAGTTCCACCACGCACAGCCGGCAGGCGCCTACCGCGCTCAGGCCCTTGAGATAGCAAAGCGTAGAAATGTATTTCCCATTCGCGCTCGCGGTTTCCAGGATGGTGTCTCCCTCGTGAGCAGCAACGAGCTCGCCATCGATGCGAAGTGAGACGTTTTTGGTTGCTTTGATGTTGGTGTCCATGTGCTACCAACTTTCGCTCAAGGTGCTCAAGCCCGATCTCTTCTTTGCCGATCTTCCACCTTTCCCACAAAACGTGCGGAAAAGATGAGGCAACCCATTCATGCGATGACCTCCATGCATTAACCGGCTCCCGGGGTACCACGCAAGTCGCAACGCAGGCAGCGGCGGCACTCTTCCAGCGCCTCCTGCGCACTGAGCCCGGTAACCACTTCCTCCTGCGAGCGCGCGCGGCTGCCGGCGGGCAGCGAGGACGCGGCGTGACGCCGCGACAGGCTCGGCTCTCCCGGCGCCTGATGACTGTATTCGAACGCCGGAAAGAGTTGTTCCCACCGGTTGCTGCCCGATTGCTGCTGGCCTATCAGGCGCTCGTCGATCTTGCGCGCCGCTTGCTTGCCTCCGCTCATGGCGTTGGACATGTTGGAGGCGCCGGTGATCACATCGCCGCCGGCGTAGAAACCGGCCCGGCTCGTCTCAAACGTGAAGCGATCGACAACAATCGTGCCTTCCTCCTTGAGTTCCAGACCGGAGGCGCGGCAGAAATCCATGTCGAACGTTTCGCCCACCGCCAGAATCACACTGTCGCACTCGAAGCGCTGCACCTCATCGGTCGGAATCGGCCGCCTGCGCCCCGATTTGTCGTACTCGCCGAGGCGCGTCTTGACGATCTCGATGGCCTTGACGCTGCCGTCTGCCCCGCCGAGGATGCGATGCGGCGCAGCAAGAAAGACAAAGCGCACACCCTCTTCCTCTGCCGCCTGAATCTCTTCATCGATGGCCGGCATGTCCTTGCGTTCGCGCCGGTAGAGGATCGTAGCCTGCGCGCCCATCCGCATCACGGTGCGCGCGGAGTCGATGGCCGCGTTGCCGCCGCCGACGATCGCCACCCGTGACCCGACGGCCACTTTTTCGCGGCGCGCCACCGCTTCAAGGAAAGGCAAAGCCGGATGCACGTTCTTCAGCTCGGTTCCCGGCAGGTAGAGCCAGGATTCCTTCCACGTTCCGATGGAGATGAAAACGGCATCGAAGCTCGAGGCCAGATCGTTGAGCGCCAGATCGAAGCCCACGCGCGTGTTGAAGACAAACTTGACGCCCACGCCCTCAATGAGATCGAGCTCGCGGCACAGCACGGCCTTGGGCAGCCGGTACTCGGGGATGGCGAAGCGCAGCATGCCGCCAGCTTCATTCCGTTCCTCGAACACCGTCACATCGTGGCCCAGCATGGCGAGATAGAACGCCGCAGTGAGGCCCGTGGGGCCGGAACCAGCCACGGCCACCTTGCGGCCTGTCGGCGCGAGCCTGCGCTCCTGAATGCGCTGCAACATCACGCCGAAATGATCCGACTGGTAGATCGAGTCGGCGATCAGCCGGTGCACCTCGCGCATGTTCACCACTTCGTCGAACGATTGGCGGCGGCAGCGGTTATCGCAGGGATGCTGGCACACGCGCCCTGTCGAAGCGGGTAATGGATTATCGAGAATCACCGATTCGAAGGCGTCGTCGAGCCGTCCCTCGCTGTAAAGCTCGAGGAAGCGCGGAATGTTCATGCGCAGCGGGCAACTGTTCTCGCACGGCGAGAGCGCAAGCTCCTGGCAGACGCCGGCGCGACAGCGATGCGCCACGATGTGGTCCTCGTACTCGTCGCGAAAGTGGCGGATCGTGGTGAGCACGGGGTTGGGCGCAGACTGGCCCAGCGCGCACAGCGAGCAGTCGCGAATCATGCGGCCCAATTCGTCGAGTAGGTTCATGTGTTCGGCGGTGCCGCTGCCCGTCGAGATGGCGTTGAGAATGCGCAGCGCCTTGTTGAGGCCCACGCGGCAGGGCACGCACTTGCCGCACGACTCCGAGTGTGTGAACTCGATAAAGTAGCGCGCGACGTCGACCATGCAGTTGTCTTCATCCATCACCACCATGCCGCCGGAGCCCATGATGGAGCCGAGTTGCGCAAGACTCTCATAGTCGACCGGCGTGTCGAGCATCTCCACGGGGATGCACCCGCCGGACGGCCCTCCAGTCTGTACGGCCTTCACGCGCCGGCCCGCGACCGCGCCTTCCCCAATGTCGTAGATAAAGCTCTTGAGCGGCGTACCAAGCGGCATCTCCACCAGACCCGTGTTCTGCACCTTGCCCACCAGGGAAAAGACCTTGGTCCCCGGGCTCTTGGCGCTGCCCGTTTCGGCAAACCACGCGGGGCCGCGGGTGATGATGGGCGCGATGTTGTACCAGGTCTCCACGTTGTTGATGTTTGTCGGCCTGCCCCACAAGCCCTTTTGCGCAGGATAGGGCGGACGCGGGCGCGGGCGTCCGGCAAAGCCCTCGAGCGAGGCAATCAGGGCCGTCTCTTCGCCGCAAACGAAGGCTCCCGCGCCCTGCACCAGCGCGATATTGAAGTTGAATCCGCGATCCAGGATGTTCGTGCCCAGCAGCCCGTACTCGCGCGCCTGTTCGATGGCGCGACTGAGGCGGC
>JBEKAJ010000311.1:0-3639 GCA_050018295.1 Occallatibacter sp. | reverse complement strand
GTTCTTGCCCTTCAGCTTCCCCGTGCCAGCGACTTCCGTCACGCGCCCATCGATCAGCAGCACGTCCTTCAGCCCATCCACTCCCGCTGCCGGATCGACCAGCCGCCCGCCGCATATCGCCAGTGTCGTCATGCGCGGCCTCCGGTTTTCCGCCCTGCAGACGAGGGTTTGTCCGCGGAAGCTCCATTCTCTGCCGTCAGCGCGCGCTCCATCACTGCCATGCGAATGGCCACTCCGTTCGTTACCTGTTCCAGGATCGCCGACTGCACGCCATCGGCCACGCCGGCGGTAATCTCCATGCCGCGGATGATCGGCCCCGGATGCAGCACCACCGCCGCCGGCGCGAGCGCCGCCAGCCGCTGCCCGGTGAGCTGATAGCCGGCCTTGTACTCCTCCAGGTCCAGTTGCAGCCCCGCCAGCCGCTCCGCCTGGATGCGCAGCATCATCACCACCTGCGACTGCTTAAGCGCCGCCTCAAAGTCCCGCTCGATCTCGATCCCAGGACCGGAACGAGCCGCTTGCTCCGGCAGCAACTCCTTAGGCCCACAAAGCAACACTCGTGCGCCCACCCGCGGCAGCAGCAGCATGTTCGACCGCGCCACCCGGCTGTGCAGAATGTCGCCGACAATCATCACCGTGACTCCAGCCAGAGTTTCGGCCCCGACTCCAGCGATCCCGGGCCGAAGATGCGCCAGGATCGTCCTCAGGTCGAGCAACGCCTGCGTGGGATGCTCGTGCATGCCGTCGCCCGCATTAACCACGGGCAGCCGGGTCGACTCCTCCAGCAGCCATGCCGCGCCAGAGGAGTTATGCCGGAGAATGATCGCCTCAGCGCCCAGCGCCCGCAGCGTCAGGCCCGTGTCTTTCAGGGACTCGCCCTTCTCGATGCTTGAGCTCAGGTTTGAGACCAGCGTCGTGTCTGCGCCGAGTGCCTTCGCGGCCAGCTCGAAGCTGGTTCGGGTGCGCGTCGACGACTCGTAGAACAGCAGCGCGATCCTCCGCTTGGCCAGGATGTGGTCCCGTACGATGGGGTCCTCGTGCTCCAGCTCGGTGGCACGCACAAGCAGGCGGCTTACGCCGTCGACGGACAGATCGAGAACCGAGAGCAGCGAGCCCGGGTTGTAGGGAAACGGAGATGCGGGCGCAGGCGGAGTTGTGAGCGCGCGGCGGATCGCGGGTGCGGCTGGGTTCATCGTTGGCCTATATCGGAGCGCCGGGCCCCGATCGGGTTGAAGAGGCGCATTACCATTCGAAACATCCAGCCGACTGCCGCTCTCTCTTCATCGTTCTTCGAAGGTCAGAGGGTCGCGGCTGGTAGGACGTACTTTAGCTCGTCTTCTCGACCAGCAGAACCTGCTCGGTGGAGTCGACTTCCTGAAACTTCACTTCGATAATCTCGCGGCTGCTGGTGGGAACATGTTTGCCCACGTAGGTGGCTTCGATGGGCAACTCGCGGTGACCGCGGTCGATGAGCACGGCCAGTTGCACGCGCCGCGGTCGGCCATGATCGAAGAGCGCATCAAGCGCGGCGCGAACGGTGCGGCCGGTGTAAAGCACATCGTCGCAGATCACGATGTCGCGGCCCTCCACATCGAAGCCGACGGCTCCCGGCGTCACCACCGGGCGTACATCCGCCGTAGTGAGATCGTCGCGATAAAACTGAATGTCGAGCACACCCGTATCGACGTGCCGCTTTTCGATGGTGGAAATCAGCTTGCCCAGCCGTTCGGCCAGGGGAACGCCACGGCGCTTGATGCCCACCAGGGCCAGATCTTCGCTGCCGTTGCTCTTTTCTACGATTTCGTGAGCCAGGCGCACCAGAGTACGCTCGATCTCCGAGGCGGACATGAGCCGCCCCTTCACACGCAATCCGGTCTTACTTTCCAAGTCGCTCATGGTGGTTGCTCTTCGGCATTTTCAGGATAGCTGCACCTCTCCGGTTCCGCTCCAGGCCGTTGCACCGCGATCGTTGCGTCGGCCCAGGAAGATCGGCTGCACAGGTCGTCGGTCCTGGAAATGCTTCTGCCGGATGATACGAGGGCTTGGCGCTCCAGAGCAAGTTGTGGAAAGATCGCTCGTTGACTAACCGGCTCGCACGTTGCCAAAAGAGCATCAAAGGCTGGACGGCCCGCGAGGCCAAAACGGCCCCATAATATAAAGGCGTGCCCGGATGGCGAAATTGGCAGACGCAGCGGACTTAAAATCCGCAGGCCTTAACCGGCCGTGGGGGTTCAAGTCCCCCTCTGGGCACCATCAAATCAACCCACTGGGCGCTACAGCGGGCGCCGAACCTCATCTGGCCGTTTGCGCCACCGGGAAGCGATAGATGTTCACGCTGATGGGGGCGACCGAGATCGTCTCCGGAGCGTTGCCGAGAGGGATCTCCTTGATTTCGACCTGCGTCGGCTGGCCGACGCGATCTGCGGCGTCCACAGTGCTCCCGGTCAACTGCCAGAGCGTCGATGGTCCCGCGATGCGTGTACCATTCACGTTCAGGTCGAATTTCTGCGCGGATTCCGTGGCGTTCACTACGGAAAGAAGCAGCGACTCTTTGTCGGGCGAGAGGGCGGCAAACATGTCAAGCGGATAGGTCGGGCTGCCGGAACTGGTCTTTGGCTCATCGCCTCCCGGCGGATACTTCGGTGCAGGTTGCGGCGAGTTTCCCGAAAGGGCCACCGGGATGGCGCCCACGAAGTGATCGGCATACATCTTGAACGTGAGCCCCAGCGTGTTCATTGTCGCGGAGGTGCGGTTAAAGTCGATGGTGGAAACGCCCATGGTGTGTGCCGCCATCGTCAGAAAATCGGTATGCCGCAACATCTCGTTGAAGATCATGCCGTAGGCGAGCGACTGCTTGAGAGTCGTCGAGCGGCCAAAGCCTCCGCCGAAGTAAGCGTACTCGTCGATGGAGAGAAAGATTCTCTTGTCAACCATCGCCGGAAACCGCTGCCGGTAGCCCTGCCATTCCTCAGCCTGTCCGTGCACGATATTTGCAGGATAACGCGCAAATTCAAGCAGGGTCTGGTCGACCTTCACGTACGAGTCGTCATTGGGTGCATCGGGCGGAAGGCTCTTTGCGCGATCGATGTCGTAATGCCGGCCCGGCTGCCCATACCAGTGCTGGGAGATGCCGTCGAAGTTGCCCCAGCAATCCTTCAGGAAGCCGCCGGTCCAGTCGACATCCGATCCGTACAACGGCCCGAGGTTCCCTGCGTACTTGGCACGGTTTTGCCCCGTCAGGTACCAGTCTTCCAACATCAGTCCCGAGGCGATGAGGGTGATGGAAGGATCGACTGCGCGCATGGCCTTGGCGAATTCGTTGTGCTTGATCATGAAGTACTTGAGATCGGTGCGGCCGATCTGCCACGATCCCCAGGGCTCGTTGCCGATGTTCCAGAACTTGACGTGATAGGGTTCCGGATGGCCGTTTTTCGCTCGCTGGGCTCCCATCACGGTGTTGACTGATCCATTCATGTATTCAACTTGTTGCGCCGCGGAGTGCGAGTCGCCTAGGCCGGCGTTGACGCTGATGTAGGGCTCGACGCCAATCAGCCGGCAAAGCGTCATGAACTCGTCCATGCCCAGATCGTTGGTCTGCATGGCATTCCAGGCGGAGTCCCAGTCGGGCGGACGCTTGTC
>JBEKAJ010000310.1:0-3687 GCA_050018295.1 Occallatibacter sp. | reverse complement strand
TGCACTTCCTCGGCGCGCTGCCGTATGAGGATCCCACCAAGGCCGTCGACCAGGTGAACATCACGCCGAAGAAAAAGGTGGTCAAAATTACCATCGACCGCGAGCTGGTGGTGAAGCCGAAGGAAAAGAAAGAAAAAGGCAAACCTGCGAAGCCGGCGCCGAAAGCTGCAGCGGCTACAGCGTCAACAGTGGCGCCCGCACCCCCGCCGGCCGCTGTGCCAGCTCCGCCTGCCGAGGCGGCCGACGCCAGCGAAGCGCAGGCAGAGATTGCCGCCGAGCGCCCTGCGGACGCCAGGAGCGTGACGACAACAACCTCGCAGGCGCATGCGAACAAGCTCCTGCACGACGCGTTGGACAACGTCTTCGCGCAGGGCTTTGACAGCCGCCTGATGGAGTCGATGCCCGACTTCTGGAAGCACTACTACGCGGCGGCAGCGGCCAAGTCCGATTACAGGCCCGTCGATCCCGCCGTGCTGCGCCAAAGCATGGTCGATCAGAAGGCCCGCCTGGTCTCGACCTTCGAGCCTTCTTCGAACGAGTACGCGCAGAACCACGGCGTGGCCGGCATGTGCCTCTATCACGTCGTCATCGGCGCCGATGGCAAGCCGGGCGAGGTCGCCGTGGCCCGGCCGATTGGATTTGGTCTTGACGAGAGTGCCGTTGACGCGATTCGCAAGGCCACGTTTGCGCCTGCGATCAAGGACGGCAAGCCGGTCCCGGTGATGCTCGACCTTGTCGTGGAGTTCCGCATCTATTCCAAGCGGACCGCAGTATCGGCGAATCCGACCGTGCAACTGCCTGAGTCGTCACTCCCTGGCCCTTACAGCGCGCATCAGCCCCAGCAGTAGCCCCGATAGAATCGGCCCAGACGATTGCCCCTCACGCGGACCCGCCTTTCTCAGCTACTGCGGCTGCCACAGCTCCACGCGATTGCCCTCCGGATCCCAAATCCAGGCGAATCGTCCGTAAGGTGCGTCCTCGCGTTTGGGATCGATGCGGACGCCTGCCTCGGTCAACTGCTTCAGCAATTCGTCCACGTCGTCGACCCTGAAGTTGACCATCGCCTGCTGCGCGCCCTCGCCGAAATACTTCGTGTCCACCGGAAAGTGCGCGAAGACCGTCATGCCAGTTGATTCCGGTCCGTCGAATGCGAGCGACCCGCCATCCTGGGCGGGGATGCCGAGGTTCTCGGCGTACCAACGGGAGAGAGCCTGCGGGTCGCGCGCCTTAAGAAAAACACCACCGATGCCCACCGCCTTGGCCATGCCTACTCCTCCTGATGGATAATTTCGTCGAGCCCGGGTTTGTGTTTAGCCTTGCGCCCGGTGCGAGGTTTGTCAACCAAAATGCGTGAGGGTTTGGGCTGGCCCACGTGCTCGCGGGCGTTGGCCTTCACCGCCTTTGCGGCAGAAAACCGGGCTGGCTTGCGTTTCGCCATGGCAAGGATGAGTATGGAATAGATTCGCGCGGCGCGAAAGTGCTGCCGCGGATTCACCGGACGCGCGCGGGGTGGAAGCGGCGGCAATCCACAAGGCCGGACGGCAAAGGAAGAACGGAATGGACGAGCGGGAATTCTTCAACGAGACGACGGAACAGCGCACGCACAGCCTCACCTGCCCCAAATGTGGGCAGGCGGCGGAGTACAAGGTGACCTGGATCGTGCGGCGCAAGCGGACGCAAGTGCCGCGCGGGGCCGATGAGCGCGACCGGGCTCGCTTTGCCAAGGCGCAGTCCTACATGGTCCGCCGTGACGACAAGCTGCAGTGCGCGAATATCCGCTGCCGCAAGCCGTTCGAGATTACTACGTTGCAGTCGCTGGCTTTCATGGTGGATTGAGCCGATAGGGAGGCTGGCGCCAGCGAGGCATCGGCTCCGGCGCAAAGGTTTTTGGCGGGCTCTCTGCGGCCGGCCTTCTTGCGCGGCTCGCCAGACAGAGCTACATTGTGGAACTGGCCTTGCGGTCCAGCGGACTTCTTCCCCTTCACGGCACACCTCGGGAGGCTGGAGTGCCCAGCCTGATGATGCGAGGTGAAGCCATGCAAATCCCGATGAAAACAACCGCGCGGCGGACAGCGCTTCTGGTTGCGACGGTCATGCTGATTTGGGGCACGAGTTGGGTCACGGGCCCAGATCGCAGTACATCGCCGGTACTGGCCGCTGAACTTCAAATCATTCAGCTTCCCAAGCCCGCAATGACCGGCGGCATGCCACTGATGCAGGCGCTCGCCGCACGCAGGACAACGCGCGCCTTTATGGACAAGCCGCTGCCTCCGCAAACGCTCTCAAACTTGTTGTGGGCGGCTTTCGGCGTGAATCGCCCGCGGGCGGTGAAATCGGACTTGGGCCGCACCGCGCCCTCGGCCTACAACAAGCAGGACATCACGCTTGAAGTCGTGCTGGCCGATGGAGTTTACGTCTACGATGCGGAGCAGAGTCTGTTGCGTCCGGTGCTTTCCGGCGATGTGCGCGGCGCCATCAGCCCGGCGCCCGCAGCTCACGCGGCGGTGACGATCATCTACGTGGCTCCGGTCAAGGACGACTACGCACAGGTGGACGTGGGCTTCATCGCGCAAAACGTGTACCTGTTCGCGGCGTCGGAGGGGTTGAATGCGTGGTTCTACACCGTGCATGCGCAGGACGTGGCCGCAAAGCTGGGCCTGGGTTCCGATCGCAGCGTCCTGTACGCGCAATCGGTCGGATATCCGCTGCAGTAATCCGTTTCTTGGACCTTTGCGGCGCCGTCCGCACGAAGGCTGGCGCGGGCCTGGCGGCGTGTGATTGAATCGTATTTAGGAGCGCCGGTCGCGGAGGCCACAAGCGAGACTGGCGAAATGAACGCGATGGCAAATTCCCTGCTTCCCCCCGAAGAGCGCAACCTGACACCCGACCAGGTGGAGGCGCTCGACAAGCGCCGCGACCTGGGACACACGTTTCTGGTGATTGCCGGACAGTTTTCGGTCATTGCGACCATTCTGCTGCTGTGGGTCGGTCAGGATTTGAAATACTCTCCGGGCTGGGCGCACCCCATGGTGTACTACTTCCTTCTCGCCCTCATCCTGATCGTGGCTTTTGGAATCACCGGATTGATTCTGCGTCGCGGCACGCCGCGCGTCGACTAAGACGCACAACCGCCCGATGAATGAAAGACTGGGGATGCCGTGTATCGATTTGTAGCCATTCTCACGGCCTGGTTCATGGTCTTGCTCATGGCCGTCACGTTCTTCCCGTTTGCAAAAGCGCAAGACTATTTGCCACAGGCTCCCGCGGAAGATCGCGCGCTGGCACGGGAGATCTTTAAACAGCTCATCGAAATCAACACGACCGACACGCCGCAGGGAAATGTCACCACCGGAACTGCGGCGATGGAGCGCCGCTTCCTCGACGCGGGATTCTCGCCCGAGGACGTTCGCCTGCTCGGGCCCGACGAGCGCAAGAAGAATCTCGTTGTGCGTTTCCGCGCAGCCGGCACGCCCACAGAGAAGCCTGTTCTCTTCCTTTGCCACATGGACGTAGTGCAGGCTTTGCGCTCCGACTGGTCGACCGATCCATTTCAGTTTGTCGAGAAGGACGGGTATTTTTACGGGCGTGGCACCCAGGACATGAAGGACTCCGACGCAGCGCTGGTGGAGACTTTTCTGCGCCTGCGTCGCGAGGGCTACAAGCCACGACGCGACCTGATCCTGGCGC
>JBEKAJ010000309.1:0-3696 GCA_050018295.1 Occallatibacter sp. | reverse complement strand
GCCGGGAGCCATCTCATTGGCCTCTGCAAGCGTGATCTGGTTCACGGGATCTTCGATCTGATCCTCGTCGGCGACCACCGTCTTATAGATGTAGGCCGTAATCTCGCCGGTATCCTTGTTCAGTTCACCGCGCATGTTTTCCTGGGTCTTGTAAAACTTGCGCGTGGCCAAGGCGATAGCCTCTTCGACCGCGCCCACAACGATAGCGGGGTCGATGCCCTTCTCCTGGCTCAGGAGCTCGATACTCTGATACAAAGCGCTGGTGGCCATACTTCTCTCTCAGTTCTTGCCGGGAGCGAAGATGCGTAGAATCCCGCTCCACGAGCTTCTTCATTGAGGGACTAGGGACATTGGGACTAGGGACTAAGAACTCAACGCAACTTCTGCTTTCCAATGTCCCGTCCGCCCATTTCCTTGGCGGGTTGACTTTCTTTCTTGTCCCTATGTCCCTGTCTCTCAGATTTCCGGCACCAGATTCGCCTTCTCAATATTGCTGAGAGCGATCTCCACCGTGTTCACGCCTGCCTTGCGGCTCTTGCTGTTCTGCTTTACGGCTGCCAGGTCAATCGTGATCGTTCCCGTGCCTTGCGCCGCTTGCGGTCCTGCCATCAATCTTCCCTGCCAGTGCCGGTTGTTGCGGATTGGCTCAAAGGTCCGCACCTTCACCAGGCAACCCGCAAACTGCTCGAATTCCTCCGGCCGGCACAGCTTTCGATCCAGACCGGGAGAACTGGCCTCCAGCGTGTATTCTCCGCCGGGAACCAGATCCTCCACGTCGAGCAAAACCCCAAAATCGCGGCTAAACGCTGCGCAATCCTCGTGCGTCACGCCGGAAAGCTGCTCTACCGTGAGCGAACCTTCCAAAAGTCTCTCCGGCAGCCCTTCCGCGCCGGCCGCTGCCGCAGCCTTCAATTGCGCCCGCCCCTCGGCGTTCTTTTCCAGAGCCACGCGCAGTGTGCGGTCCTTGGCCGTCCCGGCGAACTCGATATCGACCACGTCGAGCCCGTGTGAGGCGGCCACGCGCTCCGCCGCCCTCCGGATTTCGTCCAAGCTGACCGCCATCGATCCCCGCTGCCCCGCGGCAGCCTTTTTCCCCTCGTATCACCTTGATTTCCGGTGACTTTCGGGCAGAATTTGCCGCAAATAAAAAGTGGGCGATGAGCCCACTCCTCTCTCCGCCAGCCGGTGCACACACGGTAAGAACCAGGCGGACAAATTCGTCTGCATCGCCAGAATACCGCGAATCGCCTCGAAATTCAATGGTCACTGCGATTTTGCAAGTAGGATGATTGCGGACGGCGCTTCCTTCCGGCCTGGATTCCCCTACGTCTGTAACGCAGAGCGGCAGCGAAGCCCTGCTTGCCGCAATCTCAGCGACGGCCGCGCCGAACCCCCGGCAATTGGCGGACCCTCGGGCCACAGCTCCGCTTGCCGAGAGCTCTTGGGTCTTAGACCGTCTCATCAAGCCCTTCCCCTCTCCCTATCGGATCGTTTTCACCATGATCCTCGGCGCGCGGTCACCCGCCGCTTCCCTTCGTTCCCTCGGATTTGCTTTGCGTGGCAGCGAGCCAAGGCGCGACAATAGCGCAATGAAGTGGCTTCGTCTTTCTGCCCTCGCTCTGCTTGTTTTTTGCTCGGCGCTACCTGGTCTCTACGCGCTTGATAAGCAATCCCCCGACGTGTACCACGGCCGGCGCGTGGCGCTGGCGGCCAGGCTCGAGGGCGGCGTGGCCGTGCTCTTCGCGGCGGAGGAGTCGCAACTCGATTTCATGCCCTACCGTCAGGACTCGAATTTTTACTATCTGACCGGCTGGAATGAGCCCGGCGCCGCCCTCATGATCGTGAGCGACGCACCGCAGGCAGCCTCGCCGCGCGCCTACAAAGAGATTTTGTTCCTGCCCACGCGCAATCTCCGCATGGAAAAGTACACCGGCGTCAAGATGGATGCGGTAACTCCGGGAGTGGAGCAGGCCGCGGGCGTGGACCATGTCGAGCCAATGGCCGAGCTCCCTGCGGAGCTGAACCAGCTTGTGGCCGCCGACCACTCGCTCTTCGCCAATCTCTGGTCGCAACCGGATTCAGACGCGGCGAAGGCACTGCTCGGTTTTACAGGCGTCGCGCTGGGTACATCGGCCTTTCCGCCGCTCCACGATGTCACCAGCCAGGTCATGCCGCTGCGCCAGATCAAGGACGATGGGGAAATCGAGCTTATCAAAAAAGCATCGGCAGCGTCGGTCCTAGCGCAGCGCGTGATGATGCAGTGGTGGGTCAAGCTGGGAATGACAGAGCGCGCAATCGCCGGAGCCATGACTGCCGTTTGGATGGAGAACGGCTGCGAGCGGCCCGGCTATGCGCCCATCGTCGGCTCGGGCGTTAACTCAACTGTCCTGCACTACTCGGCCAACGACCGCACCATGCAGGACGGCGACATTCTCCTCGTCGACGCGGCCTGTGAGTATTCCATGTATGCCGCCGACATCACCCGCACCGTTCCCGTAAACGGGCATTTCACTGCACGCCAGCGCGAGATTTACAACATTGTGCTGGCCGCGCAGCAAGCGGCCATCGACGCTTTCGTGGCCGGTAAATCCACCATCAACGACCGCGACCGCCATGACCCCAACTCGCTCGACACCGTGGCCTACAACTACATCAATACCCACGGAAAAGACCTTCATGGCCAGCCCCTCGGCCAGTATTGGCTGCACGGGCTGGGCCACATGATGGGCATCGATGTGCACGATCCCGCCAACTACCCTGCGGTTCTCAAGCCGGGGATGGTCTTCACCATTGAGCCGGGTATCTACATTCCCGAGGAAAAGCTCGGCGTCCGCATCGAATGCGACTTCCTGGTCGGCGCTGACGGCAAGTTGATCGATCTCGATGCGGCCCTCCCGCACACCACTGACGAGATCGAAGCGGCGATGCGCGCAAAATGAATTGCGATACGCAAAAATGAATATCGACCCGCGCGATGCCATGCCTCCGGAGCAGCTTGAGACGCTCAGCCGCGTCTTCAGCGAACAACTGCTGGCCTGTCTCGATGAGTGTGCGCGAGGGCGTCGTGGACTGTTCTCAGAGTTGATTGACGAGGAAGACGAGATGTCCTGGCCTGAAGCTGCGCGTCTGCGTGAACTGGCGGTTGCGCTGCAAAACGTTCTTGCCCAGCACGAGGAGCGGAACGCGCTTTGTGACGAGTTCCTTGACCTGTGCACCATTCACGGAGAGAGCCATCCCGGTGAGCGCAAGCTGGCGCGCGCGCTTCTGGAGCGAATCGAGCGCGGCGAAGTAGGCGCGCCCACGGAACAAGAACGAAAGCCGTGGTGACGGCGGGTGGCGTGGGCCTGCGGCGTTCTGGGACGAAGGCCCGACAAATCTCCGGGCGTAAAGGCCGCCCGGAGATTGGAGGATCAACGACGCTAAACCGGCGCTCTAAAAGCGAACGCCAAGTGTGACAGGAATCAGCTCCGTGGTCCCGAGGCCGTTGTTCTGAGAGATCGGGGGAGTGTGCACATACAGGTAGCGCGCTTCGGCAAAAAGCTGGCTCGCTCCGTCGCCGTATGTCCCGCCCAGCCGGTGGTAAATCCCTAAACCGGCATTGCCTCCCCACTGATTGGAAGTAATCGTGAGAACATTTTCCGGCACCTCGTATCCATAGAGGTCGCAGCACTCGTAGTCGCTGAAGTTTGTCGACTT
>JBEKAJ010000308.1:0-3730 GCA_050018295.1 Occallatibacter sp. | reverse complement strand
TACCGGAATCTCGGCATCTTTCAGGAGAACATCGTGAACCAGGTTCTGGAGGACGTGGTGAAAGCCTGCAACCCTGTTTGGGCGGTGGTGAAGGGCGAATTCCGGCCACGTGGCGGGATCGGCACGACGGTGGAGGCCCGGTGGCCACGGCCGTCCGCGTAAGCCAGGAGCGCCGGTTGGGGGAACGCGCTCCGTTGTGATATTCCTGAGTCCGCTCGTATCTCTGCTTTGCTCCGGGGAACCTTGCTGAACTTGACCCAGCGTGCGCACCCTCGCATCAGCCCAGCCATGAGCACAGTTGTGCTGCTGCTGGCGCTCAATCTGTTGAACTACATTGACCGGTATATCCTGGCTGGCGAAGTGCTGCCGATCAAGAACGAGTTCCACGCCAGCGACCAGCAGATGGGCGCGTTAGGCACGGCGTTTTTTCTGTTTTACATGGTGGCGGCGCCGCTGACGGGATGGCTTGGCGACCGTTTCCGGCGCAAGCCGCTGATCATCACCGGCGCGATTCTTTGGAGCCTGGCAACGCTCGCCGCCCTTTGGATTCACAGCTACACGACGCTCTACTTGCGCCAAGCGCTGGTCGGCATTGGGGAAGCCACGTTTGGGATCTTCGCGCCTGCTGTTCTATCGGATTTTTATCCCGAGCGCGAGCGTAACAGGGTGCTTTCGGTGTTCTACATTGCGATCCCGGTGGGCGCGGCGCTGGGGTACCTGGCCGGGGGACAGATCGGCTCACACTGGGGCTGGCGTACGCCGTTCCTTGTCTGCGCGCTGCCTGGATTTCTGGCCGCTGCTCTGTACGGCTGGATCGGGCGCGAGCCGGAGCGGGGTGCAAGCGATCACGTCGAAGCGAATCTAAAGCGGGCCACAGTGTTGGGAATTGCACGGAATCCGGCCTTCTTGACAGCAACCTTTGGCCTGGCAACACTCACCTTCGCCATGGGCGGAATTTCGTGGTGGATGCCCGAATTTCTGAGGCGGTTCGCGGGTATGTCGATGAGCACTGCAAGCCTGACAGTGGGCGTAACCACCGTGATAGACGGCATCGTCGCAACACTAGTAGGTGGTTGGATTGCACACGTCTGGCTGCGCAGGAATCATCGGGCGCTGTACCTGCTGTCGGCGTGGAGCGTGGCGCTGACGCTGCCGTGCGGAGTGCTCCTGTTCTTCGGCCCGCGAGGATGGGCCGTGCCCTCGCTGTTTGCCGCGGAGTTCTTCCTCTTTCTCAATACCGGCCCGTTGAATGCGGCCATCGTCAACTCGGTTTCGGCACCGGTGCGGGCGACCGCCGTTTCGATCAACCTGTTCTGCATTCACTTCTTCGGAGACACGTTTTCGCCGCAGATCATCGGCGCCATCAGCGACCGATCGAACCTGAGCATCGGGCTGGGCGCAACTTTGGTGTCCCTGGTCATCTCGAGCACGATTCTCTTCACAGGGGCAAGACACGCGCCGAGGCTGGAAGGGTGAAGAGCCAGCTCTTAGCTAATCGCTTTTAGCTCGCTTTACTGAAACCGACCGCATCGGCCTATTTTGCCGACCTCTCACTTTCGCGGCAGCG
This sequence comes from Occallatibacter sp., assembly GCA_050018295.1. Lineage (GTDB taxonomy): Bacteria > Acidobacteriota > Terriglobia > Terriglobales > Acidobacteriaceae > Telmatobacter. The sequence continues at coordinate 2,163 of JBEKAJ010000308.1, read as the reverse complement.
GTTCCTGATCCTTGGTGTTCATAAAGGCGCGCCGCCCGCCTTGAGATCGCAGGTTGGGGTCAGCAATGGGCGGCCGTTCCTGGTCGGCGGTGAAGCCCCGGGCGAGGAGGGGGTTGGGCTTGAACTTCGGTGGCCCGCCGTAGAACTGGCGGGAGTGGCTCAAGACCATTCCTGCGCGGCCGTGCATGGGCTGAACAATGCCGCGAATCTGGACGTCTGCGTCGCGGTATTTCCTGAGCTCGCCGACCTCTTCGCGATCCTCGGGCAGGCTGACGACGGTGAAGCGGCACTGGTCGTCGGAGGTTTGCGGTGAGCAGACGTCGAGAAAGCGCGTGCCGTCGGGAAGCTCGACCACTTCATAAACATGTGCGGAGATACAAACGTCCTTGTTGAGCATTCGCACCGCCTGGTCTGCGGTCACGCAGGGCCGGGGTTTTGCGGCGAATGCAAGTATGGGCGCGCAGACTGCAAGAACCGCGATCGATGCGGGGCAGCTGAGCCGCATTAGGTGTCTCCAAGGAGTTGGAGACAGCGTAGCGCGGAAGCTGCATGATGCGATGTGACGGCCGTCGCGGGCGAGAGGCCGACAAGCGGCGGCGCAGCGAGTAGCGGCGAGCAGATGCGCTTAGCGGGCGCCGACGAGTTCGCCGGCCTTCGCCGCCTGGCCGTAGTGGCTCTCGACGTAGTGGTCGAGGATCTGCTTGAACTCGGCCACAATCGTGTCTCCGCGCAGCGTCGTCGCCAGCTTGCCGTCGACGTAGACGGGCGCGACGGGATCCTCGAAGGTGCCGGGCAAACTAATCCCCAAATTCGCGTGCTTGGATTCGCCCGGTCCGTTGACGACGCAGCCCATCACGGCGAGCTTGAGCTCCTCGACGCCGGGATACCGCTTGCGCCACTCTGGCATCGATGTGCGCAGGTAGCTCTGGATCTGCTCGGCGAGCTCCTGGAAGTACGTGCTTGTCGTTCGGCCGCAGCCTGGGCAACTCGTCACCTGCGGCATGAAGCTGCGGATCGAGAGCGACTGCAGGATTTGCTGCGCGGCCTGGACCTCTTCAGTGCGGTCGCCGTTGGGCTTGGGCGTGAGGCTCACGCGAATCGTGTCGCCAATGCCAGAGAGCAGCAGCGGCGCGAGTCCTGCGGTCGAAGCGATCAGGCCCTTCGATCCCATTCCGGCTTCGGTGAGGCCGAGATGCAGCGGATAGTCGCAGCGCGCGGCGAGCTTGGTGTAGACGTCGAGCAGGTCGCGGACGCCCGAAACCTTGGCCGACAGGATGATCATGTCGTGGCCGAGGCCGTAGTGCTCGGCGGCAGCAGCGGACTGGAGCGCGCTGGCGATCATGGCTTCGATCATCACTTCGCGCGCGGGCTCGGGCTCCGGGAGCTTGCTGTTCTCGTCCATCATTCGGGTTAGAAGGCTCTGATCGAGCGAGCCCCAGTTGACGCCGATGCGGACAGGCTTCGAGTTCTCGACGGCGCACTCGACCATGATGCGGAAGTTGTCATCGTCCTTGCGGCCGATCGAGACGTTGCCGGGATTGATGCGGTATTTGGCCAGCGCGCGCGCAGCGGCGGGATATTTCTTGAGCAGGATGTGGCCGTTGTAGTGAAAGTCTCCAATGATCGGCACGCGCAGGCCGCGCTTTTCCAGGCCTTCAACGATGTGCGGAACTGCCGCTGCGGCGCCTTCGTTGTTGACCGTGACGCGAACCAGCTCGGAGCCGGCAACGGCGAGCGCTGCAACCTGGGCGATTGTTGATTCTACGTCCGCCGTGTCGGTGTTGGTCATCGACTGGACGACAACGGGAACTTCCCAGCCAACGCGGACGTTGCCGATGCGAACGGTTGGAGTTTTTCTGCGCTGAATCTCAGCCATAAAGACAGTTTACAGAGATCAGAGAGCAGAGAACAGAGATCAGCTTTCGGCCTTCAGTTCTCATCTTTCAGCGATTTTCGGAGATTGGTTTTTGCGATCAATTCCACGCTATCCGGTTTATTGTGAGCGATTTGGGCCTCATTTTACCGCTTTGTGTTGTGGATTACACAGAAACTGTGAAACTGTGAAACTGTGGAGCGAATGGCTGTAAGGCGCTGATTCCAAAGGCTCCACAGTTTCACAGTTTCACAGTTTCACAAAAGGCATAGGGGGGTGGGGCTGAGAGG
>JBEKAJ010000307.1:0-3743 GCA_050018295.1 Occallatibacter sp. | reverse complement strand
ATGGCCGCAATTCTGCTGGCAGGTCTGGTTTCTTATACACAGCTGCCTGTGTCGGCGCTGCCGCAGGTCGACTACCCGACGATTCAGGTGGTCACCTTCTATCCCGGAGCCAGCCCGGACGTCACGGCGATGACCATCACAGCGCCGCTGGAACGCCAGTTTGGCCAGATGCAGGGTTTGAGCCAGATGACTTCGACCAGCGCGGGCGGCGTGTCGGTCATCGTTTTGCAATTCAGCCTTTCGCTCTCACTCGACGTCGCCGAGGAAGAAGTGCAGTCGTCGATCAACGGAGGCCAGACATTCCTGCCTTCCGATTTGCCGATCCCGCCGGTATACACCAAGACCAATCCCGCGGACGCGCCGGTCCTCACGCTGGCGATTACCTCCGACAGCCTACCGCTTTCGCAGGTTGAGGACATGGTCGACACGCGCCTGGCGCCCAAGCTCTCGCAGTTGGCCGGAGTGGGCCTAGTCAGCATCAGCGGCGGCCAGAAGCCGGCCGTTCGCATTCAGGTGAATCCAGTTGCGTTGTCGTCCCACGGCTTGAACATGGAGGATATGCGCACGGCCTTGACGCAGGCCAGCGTCAACTCCGCCAAGGGCAACTTCGACGGCCCGCGCCAGGATTACCAGATCGACGCCAACGACCAGATCACAAGCGCCAACGACTACGGCAACGTTGTGGTCTCGTACAGCAACGGCGCGCCGGTCTTCGTCAAAGACGTCGCCAACGTGGTCAATGGCGTGGAGAACACCAAGCAGGCGGCCTGGATGAATCTGACGCCGGCGGTCATTCTTAATATCCAGCGTCAGCCCGGCGCCAACACCATTAAAGTTGTCGAGGCGATCCAAAAGGTTCTGCCGCAACTGGAGGCAAACCTGCCCGCGGGCATCAAAGTTACGACGCTTACCGACATGACCACGAGCATTCAAGCTTCAGTGCACGACGTAGAGTTTGAGCTGGGGCTGACGGTTGCGCTGGTGGTGATGGTCATCTTTCTCTTTTTGCGCAGCCTGCGCGCCACCGTCATTCCTTTCGTGGCAGTGCCGCTTTCACTCATCGGCACCCTTGCCGTGATGTATCTGCTCGGCTACTCGCTCGACAATCTTTCTCTCATGGCGCTCACCATCTCCACCGGCTTTGTGGTCGACGACGCCATCGTGATGATCGAAAACATCAACCGATTCCTGGAAGAAGGCATGCCGCCGATGGAAGCGGCGCTGACCGGCGCGGGCCAGATCGGTTTCACCATCGTGTCGCTGACCGTTTCGCTGATCGCCGTGCTCATCCCGCTGCTGTTTATGGGCGATGTTGTGGGACGCTTGTTCCGCGAGTTCGCGGTCACGTTGGCCGTCACCATCGTCATTTCGGCGGTCGTCTCGCTCACTTTGACGCCCATGATGTGCTCCCGCATTCTGCGCCACAATCCCAAGGAGCAGGAGGGCCGCTTCTACCAGGCCTCGGAACGGGCGGTGAACTGGCTGATTGCCTTCTACGGTCGCACGCTACGCGTGGTGCTGCGTTACCAGACCGTCACCCTTCTGGTGGCGGTGGCGACGCTCATATTGACCATCGTTCTCTACATCGTGATTCCCAAGGGATTCTTCCCGGTGCAAGACACCGGCGTGATTCAGGGCATCTCGCAGGCATCGCAATCCATCTCTTTCGACGCAATGAGCGAGAAACAGCAGGAATTGGCGAAGATTATCCTGAAGGACCCCGCCGTAGAGAGCCTGTCTTCGTTCATCGGCGCGGACGGCATTAACACCACCCTGAACAGCGGCCGCATCTCGATCAACCTCAAGCCGATCAATCAACGCATCGGCGCCTCCGACGTCATCCGCCGCCTGCAAACCAGTTTGAGCCAGGTGCAGGGCATGCATCTTTACATGCAGCCGGTGCAGGACATTACGGTAGACGACCGCGTCAGCCGCACGCAGTACCAGTACACACTCGAGGATCCCGACACGGACGAGTTGAACGAGTGGAGCAACAAATTCGTGGCGCAGTTGAAGAAATTGCCCGAACTGGAAGATGTAGCCACAGACCAGCAGACCGGCGCGCGCGCGATCCAGTTGGCGATTGACCGTGTGACAGCGTCCCGGCTCGGCATTGCGCCGACCACCATCGACAATACGCTCTACGACGCTTACGGGCAGCGCGAGATCAGCACTCTCTATACGCAGCTGAATCAATATCATGTGATTCTGGAAACCCAGCCCGAGTGGCAACTGGATCCCAAGAAGCTGAGCGACCTCTACATTCAGTCGAACGCATCGTCGGGGGCCACCGGCGCCGGCGCCGCCACATCGTATTCCTCTTCCGCTTCGGCATCGGCGGGATCGAATGCGTTGACCACTTCAGTGCGCTATACGCCGTCGTCACAGGTTGTCAACGCACCCGCCACGGTTCTCGCCGGGGGCACGGCGCCAGGAGTCGCGCTGAATTCAACCCCCTCATCGGCGGGCGCCAACGCCATTCCACTCAGCGCATTCACGCAGGTGACGGACACCACCGAGGCACTTTCTATCAATCATCAGGGGCAGTTCCCTTCGGTCACGGTTTCATTTAATCTCGCGCCCAACGCTTCATTGGGAACGGCGATCAGCGACATTGAAAAAGTGGCGAAAAACCTCAAGTTTCCCGCCAGCTTGCAGTCCGATTTCCAAGGCACGGCAGCATCGTTCCACAACTCTCTCTCCAACGAACCGCTGCTGATTCTTGCCGCTCTGGTCGCTGTCTACATCGTGCTCGGCATCCTTTATGAGAGCTTCATCCATCCGGTGACCATTATTTCCACGCTGCCCTCGGCCGGTGTGGGTGCGTTGCTCGCGCTTATGCTTTTCCGCCAGGATCTTAACGTCGTGGGAATTATCGGCATCATCCTGCTCATCGGCATCGTGAAGAAAAACGGCATTCTGATTGTGGACTTCGCACTGGAGGCCGAGCGCAAGCAAGGCAAGGATTCGACGGAAGCAGTTTACGAGGCCAGCCTGATGCGTTTCCGTCCGATCATGATGACCACCTTGGCCGCGCTGCTTGCCGGCCTTCCGCTGGCGCTCGGAACCGGCCTGGGTTCGGAGCTGCGCCGGCCGCTGGGCATTGCCATGGTCGGCGGGCTGTTGCTGAGTCAATTGCTCACGTTCTACACCACGCCGGTGATTTACATCTTCTTCGACCGGCTCGCTGAGCGCGTCAAGGGCCGGCGTCTTTCGCGGATACCCCTGGCCACTGATGGGCGGCCGGGCGCGGAGAGCGTATGAACCTTTCGGCGCCATTCATCCGCCGGCCCGTGGGCACCACGCTGCTCACGATCGCGGTTTGCATCGCCGGGGCCATCGCGTTCGTGGTGTTGCCGGTGGCTCCGCTGCCGCAGGTGGATTTTCCGACTATCAGCGTTTCCGCCGGCCTGCCCGGCGCCAGCGCGCAGATTATGGCGGCCTCGGTAGCCACGCCGCTGGAGCGCCAATTCAGCCACATTGCCGGCATCACCGAGATGACCTCGTCCAGCTCGCTGGGGTCGACTAACGTAACCATGCAATTCGATCTGAGCCGGAATATCGACGGCGCGGCAAGAGACGTGCAGGCGGCCATCAACGCGGCCCGCACCTATCTGCCGGTGAATCTGCCTTCCAATCCTTCCTACCGCAAGATCAATCCGGCCGATTCGCCCATTATGATCATCAGCCTCACCTCCAACAAATACGAGGTGACCAAGCTCTACGATCTTGCCTCCACCATC
>JBEKAJ010000306.1:0-3757 GCA_050018295.1 Occallatibacter sp. | reverse complement strand
CGTGATCCAGAAGCTGGTCACCGGCGGGCTGACCGCGGGCATGGCGCATATCACTGGAGGCGGCATCACGGAAAACCTGCCGCGCATTTTGCCAAAGGGCGTGACGGCGCAGGTGGAGATTGGATCGTGGCCGGTGCTGCCCATCTTCGAGCACCTGCGGGAGCTGGGGAACATTCCGCAGGAGGAGATGATGCGGACATTCAACATGGGCATCGGACTGATTGCGGTGATTCCAGCGGCGAAGTTTACGCGCGCCAAGAACCTGCTTGACCGGTCGGAAGAGAAGTTCTACGTGATTGGCCGCGTGGTGAAGGGCGAGCGCCGGGTACAGTACACATAGCAGCGGAGTCAGCAGAGCTAGCGGGGTTAGCGGAGCTATTTTCGCGGACTTCAGAAATTCAGAGTGAAATCCGGGGCGCCTCGCGCTGCTCGATGACGGACCCTGCCAGCGTTGTTAACCCTGATCGCTGCACCGGGTCGATATTTTTGGAATTCTCCGCCAACTCGCAAACTCACGACTCGCCCTTTCGCCTGGGAGTTTTGCTCTCCGGCCGGGGATCGAATTTTCTCGCGATTGCCGAGTCGATTCGGGCAGAACGGCTAAAGGGCGCGGAGATCGCGGTGGTGATCTCGAATGTGGCCGAAGCCGCCGGATTGGCCAAGGCGCGCGAGCTTGGACTGCGGACCGCGGTCTTTGAATCCAGGGGCCGCAAGCGCGAAGAACATGACGCCGATGTGATTGCCTGCCTGCGCGCGCACGGCGTGGAGCTGGTTTGCTTGGCCGGTTACATGCGGCTGCTTTCGCCCGAGTTCGTGGCCGCGTTTCCCGATCGCATTCTCAATGTTCATCCCTCGCTGCTGCCGGCGTTTCCAGGTTTGGACGCGCAAGAGCAGGCGTTCGACTACGGCGTGAAGGTGACGGGCTGCACCGTTCATTTTGTCGATGAGGATCTCGATCACGGCGCCATCGTGGTGCAGCGGGCGGTTCCGGTGCTGGACTCGGACGATGCGCACTCGCTCGCGGAGCGGATTCTGAAGGAAGAGCACCTGGCTTACTCGGAAGCGATTGCGCGCGTGGTGAGCGGGGAGTACGAGGTGCGCGGGCGGAGGTACTTGAAGAAGCAGGGAATAGGGATCAGGGATCAGGGATCAGGGATCGAGGATCGGGCGCCGGAACGGTAGGGACCTGGATGGCGGTGCTTTGCCCTCTTTCTGGAGCGGGAATTCTGCTCGCCCGAGCAGCTTGTCAAGGGGGTGATCGCGCAACTTTGTTGTAAGTCCGTTATTTTTGAGCGACTCACGGCTATGCGAAGTTTGCCGGTAATTTGCCTCCAATTCCTTATCCTTATACATAACCAGACAAAGTACGGAAATACCGAGCCGGGCGAATGGGTAAGCTCTCCCCGACGCGGTTCTCCAGCGCCCGTGCGCCTGCTCTGAGTTGAGCGGGAACACCGACGGGCTGCCGGGGAGCTGCGTCTGCGGATGGCGCCGGGGCGCGGAACCGTTTTCGTCTGCACGGCAGCTCTCGACCCGACGCCGGGCCGGAACCACGGAGACGTTCGGGGTGAAGGGAGCTGCTTGAATGCCATGCGCACGGCCGAAATGCGACTGCTCGAGCGGATCGCACCGGCCAGGCGCAGGAGAAGCAGAGACGCAAGTTTACCGATTCAATTGAAACCCGCAAGCCGCACTTGAGCGGCACGGAGGAGTATTGACCAATGAACTTCATCAAAAATATCTGGAATCATCCGAAGACGTCGGCGGCGGGGCTGCTTATTGCGGTCGTGAGCGTTGCCGGAGTGTTGTCGCAGCATGGCGTGACGCTGGGCAAAGTGGGAACAGGAACTGTGGTATCGCTGGCAAGCGCGTTGGCTACTGCGCTGCTGGGGCTGATGGCGAAGGATCCGGAATCAGCGGTCAGCCGGTCGTCGCGCAGGCCACTCAGCAGGTAAACGGGTCAGCGAGCCAGCAGGCGAAGCTAGGCGCATGGATGCTGATTGCGCTGCTGATCCCGTTGCCGTGGATGCAGGGCTGCACGGCCGCCGGCGTGGCCGAGAACATAGTGAACTGGACGCCGTCGCTCGAAAGCGCCGTGGCCACAGTTGACTCGACGGCGGCGCTGCTGGCGCCGGCCGATGCGCCGATCTTCACTGCGGCAACGATTGGCTTCGACGCGGCAAGCAATCTGCTGGTGGCGCAGGCAAAGGCATACCTGGCCAATCCCTCGGCCAGCGTGCTGGCGCAACTGCAGAACCAGATTGTGACGTTGCAGCAGCAGGTGAATACGGCGCTGTTGCAGGCGGCCAGGATCGGGGATCAAAAGAGCCAGCAGCATGCGCTGGCGGCTATTCAGGGAGTGGGCACGATTGTAGTTGCGATTCTTGCGCTGGTGCAGTCGATCTCAAGCAAGGCGCAGGTGGCGCAGATGGCGGCCAATTCCGGTGTGAAGCTGGCCGCAGTTGAGCCGTACTTGAATGAGGGCCGCGCGGCGGAGATCGTGGCCATGCATTACGGCGAGCCGGTTGAAGTGGCGCGCGCGCAGGTCGTGCAGGTCACGCAGGCGGAGATGAGCGTTGGGTTCTAGGAGCCAGTTGTCAGTCAGCCGGAGCTGGTGAGGTCGTGCGATCCCAGGTCCCGAAATCGGGATCTGGGGCACCCGGCCTTGTGCTGAGACTCGCTAACAACACGGGCCGCTCCTTAATTGGAGCGGCCTGCGAATTCTCTCCGAATCATCCGATTCGATTTCCTGCCTATGTGTTGGTGTCGCGCGCTTCTCCCAAAATCAATTTGAGAGTCATCTGTTTCTTGCCGCGCAGGATGGTGACGCTGACGGTGTCGCCGGCCTGATGCTTGTCCATGATGGCGCTGATGTCCTGATGATCGGAGACATCATGGCCGTCGATCGCGACGATGAGATCGCCGCCGAGCATGATAGGCGTGTTGCCCACGTAGGCCTGCTCATTGCCGCCGTGCAGGCCGGCGCGCTCTGCTGCTCCACCGGGAACGACGCGCTGGATGAGGACGCCGGAATCGGCGGCGAGGCCCATCTGCGAGGCGAGGTCGGGCCCGATGTCGTAGGAGGAGATGCCCAGCGAGGGCCGCTTGACGCGGCCGTAGCGGATGAGGTCGGCGAGCACGGCCTTGGCGGTGTTGATGGGGATGGCGAAGCCGATGCCGGAGCTCTGGTCAGCGCCATTGGAGGCAATCATGGTGTTGATGCCGATGACCTCGCCCGAGGAGTTGAGCAGCGGGCCACCGGAGTTGCCGGGATTGATGGCAGCATCGGTCTGGATGGCATCTTCAATGGGCGCGCCGTCGGCGTTGCGAATCGACCGGATGGAGCTGATGATGCCGCGCGTCATGGTGCCGCTTAGCCCGAATGGATTGCCGATAGCGTAGACCTTCTGGCCAACGTTGAGCTGCGAGGAATCAGCAAGCGTCACGGGCTGCAGGTCGGGTGCGTCGATCTGGAGCAGCGCAAGGTCGTGAACTTTATCGACGCCCACCACGCGCGCCGGATAGCGGCGCTTGTTCGAGAGCATGACCTCGATGCCTCGATTGGCGCCATCGACTACGTGAAAGTTGGTGAGGATGTGGCCGGCTTTATCGAGGATGAAGCCCGAGCCCTGGCCCTGCTGCGGCACCGTTCCGTAAAAAAAGTCGAAGACCAGGGTGGTGGACGTGATGTTGACCACCGAGGGCAGGACTTTTTTATAGATGGCGATATTGTTCTGCTCTTCGGCGTCGTAGGCAG
>JBEKAJ010000305.1:0-3770 GCA_050018295.1 Occallatibacter sp. | reverse complement strand
GACGCACCGCTCGACAATGCGCGCGATCCTGAAGGTCTTCTCAGCAACATTCCCGCGGTCGGAACCACGCTTCTGGGACTGCTGGCCGCGCTGTGGCTCAGCGGCAAGCTCGCAGCGAGGACGAAGACGCTTGGCCTGGCTGCGGGCGCGGCCGTCTGTCTGTCCTCGGGTTATCTCTGGTCGATCTGGTTCCCGCTCAACAAGAAGATGTGGACCAGCTCCTATGTCCTCGTCGCTGCCGGATGGTCGCTGCTTGTGTTTGCGCTCGCCTATTGGGCCATCGAGCAGCACAGCTTGGGCAAATCGGGCTGGAGCAAACGGCTGCTCTGGCCTTGGTTGACCTTTGGCTCGAATGCCATTGTGGCCTACATGATCAGCGAGCTGCTGGGCACGGCCATTGAGCTCATCCACTTCAGTTCTGGCGGACGGCGAACGGACGCGCTCGCCTTTGTCTACGCTCACGTTTTCGACTACATCGGCAATCCGGGCTGGAGAGCTTTCGCCTACTCCGTTTCCTACACTGCCGTCTGCTTTCTCCCGGTGTGGGTGCTTTACCGCAGGAAGATCTTCGTGAAGGTATAATTTGCCCGCGCGCGAATTCGTCCGCGCACGCGCGCTGCGCGGACGACCAACCCGAGGCGAAAGGTCAAACGCAAAGGAACCGGGACACCTATGAGATTGGTTCACATGGCATGGGCATTCATCTTCTGTGGCACTGCAACCGCCGCGCAGACCACGAGCTGCAGTCTGCAGGATTGGAAGGGCATCGCGGGCGTAAGCGTGACGGCGAGCCGTGATTCCGTAGAAGTGTCGTGGCCTGGCGAGCAGGGCCAGCAGAACCGCGCGCTCTTTGCGCTGCGCAACGGCCAGCCGGTGGTCGCGGAGCTTGCCGCGCGCAAGCCCGGCGGCGCGTGGAACGTCCTCGGCAAGGACCTGACGCCGGACTTTCAGGTAACCACCGGACGCCGCCGCATCTCCACCACCGAGCTCGACATCCTGAAGAAGCTGCACAACGACACGCCCAAGGCCGAGAACGAGTACAAGTGGAATGTCTTTTGGGATGCGCCGCTGGAGATTCCGGGGCTTGACTCCCACCTCGTCGGCCCCGGCCGCTCACCCGATGAGGTGAAGCGCGTGACGGTGAGTTACAACTCGAGCGCGTGCAGAGTGACGAGCGACGGCGACCGCGTCAACGTCGTCTTCAACGGCCTCACGCTCGGTCTTTTTTGGGGCGACCTTCAGTTCACCGCCTACAAGGGTTCCAACCTGCTGCGACAAGAGGCGGTGGCCAAAACCGATGCGCCCGACGTGGCTTATATCTACAAGGCCGGCCTGAAGGGCTTCTCAATCGATGCCGGCACCAAGCTCGAGTGGCGCGACGACGCGCAGGAGTGGCAGGAGTACGACTTCGGCGGCGATATCAACGAGCAGCCCGTCGACCTGCAGGCGCGCAACCGGCTCGAAATCCTCGACGCGCGCTCCGGTTCGCTCGCCATCTTTCCGCCGCCGCACAAATTCTTTTTCGCCCGCGAGAACGAGGTCAACCTCGGCTACGTTTACTACCGCAAAGACAACGAAAGTTCCTTTTCGCTCGGCGTGATGCAGCCCGAGCACGGTGAGGGCTATGCGCCCTGGGGCGTCTCTGACGAAGTGTGGGATCGCCGCGTGCGTGTTGCACGCTCGCAAATTTACAACTACGCGCTCTACAACGCGCCTCCGGGCACGGTGCAGCACATGGCCGTCTACTACTACCTCAGTGCCGCGGGCTCCCGCGCCACGCAGCAACAGGTGATGGCCTACACGCACAACGATACCTACAAGCCGGTTCCCGGCTTCGAGACCGTCACCGGCCACTTCCATCTCGACTTCAACGAGATGATCCGCGACCGCGGCACTTCCGACTTTATGCCGACGTGGGTTCCGGTCTTCCGCGGCCTCGGCATTAACATCGTTTATCTTGCCGACTTCCACGACGACTCCGACTTCACCGATCCCGGCCCCAAGCGCTTCTATGAGCAGAAGCTCTACTTTGAAGGCGCGCGTAAGATGAGCGACAAGAACTTCCTCGTCATTCCCGCCGAAGAGGTGAACAGCTACCTCGGCGGCCATTGGTACCTGATGCTGCCCATGCCGGTCTACTTCTCGCACGCCGCGCCGCGACCGGCGGACCAGACGTTTGAAGAGAACAACCCGGCATACGGCCACGTCTATCATCTCGGCTCGGTCGAGGACGTGGAGAGCTTCGTCAATCGCGAGCAGGGCATCCTCTGGACGGCGCACCCGCGCACCAAAAGCTCCGCCATGTATCCCGATGAGTACAAGGACAATGACTTCTTCCTAAGCGACCGCTTCATCGGCGCATCGTGGGAGTCGCTTCCGGTCGATCTCTCGCAGGCGCGCATGTGCGAGGAGCGTTGTTTCGGTGTCAACGATGACATGAGCAACTGGGCGCCCAAGCCCAAGTTCATGCTCGCCGAGGGCGACACCTATATGAAGGTCCCCAGCGATGAGACTTACCCGCTGCTCGCCATCAACTATCTCAAGCTCGATAAAGTGCCGGCCTACAACGAGAGCTGGGCCCCGGTGGTCGAGGGCATTCGGGCGGGCAACTTCTTCGGCACTACGGGCGAGATTCTCTTCCACAACTGGGGCATTGAAGGCTCGGGCGCAAAGAGCGTCTACACGGCCAGCATTGAGTACACCTTCCCGCTCGATTTTGCGGAACTGGTGTGGAGCGATGGCGCCAAGGTCGACCGCCAGATCATTCGCCTCACCGATACCGAGCCGTTCGGTACGAAGACCTTCCACATCCCCTTCGACGCCCGCGGCAAGAAGTGGGTACGCTTCGACGTGTGGGATTCAGCAGGCAACGGCGCGTGGCTGCAGCCGGTGACGGTGAAATAGGGAGTCTAATGCGATCACCACATGACGCTGAAGTGCTGTGGCCATTACCTCGGATGCTAGCTTTGCGGACGCAGTCGTGCTCTTTTGGGAGTTGGAGGAATTATGGACTTGTTCCAAATTTGGAGCTTCTTGAAGCCGGTACTCAACATGGCAGCGGAGCAGATACCAGGCATCGTGATTGCGCTTGCAACATCATTTTATATCGCTCAAGTCTACTTCAAGCGCCAACGCGAAATAGACGAGATGAAAGAAAAGAAGGAGGTTGAACTCGCCCATAAGAAACTGATAAACGCCTATATTACCTCGGCCGGTCTGCGTCCCAAGGTGGGTAGCTTCCAGGTACATGAGGCCATGTCTGAACTTCAAATGAAGTTGGAGATTTACCGGCCGAGTTTTGATGCGAACAAATGGCTAAAGGACGCTGCAAATGACGCTGCCAAGTTCGTCGCGGACCACAAGGAAGATTTTGAGAAAATTTCCGAGGAACATCGGAACTGAAACTTCACTCAGCGCTGGCTGATCGTAACGGGCTCATAACTAGTACCTCGACTTGATCGCGTACGTCAGATCCATCGTGAATCGAGGGGACTTTGGCTTGGCGGACGGTTTCGATTTACCATCGCCAGTCCCCCCGCGCAACGCATTCCTTCTCCGTTTGACGTAGACTGGTTCCCAGCTTCCACAACATTATTCCGGAGTCTTCCATGTCCAAGACTGTTTCGTACGCTCAATGGTCTCTGGAACCGTATTGCATCGGCCTCAAGCTGCGCTCCCTGCGCACCGGCAAGCGGCTTACGCTTTCCCGGCTGGCCGCCGAGACGGGGCTTTCCACCGCGCTTCTCTCCAAACTCGAAACCGACCGCATG
>JBEKAJ010000304.1:0-3776 GCA_050018295.1 Occallatibacter sp. | reverse complement strand
GCGGCCGCGGGCAAGGCCGTGTACCCGTTGCCGCTTTATGTCAACGCCGCATTGCGCGATCCGCTCAAGCCGGGGGCTCCCGGCACCTACGAGAGCGGAGGCCCCACTGACAACGTGCTGTCCATCTGGAAGGCCGAGGCGCCAGCGATCGATGTCCTCGCGCCCGATATCTATATGTCCAACACCGCGGCTTACCTGAAGGTGATCGATCTCTATCATCGCCCCGACAACGCCTTGTTCATCCCAGAAACCAGCGGCGCCGTTCATGAGGCCCGCTTCCTTTTTTCCGCCCTCGGCCTTCAGGCCATCGGCTACTCGCCTTTCGGGTTAGATTACACACGGTCTCATCCCGCTTTGGGCGGACCGGATGCGAAGGACGCGTTTCTGGAGCCGACGGCGCAGAACTACAGTCTCATCGGTCCCATGATGCGCGACGTTGCCCGCCTCAATTTCGAGGGCAAGCTGCAGGCGACAGCGGAAGTGGAAGGCGAACCTACCCAGACGCTTTATTTTGGAAACTGGGACGCGGTGGTTTCTTATGGATCTGGCGGGAGGGGCCCCGCCAAAGGAAATCCCGAGCCCGTCGGGCGCGCACTGGTCGCGCAACTTAAGGACAATCAGTTTCTGGTCACCGGATACGATTGCCGCGTCGATTTCCGGCCGGCCGGCACCGAGCAGCAGCGGAAATCCGGAAACATCGTGGAGGGAGCTGGACAGACGCCTTCCGCGAAGATAGACGGCAAATGGCAGCATCGGCAATTTCTTCGCGTTGAAGAAGGCGTTTACGAAGACGGCGCTTTCAAGTTCATGCGAATTCTGAATGGCGATCAGACGGACTGGGGCCTCAACTTCTCTTCAGAACCCGAGGTGCTCCGGGTTTCGGTCGCTGCGTATTGAAAATGGAGATTCTTCATTGTGCAAAGGTCTTGTACCGTTCTTGCACTCGTTGCCGGGAGATTACCTTAACTGCTGTTTGCTCGCAGGCGCAAAACTCCAGCCAGCGCCGGGAAACATCTCCGGTGAGCGCTTGGCCTGCCCGATGTTGAAGTTCATTGTCACACCTCAAACGCGATGCAGAGCTCGTCGGTCACAATGGGCTCGACCGGTCTGTCTAGCGTCGAAGCATCATATTCCAGGATGGATTCGAGGAGCATGCCGTAGTACAACGCGGTGAATCCCCAGAACCGCGTCTGCCCAAGCCCCTCCCCGGTTTCGGCGTTATAGTACTCGCGGAGCACAGGGTTCTTTAGCAGGGCCAAATTGAAAAGACGTGTTGCGAGTTCGCGGGACTCGGCCTGATACCCGTAACGTCTCAGCCCCTGAAAGATCATGTAGTTCGAGGGCGCCCATGTGGAACCACGCCAATTGCACTCGTTGCGCGAGCCCTGATAGTAGTCGGGCTCGGTTTTCGCGTAGCTGGCCACCGGATAAGCGAGCCAGAACTCATCCGGATTGAGCAGATGTTCGTGGATGGTGCGCCTGGCTCGCTCCGGCGTAGCTGCGCCGGCGAATAGCCTAGGCTCGGTTCTCGCTCGTAGCATCGGTTCAACCAGAAATTAGCCCGCGTTGGACAGGGAAGACCGCTAAAGCCTTCCTGGTTCGGCGCGGGCATTCTTGTCTTGGACGGCGCGATTCAGGGATTTTAAGGACTTGACGGACGAAGATGTTCAGTCGGCTCTCGAGGATCTAATGGAGCTTGGCGCGCTTGATAGCGTCGTGCAAGATAGCAATGGTGGAGATGAATAGACCGGGGATGACGCCATTTGAAATCCTCGCTGACCTAGGAATCCATGATCCGGAGGACCTGGATATCGAGGCTATCGCGTATTACTGCGGAGCCACGATTGTTTATAAATCTCTTTTCGGCTGTGAAGCCCGCATAATGGGTGTCGGCGATGAGGCAATCATTACTGTCAACGCTAGATCCACCCTCGAACGGAGACGGTTCTCCGCTGGGCATGAACTGGGGCATTGGATGCGGGATCGAGGTACGGCGGCCTTCCAATGTAGCGAGAAGATGTTTGATGGTGAATGGTCGCAAGAGAACCCGGAACAGCGCGCCAACCGATTTGCGTCCGACCTGCTGATGCCGCCCAAGATCTTTCGTCCACTTGCAAAGAATCTCCCCATTACATTTGCAACGGTTCAGCAACTGGCTGCTGTCTTCAAAATGAGTCTCTCGGCCACGGCGAGTCCCTGAGCAAAGACTTGCTCGCACCGAGCCTAGTGCTCAACAGGTGACGTGGTAGCCGTCCAAAGGTTGATATTCTTCGGATTCAACGAGCTCTCACCTCCGGGACGTTTCGCAAAGATTCGATTGCGAAGGCGAGCTGTCGGTCATGTCCGAGCCGTCGGTCTTTCCAGTCAAATTCGATCACGTGATCCGGTTGGATCGGCGTCCCTTCGAGAATCGATCCCTTCCATGTGTAGTACGCACCCGTGGGCATCGCCAACCGAAATCCGTTGCCGACTTTGACGGAAGTCGCCGAGAGGAGGCGACCGGCCGTTTTCTCTCCGACGATTGTGGCGAGCTGGTTCTCTCGCGCAAACGCGACAATCATTTCCGCGGCGCTTGCGGTGTGGCGGTTCACGAGGAGAGTGACCCGTCCGTGGAATGGTTTTTTACCCAACCCCTCGGTTTGAAGCACAATGGGCTTTTTCGTCATCATCGCCGGTCCAAACTGCAAGGCAAGCCGCCAGAGTGTTTTGGTTGACGCAGGTATTCGCGAAAATCGGCGGAACCCGTGCTTTTCCGTTTCGAGATTTCGCGTGACGCGGCGCCTGTCGAGGGCAAATCCAACCGGGACTCTGTCTGGTGTGAGCAGGCTCATCACACGAAGCGCACCGATCCCTCCGCCCGTGTTGCCACGCAGGTCGACGATCAGGCTATCGACTGTGCCGAGCTTTTCGACGGCGTGGGAGATCTCGTTCGCCACTTCTACTCCAATCATGCCCGGAAACATTGCAATCTTCAGGTAGCCCAGCCCGTCTCCGAGTTGCCGCGCCTCGACGAGCGTGGGCTCGATAAAGTAGAGCTTCTTCCCCTTGGGCCGTGCTATTTCGACGGAAACAGTGCGTCGCTGGTCGCTTCTGTCTACAAGTTCCACACTTGTTTGCTTGCCCATAGCGAATACGGGATGTTCGGGTGGCGTAATCTCCCGGCCATCGACACTGAGAAGGATGTCCCCAGGCTCAATGCCAGCGATCGCTGCTGCTCCTCCTGCGTGGACATCCTGAAATATCCAGCGCTTCCCGTAAGGAGTTTCGTCCGCAAGATAGGTTGCGCTGAGCGCGGCGCGGCTCGACGCTCTGCGGGCACTGCTGTGAAAAAAGCCCAAATGGGAGGTGTGTAGCTCCGCCAACAAATCGCTCATCGCCTTTTCGAAGGCGTCGGCAGAGGCTGCGTTCTCGATCAAAGCCCGGTGGCGCTCCACGGCGGATTGCCAATCGCCGTTCAGCTTTTCAGGCGAATAGAATCGCTTCCGCAGAGCGGCTAGCACGTTTTCGAGGATTGCGTGGCGGTCACGCGGTGAAAGTTGAACAGGCAATGATGAGCTCGCAGCCGGTTTCAATGTCATCGGGTGCTCCTGGACGAATTTGTAGATTCTGTCTCGCTAAAAAGACTGCCGCTCGGTTCGCCGTCGAGCTGGAAGCCGGCCCAATAGTACGGCGGCGCGCCCGCTTTGAGCATTTCGAGCTGCGCTTGCCTGAGAGCCTCTGCCTTTCTCTCGTGACGGCCGAGGTGCCCGTAGAAGTTGGCCATCAGTTGGGCGGTC
>JBEKAJ010000303.1:0-3778 GCA_050018295.1 Occallatibacter sp. | reverse complement strand
TATCGACTTTCCACCGCGCAGCTATGTGGCGAGCTTTACATTCCGCGATGCCGCAATGCTTCGCGAAACAACTGCTTTTGCCGAATCCGCTCGCGCTCCACAACTGGCGCCGCCGAGCGCGCAGCCAGCGCGGCGGGTTTGGCGTATAGGGGCTATCGTCGCCGTGCCATGCATCGCCGCAGTCGCGGTCGCTGGAATCATGCTTTGGAAACAGCACGCGTCCATTGCCGTGACCAAACAACCGATCCATGCGATCGTCGTTCTGCCTTTCGAGAACTACTCGCCCGACCATCGGGACGACTATATCGCCGATGGAATTACGGAGGATCTGACCAACGACCTGGCGCAATGGCGCGAACTGCGGGTGGTGGCGCGCACATCGGCATTTGCCTTCAAGGGTAAAGGCGAAGACGTGCGGCAGATTGGACAGCAGCTGAATGTAGATACGGTGTTGGAGGGGAGCTTTACACGGCTGGGCGATCATGTGCGCATCACCGCGCAACTAAACCGGGCAACCGACGGCTATCACTTGTGGTCGCACTCCTACGAAACACAATCGAATGACATGCTGGCTATGCAGGACGAGGTGGCGACTTCGATTACTGACGCCATTCGCCAGATACGCGGAGGGTCGGCTCCCGCAATCCACGAACCGACAACGAATCCGGAAGCGCTCGATCTTTATCTGCAGGGCGAATACCAATTGAACCTGCGCACGCCGGAATCGCTGAAGAAGGCGGAGGAGTTTTTCGAGGCCGCGATCGCCAAGGACCCGAACTTTGCCCGCGCCTACCTGGGGATTGGCAGCGCGGAGATTGCCGCGACGTCGCTCACGACGGTGACCCAAGCAGAGAGCATCCCGCGGGTGCGGGAGGCGGCGCAGAAGGCGATCGAGCTGGATCCGACCTTGGGGGAAGCGCACGGATTGCTCGCCGACGTCGCGTATACCTGGGACTGGAACTGGAGCCAGACGGAGGAGGAGTTCCGGCGGGCGCTCGATGAGGGAGCCGGAGCGGACACACGCGCGCGATACGGTTGGTCGCTGACGACACGCGGGCGGTTCGCAGAGGCGCATGCGCAACTGCGACAGGCAGCGGAGCAGGATCCACTGTCGCTGACGGCGCCGTTCGATGAGTTTTTTACGTACAACTTTGAGCGCGACGTGGCGGGACAGAAGCAGGTTCTGCAGCGGATGCTGCAGCTCAGGCCAGATTTTCTTGGCGCACATGCGCTTGAGGTGGTGATGGCCATTGAGCAGCGCGATTGCGGCACGGCCCTCCAGGAGGCGGACTGGATCGCGAAGACGTATCCGACCGTGCCGGTGACGCAGACGGTGCTGGCCTTTGCCGCCGCCTGCGCGGGCAACAAAACGGAGACGCTGCGACGGATCAAACAGATGTCGGCGTTCAACGCTCCACATTACCAGTTGGCCATTGCCTATGCGTTGCTGCACGACACGGACGACGCGATCGCGGAACTGAACAAGTCAGGAGACGCGCACGAGGGACAGATTCTCTATATTAAGTACGATCCTTTCTTCGATGAAATCCGCAACGATCTCCGGTATGTGGCGCTGGAGAAGCGCGTGGGGCTGATACCCTGAATTCATGAAATTCGGCGTGGTGGTTTTTCCGGGGTCGAATTGCGATCACGATACCTACAACGTGATTGCCGAAGTAGCGCGGCAGCCGGTGGTTTTTCTGTGGCATGACAGCGAGGATTTGCAAGGCGTGGACGCGGTGCTGGTTCCCGGCGGATTTGCTTATGGGGACTACCTGAGGACGGGCGCGATTGCGCGTTTTTCACCGGTGATGCAGGCAGTGAAGCGGTTTGCCGCGAGCGGCGGGCTGGTGCTGGGGATCTGCAACGGGTTCCAGATCCTGACCGAGAGCGGATTGCTTCCGGGCGCGCTGATGCGGAATGCGGGGCTGAAGTACATCTGCAAGCAGGTGCACCTGAGAGTGGAAACGACGGCGAGCCCGTTTACGAATCAGTTAAAGAAGGGCGCGGTGCTCCAGATTCCGATCGGGCACATGGAGGGGAACTATTTCTGTGAGCCGGATGAGCTGAAGAGGCTGGAGGGCGAGGACCGGATTGCGTTCCGGTATGCTACGCCGGCGGGCGAGATTACCCGGGAGGCGAATCCCAATGGCTCGCTGAGCAACATTGCGGGAATTCTGAACGAAGGACGGAATGTGCTGGGCATGATGCCGCATCCGGACCGTTCGAGTGAGGCGCTGCTGGGGTCGGCGGATGGATGGGGGATCTTCGAATCGATGATCGGAGCGCTGGAAAAGACGGGCCGCTAGCTGCTAGCCCTGACGTGCGGATTGCTCTAGGGGCGTTTTGAAAAGGCGCAGGGAGCGTTTGCCAACGAACTGCTGGAGCGAAATTGGATTCACTTTCTGGCGACGGGGAAGCCAGGGCAGGCTTCTGGAGCGGGCTGTTCGGAAAGTAGCAGCGGAGTT
Organism: Occallatibacter sp.; assembly: GCA_050018295.1. Classification (GTDB taxonomy): domain Bacteria; phylum Acidobacteriota; class Terriglobia; order Terriglobales; family Acidobacteriaceae; genus Telmatobacter. The sequence continues at coordinate 1,310 of JBEKAJ010000303.1, read as the reverse complement.
AGCGGGGTTAGCGGAGATAGCGGAGTTAGGCTGACGCGCGGAGATCGCGCGTCGGCGTGGACGCTGGCGGTACAGTTGGTCAGGAAACCGGCGCTACGAAAGGCCGAGGCCGCCGTCGACTACGAGCGTTTGGCCGGTGATGAAGTGAGGGCCGGTGGCAAAGAAGAGGACGGCCTGAGCGACGTCGTCCACATCGCCGTTGCGGCCCATGGGAGTTTTGGCGGCAAACCGAGCAGCCTGTAGTTCCGCCCTTCGCTCCGCCTCACTGGGCAAAGAATCGAGCGCGTCAGGGTTTTCATCGCTGCTCTTTATTTGCAAAGGGTCTTGCAACGCGATCCAGCCGGGAGCGACACAGTTCACACTGACATCGGGCGCGAAGGCCTTGGCCATGGCCTGGGTGAGCATGTGGAGTGCGGCTTTCGAGGCGCAGTAGTGCGCGTGGCCGGCCCAGGCGTGGAGACCACCGAGCGAGCCCATGTTGATGATGCGGCCTTGAGCCGCGCGGAGATGCGGCAGGGCTTCGCGCGCAACCAAAAACGGGCCCCGGGAGTTGGTCTCAAAGACCGCGTCCCACTGATCGAGGGAGAGGCTCTCGAGGGCCGCGGAGGCAAAGACGGCAGCGTTATTGACGAGGATGTCGAGGCGGCCAAAGGCGGCGGTGACCTGGACGACGGCGGCTCGGACGGAGGGTTCGGAACGAACATCGCAAGGAATGGCAAGAGATCGGCGGCCGATGGCAGCGATGGCGGCGGCGGTTTCAGCGGCTTCGCTTTGCGAGGCGCGATAGGATACCGCGACATCGGCGCCGGCTTGGGCGAGGGTGAGGGCGATGGCGCGTCCCAGGCGGCGAGCGCCTCCGGTAACGAAGACCGATTTGCCGGCGAGAGGCTCAGAGGGCATCACAAGATCAGTTTAGCGACGTAGCGGAGCTTGTGGCGTGAGCGGAGTTGGACCCACGGCGCTTACTTGGGCGGAGGCTGCGATTGGCTTCCATTCAGTGGCGGATCGGATTGACCGGAAGAGCCCGAGGGTTTGCTGTCGGAAGCGGGAGGCGGGGAACTCGGCGGCGAGCCGGAGGATTTGCCGGTTCCGGAGTTGTTGCCGGGCCAGGAGCTATTGCCTGATCCGGGCTTGGCAGTTGAGTTCTTGTAAACGGAGTATTGCGAAACCGGCCTGCTGAGGCGAACTTCCATCGACATATTGAGCTTGTCGACTTTGTAGACCTGGCCGTAAGTCTGGAAACCATGTGCAATCACTTGAAGGGTGACGGTGTCGCCGACAGGAATTACATCGATGACGATTTTGCCTTC
>JBEKAJ010000302.1:0-4932 GCA_050018295.1 Occallatibacter sp. | reverse complement strand
TGAGCTGCCCCCTTCGTTTAGTCCGCGTACGTGAGAGCGCTCGGGTTTGAGTTTAGCTGCAAATTCAGGCCGCAGCAGCAGTCGAGGCTGTGCGAATGTGGAAAGCGCTTTTTGCTTTCCACATTGGCATGGCCTGTTGCGAATTCTTCCGGTGTCAGGTAGCCCAACGCGCTGTGTGGGCGCACCTGGTTGTAATCGATCCGCCAGTCTTCGATGGTCTCTCGTGCATCGTCCAGAGTGAGAAACCAGTGTTGGTTGAGGCACTCCTCACGGAACTTGCCATGGAAGCTCTCGATGTAGCCGTTCTCCATCGGCCGGCCCGGGGTGATGAAGTGCAGAGTGACTTTGTTTTCGTAAGCCCACTGATCCAGCGCCTTGGAAGTGAATTCGGTGCCGTGATCAATAACGATTCGCACCGGCAGCCCGCGTTCGATCCGAAGTTTCTCCAGCACCCGTACCACACGTAGCGCCGGCAGCGAGGTGTCCACTTCGATAGCCAGCATTTCCCGCGTAAATGCGTCTTCAACTGACAGTGTGCGCACCTTGCGGCCAAATGCCAGCGCATCGTGCAGAAAATCCATTGTCCAGGTCTCGTTCTTCCTCGCCGGCGCTGCCAACAACACCCGTGCCTGAGCGCAGATACGGCGTCTCCGCTTGCGCCTGCGCACCATCAGCTTCTCTTCCACATAGATCCGGTACACTCGCTTGCTGTTCACCGCCCAGCCTTCACGCTTCAGCAGAACGTGCAGCCTTCGGTAGCCCCAGCGGCGCCGATCCTCAGCCAGCTCCCGAAGTCGCACACGCAGACGTTCGTTCGCTTCCGCGAAACGGGTTCCTCGCGGCCGGTATCGTAACATCGCTCGCAGCACTTCCAGCTGCCCACAGGCATGCCGCTCCGAGCACTCCGCAGCTGCGCGAAACACCCCGACGGCTTCTCGCCTGGCCTGTGGGCCTACCACTTTTTTGATAGCACCGCCTTGAAGCCGACAATGTCCAGTGCCTGCTCGGCCACCAGTTGCTTCAGCTTGCGGTTCTCTTCCTCCAGTTGCCGCAGCCGCTGCGCCTCGCTCACTTCCAGCCCGCCGTACTTCGCCTTCCAGCGATAAAGCGTCTGTTCGCTGATACCGTACTTGCGGCACAGCTCAGCCGTCGGCAATCTGCTCCTCTGTGTACCGGCTCTTCTTCATTGGAAGTCCCCCTCCTGAGGGCCTCATCGCCCCAATTTATCGGAGAACTCTCACTTCCGCTGGACTAAAGGGAAGGATGCAGCTCACGGACCTTCTCATTAAGATCGGGCAGACCAAGAGGGCGGACCTTTCTCGAGACCGCGGCATGAAGCGAATCAGAATCGCTTATGAAGGGCAAGAAAACAAATGGCAACATCGATTGCCGCTAGCTCAATACCACCAACAAGTATCCTCAGCGAATTGGGCAGCAGTTGTTAGAGCAGAAGTTCAGGATCCTGGACGAGGCGGACGCCGCCGCGACGCCCGGCACCAAATAAAGGGCGGTTGCTCCGACCGGTCGGCGAGGAGCTCGGTGACTCTCTCCGCCGCGCGTTTACTCATCGATCCTTGGATCGACGAATGAGACCAGCCACGCGTCTGCTCTAGTTCACAGTAACGGTGAATGTGGTAGTGACTGCGGCGGCGACCTGGGGATTTCCGGTTCCGGTTACGGTAAAGGTGTAGGTGCCCGCGGTTGTTCCCGTGGTTGAAGTCCCTCCAGGCAGATCCCAAAAGCCTTTGCAGGCAGCCAGTCCGCCCAGCGCCATGATCGCCGCAATCGCACAAAGCATCGACCGCCAACCGCGCCGGTGCGCAGGGATTCCCAGGAAGAAAAGCAGCGCAAGTGCCGCGCCGCCCGGACCCATCCACCCCGAACCGTTGTTCCCCCGGCCCTTACCGGGCAGTTGCTGATGGTCCAATTGGCCGGTAGTGGCCGCGGTCGTGGTAACGGTAATGGTGGTATTTGCGCTGCTGGCAGTGGTAGTCAGAGCCTCCGTGCTGCTCGCGATGGAACAACTGGGCGGGTCGCTCACGCTGGAAGGGCTGGACGACGTGAGGGCGCAGGATAGTGTAGCGGTTCCCACGTAACCATTCGATGTTGCCACGGTGAGGGTCGAGGTGGCCGACGTTCCGGGCGCAACGGCAGACGGGGTGGTGGCCGACAGCGTAAACGTTGCGGAAGCTGAGATAACCGTAACCGTGGCCGTGCCGGTGGCAGCAGTATATTCACTGTCCCCACTATAGGAGGCCGTCAGAGTATCGCGTCCGAGGCTGAGACTGTTGGCTGGGATTGTGAAGGTGTAAGTCCCGGATGCAAGCGTTTCGATTGCCGAACTGTAGCCTCCGCCCGACAGCGTCACCACTCCGGTCGGCGTCGCCCCGCCGCTGGATGCGGCCGCCACAGTCACCGTCACACTCAGGGCGCTGCCGGCGCCTACGCTGGATTGAGCCGGAGTGACCGTGACGTTAGCCGTTCCACTGCCGATGGTGAGTGGCCAGGCGTTCACCACGTTGGCTATATTCAGCGATCCGAGGCCGGTTGCCTGGTCATATCCTGCCGCTGCGCTATAGCCGGAGAGTATGCCAATCAGATCTCCTGAGTGCTCGGGCGAGCAGTCGGGCGATTGAATGCCGGGTTGCACAGGATAACCCTCTGTTGCGCCATAGTCGCACGGCATGGCAATGGTGTTCGTGTCGATGTCGTTGAAGTAGCAGCCGTTGGCCGTGGTCGCATTTTCCGCGCTGCAGCTGGAGTATGTTTGCTTGGCCGCCAGTTTGTATAGTTCGGCATTGGGACTGCCCTGCGGCGAGCCCGCCCTTTGATTGATCAGCGCCATCACGCCAGCCATGGCAGGAGCCGGGAGAGACGTCCCGCCCGCCTCCTGCGCAAACGGCTCGCTGGTCGTGGAATAGCTACAGGCAGCATTGTTGTTGTCGAGCGCGGAGACGCAGATCAAGTAGGCGCTGCTCGACAGAAGGCCATCCGAAGCAAAGAAGGATACGTCGGGCAGGTCGCGTACGCCGTCGTTGGGAATGCCGGCAACGCCGGTCTGCCAACTGGGTTTCGGCCATCCGTCCGGGACAAGAGGAAGCGAACCGTTCCCGGTGCCTGTGGTGGCGATTGTCGAGGAGCAACTGGATACGGTGGCCCCGTCGTTGACCACGCACCTGCTCGCTCCTCCGCCGGCGCCTATCGTGTCTACGAAGTAGGCAAGGTTGACGCCGCCGTTGCTGCCGCCGGTGTCTTGATAAATGACCGACCAATAGTTGTAGACAAAGTTGCATGCCGTCTCAGCATCGGTGACACCGGTAATGTTGACCGCGGTCGCCCATCCCTTAAGAAACTCCACCGCCAGTGGGTTTGCGCAGCTATCGTTCCAGGGAACCTCCGGGACGTACCCGGCGGCGCTGGAGCCATTGGCGGCGTTGGCCGTGTGCCAGTAGGGCGCGGCCGTGCACGCTGTAGAGGATGTCGGGGAGCACCAATTAAAGTCTGTGCCGCCAACGGCCGTGTTGTACGGAGTCGAGGCCAAGCCGTTGACCGAAAGACCAAATTGCGCGGAATAGGGGTTGCCGATTGCATCGCCGCCGACATCGCAACTTGCCGAGCCGCCATTTCCAGATGCTACAAAGACCGCGATCCCTTCGGAAGCTGCCGTTTGCCAGAGATTGTTGTACAACACATTGGCAGCAGTACCGTTGTAGAGCTCGCATACCCCGTAACTTACACTCATGATACTTGCTGTCTTGTTGTTGACGATATAACTCTCTGAATCGTACAGATTGTCGTCAGATGAAGAGGCCGGATAGGATGCGACCAGAACGATATTGGCGCCTTTGGCAATCGCTCCGGCCCACTCCACATCCAGGGAGTTCTCGATCAGATCGTTGATTCCGCACAGCGTGTCGGAATTGGCGCTGGTGCAAACCGTAAGAGGCTGGCTGTTGCCCGATAACATCGTCAACTGGTTGGGTGAGTAAGCCGGCAGTCCAAAGGTGCTACGGAAATTGGTAACATCGTTGTTGCCATTGGCGCCTGCGACACTTGTGCCGATGTCGATTGCGCTAGTGCCTGCAATGGCGATGGTCTGGCCAGTTCCATCGATGGGTGTGCTTGCATTCCACAGCGGGAGAATTCCGTATATAGTCGCAAAGTCGTACGGTGAGACATCTTCAACAAGATATGCGCTGTTGCTGCCACTGGCGGGAACACTGACGCCGAACAGCGGCCGGGCAGCCTCAGGATGGCTCGCAGAGCTTAAAGCCGAATCTCCAGAGAAACTGGTTTCGCGCCGCCAATTCCCAGTGGCGGAGTCCCTGGTAACTCGGCCGCCTAATCGGTGTAGCGGCCGCGCAAAGAAGTTGTGCAACGACTTTACGCCTACTACCACCGGCGCCAACGCAGCCGGAATCTGCGGGTCGCTCATATTGCCGATATGGTGAACACCCTTCACCTCCAGGTTATGAATCTCGGTATGGAACGCGCTCTCCACCTGCGCCGCCGTGCCGCTGAAACGAATCGACATTCGGTCCTTTGTTACTTGGTCAATGGAGAACCCATGCCCGGCGAGCCAATCGGAAATGATGGCGATATCGGTCTCTGAAGGACCAAAAATTGCACCCACTTCTTCCGGCGTGAGCCAATGCTGGAAATCGGGCGAATCGGGGTCGTTCTGGCCGGCCACTAGCCTGTCGAAGGCGGCCTGCTGTACTGGAGTGCGGCTCAACACTAGAATCAGGTCGGTCATGAGTAGACCGCGCTCGACCCGGCCCCTGTCGTTCATCGCATTGGCAAGGTGGTGCGTGCTTCCCTTAAGCGTTACCAAATCACTCTCGTTGATTCGATCGATAATCCGCATAGAGGGCGCAACGGATTGGGCCATCGCCAGAGTTCCGCCAAGTAGCACACACGTTAACACAGCCG
>JBEKAJ010000301.1:0-3793 GCA_050018295.1 Occallatibacter sp. | reverse complement strand
TGAGACCTGCAAAGCCCCATAAACACTGGCCAGACCCGCAGTTCAAACAAATTTCAACCGGGTAGGGATGCAAATCACAAGAAAAGACGCTGCGATGCAACGAATTTCAACAAGTTCCTAGGCCAGCGAAAAGCTTTCGCCCAGGTAAATCCGCCGCACCTCGGGATCGTTGCCCAGCTCGCGCGGCGTTCCGGTGCGGAAGATCCGCCCCTCGGCAATAATGTACGCCCGGTCGGTGACGGTCAGCGTCTCGCGTACGTTGTGGTCCGTCACCAGCACGCCAATCCCGCTCGCCTTAAGGTCGAAGATGATCTTCTGCAACTCCAGCACCGCTATCGGATCGATGCCGCTGAATGGTTCGTCGAGCAAAATGAAATTCGGCTGGATGCACAGCGCCCGCGCAATTTCCACGCGCCGCCGCTCGCCGCCCGAAAGCGCGTAACCGCGCGTGGTACGGATGTGCCCCAGGTTCAGCTGGTTGATCAGCTTCTCGGCGCGCGTTCGCCGTTCCCGGTTGCCCAGCGGCTGCGCTTCCAGCACCGCCAGGATGTTCTCCTCCGCGGTCAGCTTGCGGAAAACCGAAGGCTCCTGCGGAAGATAGCTGATCCCAAAATTCCGCGCCCGCAGGTACATCGGCACCCGGGTGATGTCGGTCTCGTCCACCAGCACGCGGCCGCTCTCCGGCTGCACCAGCCCCACGATGATGTAAAAGCTGGTTGTCTTGCCGGCGCCGTTCGGCCCCAGCAAACCCACCACTTCGCCGCGGGAGATCCTCAGGTTGACGTCCCGTACAACCTGCCTCCGCTTGTAGCTCTTGCCGATTCCCTCGGCAATCAGTGTTTCCATGCGTCTCGCTAGCGCCCCGCAAAACCAGAGTAACAGTGTCTCGGCGCCATAGTTTTCAAGTCGACGCGACCATCCCGGGGTCCCCAACGACAGAAGGCTCGAAGAGCCGAAGTCGTTGGGGTGGGAGCATCAGAAAGCGGCGACCTTGTAAGCATCGAAACATGGCACATAAACTCTGGCTTTGCGCCTCTTCGCGCCTATTTCCCGTGCGCTTCAGGAGCGGTCGTCTTCGTTTGAGTCTCGCTGCCGCCGCCTTCGATACTGACCCTATCATCGCGGCTATGGAAAATCAAAGCCTGGCCCGTCACCATTCCGCGCTCCGGATCGCTCATCTTCGGCGGCTCTGCAGCTGTGCCGGTCAGAACGTATTCCCCGCTTGCGCCCGAATACACGAGCTGCTCCCCAGTCCCGCGCCGGCCCTGCAACGTCAGAACCACGTGCCCTGTGGCCGTCATGCGATCCACTTGTGCCGTCCCGCCGCCGCTGGCCTCGTGATCTCCGGCCGGCATCAGATCGAGCTCCACCGCATCGGAGGCCGATGTCGCCGTGCCTGTCTCCGCAACCACCGCCCCCAGCAAGCCTCCATGCATCACCGCTCTGCGATCGGCATCGGAATACTTCAGCTCGCCTCCGCGTACTCGAATCACTGCAGGCCCCGGCGGCTGCCCGCCCGCATTACTCCCGGCACTCTGTCCCGCCGGCTGCCCCTCAGGTTGGGTTGATCTCTTGCCCGCGCCCGCGCCGCTCGCGCTCAGCATCACAACCCTCACCGGCTCTGCCGTGTCGCTGCTGCGCGCCACGAGTGTGTGCAGATGCTGGTTCAGCACAATCTCCGGTCCAGTCACGAAGTTCGTCTGCTGCCACAGCCGCGCATGACCGCGAAAAGCCGCCTCGCCCGTCGACTGGTTCAGCTGTGCCTCCGCCGCAACCACGTGCGCCGGCCCTTTGCCGCCCAGCGTCACTCCGCCCTGTCCCGAATCGCCGCCGGCCACCGCATTCTGACCGCTTGTGCTCGTCTCCGTCCACGTTGCCTTCACATCGCCTCGCGCCCAAGCGTCGCCTGACTGTTGCGACACATCCACCCGCTCCGCCGTCAGCTCCAGGCCGCCGTCCTCCACGCGGGGATTCATCGTCAGGTGCAGCCACTCGCCTTTACCCTCATACACCGCTTTGCCGGCCGTCGCGCGCAACGGTGGCTGCGTCTGCGCGCCGGGCTTGGCCGCTGGTTGCTCAAACAGCACCACATTCCCATCGAGCTCTGCCGACTGGACACCGGTCGCGCCCCCGGCAGACGCGATGGCCCCACTCCTGCCCACGGCTCCCTTGCTCCCTGTTTGGCCGCCTTTCTGATCCCTGATCCCTGTTCCCTGTTCCCTGTTTTCATCAAACTGAGCCTCCAGCCGGTCGCCATTCGCGGTCTGCCGCGTCCCTGTCGCCGTCGTCTCCTCAATCCCCGCATGGCCCAAGCCGCTGATCGCGCGCAGCACCGAGCCTGCCCCGAAGATTCCCGTCACTTCATCGGCGCTCATCTTTTGGGGCGTTGCCGCCGCATTGCCGCGCTCGCTTTCGCTCGTGATCGTCACTCCGCCTGAGCCGCGGATCGTATCCATTTCCAACTGTCCCTTGTCCTTTGTCCGCGCTTGCCTGAACGCAATGTCCACCACCGGCGAGCGCCACGTTCGGCTCACGCGCAGCGCGTCCTTCCCCGCGCTCTCGTCGCTCGTCTCCTCGCTTTTCATCTCCACGCCGCGCTCCAGGTGCGCGCTCTTCAGTTCGCCCTTTGCCCCGAACTCCAGCTCCGCCGTCGGCGAGGTCCCATGCACCGTGCGCCCCCCATTCGCGGAATCGGTCGCGGAGTCCATCGTCACGCCGCCCTCCATGTGCCCCTGGCGCGGCTCGTTGTGCTCGTCAAAGTCCATCCATGCCACGGGAGCGGCCACGTGCCCGCCGTTCGCGGTCGCGAGCGTAAACCCTCCCTTCGCGTCCAATCGCTCCGCTGAGCCATCCGTGCGAAACAGAATCTTCGCCTCAGCCGCGTCTGCTTGCCCGCCGTGATAGGCCGCTTGTGCCTTCTCCAGCAGGCAGGTCTGCGCTCCGCGATCGAACTCCGCTTTCTGCGCGTGAAGCTGCACCTCATCGCTGCCCCGGCGCGTAGTCAGCTCCACAGCCTGCTCCAGCGTCAGGTACCCGCTCTGCGAGTCGTACTTCGCGCCCACCGCGCTCCCGCTTCCCTCCGCCGTCGAAAAGTTCACCCGCTGCTCCGTCGTCACCAGCCCTGAGTTCCGGTCGAAGGTCACTCCGCTCGTCTTCACGTCAATCTGCCCCGCCGAGCCTGTCGCCCCACCAACCTCGGCAATCACATGACCCCCCGCCCTCCGCGGTATTGACTTGCCCGCTGTCTCCACGGCCGCCGCGGTGCTCGCCGACGGCCGCGTCAGCAGCATCTCTACCGGTCCTTGCGCCGTGGCCTTGCCTGTCTTCTGGTCGTACTCAAACGTGTCGCCAGAAATCCGGTCAATCTCGTTGCCGTCTTCTCCGTAAAGATCGATCTGCACGTCATGCAACTCGATAAAGTCGTTCTTCAGCTCCACCTCGCGCGACGCATGAATCCTGTACTGCGAGTGCGCCCCAAAGGCGTGAACGTACGTGTATCCGTTGGCCTCCTGGACGATCCCCTTGGCCAGCTTCTGCGGCAAATCGTGCCGGTTCAGCAGGTTTTTCCACTTTGCTCTCACCAGAAACACGCCCAGCGTCACCAGCAGCAGCGCACCCGCCACCAGCACCAGCGTCCGGATTCGCTCGATCGTGAAGCGCACGCCTAGTTTTCCATTCCCAAGCGAGCCGCCAGCCGCTGCGCCAAACTCTCGCCCAGCTCGCTCCACAGCAGCCGCGCGGTCGCGCCCGACGCCTTCTCTACCCCCGCCGTCAGCTCCACCAGTTGGCGCAC
>JBEKAJ010000300.1:0-3797 GCA_050018295.1 Occallatibacter sp. | reverse complement strand
GGCCACTGCGCGATGACATCGACATAATTGTTGGCAACGTCGGGATAAGCTTCGACGGGCAGGCGATGGAAAGAGACGATGCCCCAGGCGAAAAGAACAATTCCGATGGCCAGCACCAGAAGGCGGTTCTGGAGCGCGAAATCGACCAGTTTCCGGATCATTGCGCCTCCGCCGTGGCCTCAAGTTCGAGAACCTGCTTGACCACGTGCTGGCCGGGTGCGATGCCGGAAAGAATCTCCTGCATATCTCCCGGCAGCGTGTCGCCGGCGGCGACTTCGACGCGCTTGAACTGGTTATTGCCTGCGGGCTCAAAGACCCAGTCGCGATCGTGCAGATGGAGAATCGCGGTGGCCGGCACAACGGCATGCGCCACCGTATCGCGGCTCAGCAGCGTGGCCGTCACATACATGCCCAGGCGGAACGTGCCCGGATTCGGGACCTCGATGCGCAGCTTCGCGGTGCGGATCGTGGGATCCAGCACAGGGCCAATGTCACTGATGCGCCCGGTGAATACTTTGCCTGGAAGTGCGTTCAACCGAATCTGTGCCTCCTGCCCGAGACGCACTTGAGGAAGGTCATTCTCGTAGACGTCGCAGATGACCCAGACCACAGACAGATCGGCGATGGTGAATGCCGTGGATGAGCCCGTGTAAGTGACGCCGGCGGCCGCGGCGTTGGTGACGTTCTGGGCGACGATCACGCCGGAAATCGGCGCATACACGTTTACAACGCTGCTGGGGTGGCTCTTGTCGACTCCCAGCGTCGCCAATTGCTGATCTGCCGCGGCGAGGTCGGCTTTGGCATCGTCCTCCGTGTCTTGGGCTTGCTCCAGCATCGACTGCGAGATGGCGCCGTGCGCGAACAGATCTTTAGCACGGAGAAGCGCCTTGTTCGCCAACTGCTCGTCGTTTACCGCCTTCAGATACGTGTCGAATGCGTTGGTGATATCAGGGCTCTGCACTTTGAGAAGCAACTGGCCTTTTTTGACGTTGTCGTCGAGACGCGCGCGAATATCGACGACGCGACCGCTGGCCAACGAGATAACCGGGACTTCGCGGTCGATGTCAGGAAAAACCGAGCCGGTCACATCGAGCTTGGTGGGGGTGTCGACGCGGCCTGCCGTGACCAGCGGGAACTGCTTGGGGTCCTGCACGGAGATCAGCCCGGCGTTGCCGGTTTGTGTCACCTGCGCTTGCTGCGCTTCGCCACCGGCGGGGTCGAACTTCTTTCCGCAGCCCATTAGCGCAAGGCATCCGGTAAGAAAACAGGCGGCCGTCCATTGAGAAGAATTGGTCATTGGATCACCTCGCGACCGACGGCAAGATTGAGTTGCGCGGCGGCGGTTAGGTAGGCGCCGATCAGTTGGGCATAGGCAAGCTGCACCTGGCGGAAGTCGCTTTGCGCGTTGAGAAAATCCATAAGGGAAGCGCCTCCATGCTGGTAGGAGTAAGTCACAGTGTCGCGGACGCGCACAGCCTGGTCGTTGTATTGGGCCTTGTAAGGCTTGAGTAGCTCGATATTGCTGCGCACCAGCTCATAGGCCGTGTCCACGTCGCTGAAAACCTGTGCGCGCACCGCTACACTGGCCTGCCGACTGCGGTCAATGTCGATCTGCGTGCGCTGCTTCTCGTCTTGGTTGCGGTCGAAGATGCGCAGGGGAATGTTCACGCTGAGGCCCAGCGTCTGGGTCGCGTCGGGATTGTTGTTCGACGCGTTCCATGTGTACCACGCGCTATACGTCGGATCAGTGGAGCCGTTGGCGATGGCAAGTTTATGGTTCGTTTCCGATTGCTGAGTCGTCTCCAGCGCAGCCTGCAGGTCGGGCCGATTGGCCAGCGCGATCTGGCGGAAGTCGTCGAGCGGCTGCAGCGTATCGGAGAAATCGAACGGCCCGGCTACGTCGAACTGCGCCACCGGTGTTTGGTCATTCAGCAGCTGCAGGAGTTGGATCTTCGCGGTGCGGAGATTGACGATTGCCGTTTGCAACTCGGCTTCATATTGCACTCGCAGCAGCTCAATCCGGTCGAGATCGATCGACGCAATGTCACCGGCCTTGAATCGGTCGCGGCTGATGGCGATGATTTTGTCGTAGTAGTCCAGGTCATCCTGCGCCAACTTGACCACAGCATTGGCCTCAAGGGTTTGCACAAAAGCAGAGCGCAGTGTGAATTCGAGCGTACGCTTCAAGTCCTCGTGTTCGGATGCGGAGATATGCGTGCCTTCCTGAGCGCTTTCCAAACGCAGCTCGCGTTTGTGGTCGCGCTCGTGCAGGTAGCTCACGCCCGGCTGCACGTCGGTGCCCGTCAGCGGTTGCCACACTCCGTTCCTGGGCGCGATTTGCGTGCCGTCCGCGGCAACCGTCAACTGCGGATTGGGCCGCAGGTAGGCCGTGATCTCTTCAGCGCGCATCTCGTCCACGTCGTCGGCATCGGCCTTCAACGCGGGATTGTTGGACTCAAACCGAGCCTTCACCTGGTCCCAGGTAAGCGCCTGCTGCGCGCTCGCCGCGGCAGACGCAGCGAGCAGGACCAGGAGCAACCAGGGCCTGAAACGGCTGAGTTTCATCATGCATGTCCAGTCATCGCACGAATGCGATCGGGTAACAACAGCGGAAAACGATGAGAGCGAAAGGGGAAACGCTGTCAGACGGCGGGAGGGGGCCTGGACCACGGGATGAGCACATGCGCGTTCCCCTGGGCGGGAACGGCAGAATCGGTGGGCAGAACAGAGAACCTGGCCAGGAGCCTGGGGCGCAGACAGGGGACCACGAGCGCAATCGTGCCGGGCGCACCATGATGTGCCTGTTGGAAGGAAAAGAGGTGGTCGCGCTTCCCTGCGCTCCGCTCGACTTCGGCAGGGTTGTTCGCCGCCTGCAGATCATCGGTGATGGAGATGACGGGCAGGAGGATTGCGGTGAGCGCGGCGAGCGAGATGAGCTGAACTGCAATCGCGGGAAGCGGCGAAATTCGCGCCGAGCGCCGGCGAACGAACCAGCAGCTCCAAAGCGCGATTGTGACAGCTACCCAAGCGAGATTGCAGAGCAATTCCATCATTCTGAGAAATTATACCGAAGCGGTCTTTTCAATGGGGTAAATAGAACGAAGGATGACACTTGTGGTTGATTACCGCTGGAAGATGTCGATGGGCTGGTTGAAGTCGGTGACTCGGATGTTTTTGGCAAGGGTGGGGTACTGGCGCTGAAGCTTCAAGAACATCTCCCAGGCAACGCGGCGATAGCTGAAGTGGCCGGCGGGGCCGGAGCGAAGCTCGGCGATGTATTGAGCTTCGGCAAAGTCCATTTTGAACAGGGCGCGAATGCGCGTGGCGAGGGGGTAGAGGTAAGTGGCGGATTGCGCGGCCTCACGGATGGGGGCGGCCGCAATGACGCTGGCCGTGCGGTGGGCGGCGGCAATGGCATCGCGGTAGTCGGAGAGGATGCCAGCCTCGGCGAGGATGTCGGAACCGGCGGGCAGGTCGCCGGGGCCAGGGGTTTCATAGCCGTGCAGGGCGGTGAAATCCTGAATGATCTGGGTGCAGCGGCGATGGCGGTGGAAGTCGCGGAAGCCGCCGATGTCCATGAGGATGTCAAAGCGGATGGCCGCGCCGGCGTGGAAAGCGCGGAGGGTTTCATCGTGCTTACCGCGGTTTTTCAGACCCAGTTCGATGATTTCAGCACTGCGGGCGGCGGGCTGGCCGGAGAGGAAGTCGCGAATCTGGCGGTAAGGGTGGTGGCAGGCGGAGTAGAGAAGCGTGGCGGCAAGCTCGACCTCGAGAGACTCCGTGCGCTCAACGAGATC
>JBEKAJ010000299.1:0-3835 GCA_050018295.1 Occallatibacter sp. | reverse complement strand
CATCCTCCGGCGGAAGCGCTCATAAGCGAGCTCGACCGCTGTTGCTGAGGCCTTGGCTTCGGCGTAGAGCGAACCCAGCGCCTCAAGGAATTCGACAGGCGTGGCACGCTCGGGAGCGGGCAGGTCGCGCACCGGCCCGCGCCTCCGGCTGAAACTGAAGAGAATCAGGACTCCGATGGCAACCAGCCCGGCCCGCAACATCCACATTGCCGGCCCGCTCGCGTAAAACCACTCCGTGCGCGTCTCGCCGTGCAGCGATTCATCCCAATAAATGTGGTGGCCTTCGCGCGTGCCAAGCGCATTCAGAAAGAGGTTCAGATTATTGGCGCGCCCGATGGAGCCATTTTCGAGCGGCGTGGAGCTTGCCCACCAAATTACCTGGCCTTTGCCGTTGGTGTACTCGACGACCGCCGGTGTACCCGAGCAGTTGTATTGCACGCGATCGAGCGGGCGGTCAAGGCCCCAACCGGCTTCGGGGACCATCCACACTTCGCCGGAGTTGGCTAGCGGATCGAGTCCCTGCGGCGTGAGTTTGCAGGCTACCTCAAACTGCGTCGGCGGTTGAGCGTTGCCATCGGGCGCCAGACCGCCTCCCACCCACCCGGTGACCAGAACACGGCCTCCGCGCGCCACGATGTCTCGCACCGCCTTCAGATCTTCCGCCGCGATGTCACCTGGATCGGGTTCGGCAAAGATCGCCACGGTCTGCTCGTCGGCACGTTGTGCCAAATCGCTCAACGGCTGCTCCCACCGCTCCACGGTGTAGCCACTGGCTTCAAGTAACTCGTATGCGGCGCGCGCGCCGTGGCGGCCGGTCAAGTAGGAGCTGGGCACGGTGTTGTCGTCATTGTTTTCATTGCGCGACAAGAATGCAGTTACAAATGCGAGCACGAGAACCGCGACAAGGCAGCCGATGAGCAGCCTGCGGTCCTTCGCGTCGAGTGAGGGGAAGAGTTTCATTCCGCCATCACCCCCAGCGCTGCGGCAAGTTCCAACGCGGCGTTGAAGTCCGAGGCCTGTGCCGCGCGGCCACCGTACCATGTGCGCTCAAAACTCCGCGTGAGCGCCGAAAGGTTCGGCTTGTGCGGGTCGGTTCCGGCCAGAAGAGCGAGGTACTCGCGCGGGGTGCGCGCACGATCCGCTGGCCACAGCCGCTTCGATTCCAGGCGGGAGATCGACGCCCAGTAAAGGAAGTGGATGGCCTCGCGCCACTGACTCTGCGCTGCCATCGCTTGCGCGTCGCGAAGCCACAACTGCCATTCGCGCGCCGAGGGCGTTCCGGTCGCAAGCTCGATTTCGGGAATCAGGCGGACACGCGAGCGCCGTTCGATGCGCAAAAGAAACCAGACCAGTGCGGTGCAAATGGCAACGAGCAACAGAATGCGCAACAACCACACGATCCACGGCGCGTTTGAACCGAAGCGCACCAAACCGGAAAAGAACTTGTCGAGCAGGTTATAAAACCATTCGCGGAATCGCCCCATGGTCGACTCCTGGGTGACCCCGCGATAGGCGTGCTGCGACAGGATAGCGTTGAGGGACTTTCGCTGGCTGGAGTAGTCGGAACTGGCCTCAACCGGGTTTTGTGCCTGCTTCGCGTCGTCCTGCAGGCGCTGGCGCGCAGCAGTGAGCAGTGCAGACACCGATGTGGGCTTATTCTTCCCGCGTGCAATCACGCCGAAGATGTCTTTCTGCGCGGCATTCTCTTTTTTCGCGGCGCGCGCCAGCACAGAGCGCAGCCAGTCGTAGCGGACCTCGCGTGTCGTTGAGGCGGCGCCGGAGCGCCACTGGACGCGGTCATCCGGACCGATCTGCGCCGGATCGCAGGCAGGGAATTTCGTCTGTGCCGCTCCGGCCGCGGAACGCTGGTTCTGGCAGGCCGCAACGAGCGCATCAAGATCCTTCAGGTGCTGCTGGTATTGCACCGCGGTCACATCGCGCCAACCGGCGTTGGTTGCGAATTCCTGGGAGCGTGCGGCGAGCGGCGCGGCAACATTGAGCGCAAGCAGCGCGACAGCCGCCACTCGACGCGCAGCAGCGTGGCGCCAACGTGAAACCGCCCACCCCAAACTCATGGTTCTTCCACGGTATCAGGAGGCGCAACCGGCGCGGAAATGCCCGGCGCGTCGGGTATTGGTGCCGCTGAGGACGCGGGCTGCGAAAGTCCAAGGCCGAACGCCGGCGCCGCAAATTTGCTTTCGGCTTGCCGTGGCGTGAGCCCCGCCTGCTGCATCATCCACTCGATGTCGAAACCTTCCTTGCGGATGCGCTGGTCGTAGTAAAAGAGCACGAGCGCGATCCAGGAGACGGGCGCAAGCAGCACCTGCACGGTGAAATCCACAACGAGGTAGAGGACTCCGGCGACAATAGCCGCGGCTGCCGCATATTCCCCGCCGTTGCCCGATGCTCCCGCCACCACGCCAATGACGACACTGAGGATGTAGCCGATCATGGAGCCGGCCATGGCCAACGCAGCAATGAGCAGATAGAGAACGAAAATGCGGCCGCGCGTTCCCTGGCTCAACTTCCAGGCGCGCTGCAGGGACTCCCATGCAGACTTTTTCTCAACGACGCAGACGGAGAGACCGATCGAGTAGCCCAACGCGCGCCAGACGATGACGCCGACGGTCGCAGCACCGATGAAGAACACTACAAAACCGATGGCCACGCCGGTGACCGTGCCTCCGCCTCCTACGAGCGAGGCCAGGTACACCAAAATGCCGACGACCACGCCAGCAATCGCTCCCGGAACCAGCGCTATGACGATGGCCTGGAGAATTCCGAACCACAAATAGCGCCAGAACCAGGGCCGAACGGCGTTCAGTACGCCGCGGATGGTGATTTTCTCACCACGGTGCACGCTTGCGGCGGCCTCCGTGAGTCCCGCGTAGGAGAAGACAGCCGCCGCGACGTAAATTGGAAGGACCACGAGCACAATTAACGCAATCAGCAGGGCCATTGCGGGGCTGAAGGCCGAGTCGCTGGCGTTCCTCAGGCCCGGGACCGCAAAAACGGTTCCCAGGGCCAATGCGGTCACCGCGATGATGATGGCGATCGGCAGCGCCGCCACACCGGCAAAGAGCCAGAAGTTGCGGCGGTAGAGCTGCGCCGTGCGATCGAGGATCTCGCCGAGTGTAGAAGGCCGAAGTGTCTCGCTCATGGGTGTGCTCGCTTGCTCAGGAATGTTCCGGCGCCGGCAACTCAGGTTGCGGCGAGAGCCCCGCGGCCTGCATCATCCACTCAATATCGAAACCTTCCTTGCGGATGCGCTGGTCGTAATAGAAGAGCGTGAGGCCGGTGGAGTAGATGGGACCGATCAAAGTACTGGATACGAACACGCCGATCTGTTGCAAGGTCAACCAGCCCAGAGGCAGCGTTTGGCCGGGATGCTTCACGGCGAGGGCGATCAAGGGAAATCCGAACAGAATCCCCAGCAGCATGCGCACCGCGTACACCAGCAGGCCGAGCACGAAGATACGCCCGCGCGAGCCCTGGCTGAGATCGATGCTGCGCTTGATTGCGCCTGCGGCCGGTAAATCTTCTACGACGCATGCGGGCACAGCCAGCGAATAGCGCAGCGACATCCACACACCATAGACCAAGGCCAACATGAATAGCGGCGCCAGAATGAGCATGCCCAGGCCCGCAGCCATGATCGCTCCTGGATTGTGCTGAGCCGCGCTCTGCATCGCCGTGGGGTTGGTCATGAAGTCGTGGGGGAGAACCGCAAACGCGACGGCAAAGAACGCCACATACAACACGGCAAAGGGCGTCCACGCACGAAAACCGGTGATGGTCATGAGCCACAAATAAGTCCGCAGCCGCGGCAGGACGC
>JBEKAJ010000298.1:0-3841 GCA_050018295.1 Occallatibacter sp. | reverse complement strand
ACGTTGACCGTGACAGATACCACCAATGGCGGCGAAGGCACCGCAACGGTGACTGGCTTTGCCTTGACAACCCCACAGGCGCTCACCTTTACGGCGCCCACAACAATCACCGCCACCTACGCTCCGGGCTTGACGATCGCGGTGAGCGTAAGCAACGGCGGTTCCAACAATCCGGCCGTTTTCACCGTCGACTCGTCGAGCACCGGCACAGGAACCTTCTCCGCCACGACAGTAACGGGCAAAACCTCTTCGGCTACCCTAACGGTCACGCAGGCGGGCACCATTGTGATTGACGCCAACGAACTAGGTGGCCTGGCGGGTGGCGTCTATTACGACGCTGCACCGCAAGTCCAGTTGACGCTCACCATCAACAAGTCTCCGCAGGCGATCACCTTCGCGCAGCCGACTTCGCCGCAAGTCTATGCGCCCGGGCTCACGGTTAATCTGAGCGCGCTCGGCGGAGGCGCCGCAACCCCGGTGGTCTTCTCGGTCGACGCGTCGAGCACTGGCGCCGGGACCATCTCCACCACGACGGTAACCGGCAACACATCAACGGCGACGCTGACAGTGACCCAGGCGGGCACCATCGTTCTCGATGCCAACCAGGCTACCGACGTCGACTACCTGGTAGCACCGCAGGTTCAGCAAGTCCTGGTCATCAACCCGGCAAGCCAGACCATCACCTTTACTCCGGTCACGGTGCCATTCCACTACATTGCGTCGTGCTCCACCATCACGCTGTGCGCGACCATCAGCATCCAGGCCACTGGCGGTGCTACGAATAATTTGGTCGCCCTCAGCCCGGATCCGAAGAACACCGTCAGCTTTACCATCCTCAGCAGTTCGGTAAGTAAGACCGGTGTAACCACCACCACGCTTGCGCTGGTGCCGAACCAGACTTTGGCATCACCGGCCAATCTCGTCCTCGACGGGAATCAGCAGGGCAATGCCAATTACGCGGCAGCCACTCAAGCCACTTTAACCATCCCCGTTCTGGCGCCGCTGCCGCTGCAGAGCATCACCTGGGCAAATCCGGGTACGCAGGTTGGCGGCACTTCCTTGACGCTCGCCGCGACTGCAAGTTCCGGGTTCCCAGTCACCTACACTTCCGGCACATCGACGGTCTGCACGGTCAGCGGTGCGAAGGTCACGTTTGCCAGTGTCACCTCCGCCAGCCCCTGCACCATCACGGCTACCCAGCCCGGCGACAACCTCACCTTTGCCGCGGCCGTGCCGTTGACGCAGACCCTCGACGTCAACCCCGCTGGGCAGAACCCAAACATGAGCATCAATCTCTCGCTCTCCTCGCTGATCATTCAGCCGGGAACCGTCGGGTTGACGCAGGTCACCCTCACCTCCGTGAACAACTTCGCGGTTAGCTCAATTGCCTTCTCCTGCAGCGGCTTGCCAACCGGCTACACCTGCAGCTTCAACCCCAATCCCACAACTGCCTTTGCCCAGAACACGTCAACCGGCATGCCGCTGGGCACAACCGTAACCACGACGCTCACCATTACGCCGCCCTCGACGGCAGCTGTTGTCCGTCAGGACTTCAGGCCGCTCTTCCCGGCTACCTTGGCGGTAGCGCTCTGCTTCCTGGGCTTCAAGAAGCGCAACCGGCTCTACATGCTCGTGTTGCTGGTGGTCCTCTTCGCCGGCTTGGGCTTTGTCTCCGGCTGCGGCGGCACATCCTCCAGTTCGGCGCCGCCGCCTGTCACGTCGACAGCGACCATAACCGCGACGCCGGCGGCTGGACTAGCTGGCGCATCGGGATCGATCCAATCGAGTGCGACCCTGTCGGTCACCCTCGAATAGGCTGATCCGCTATTGACTTGCGCAACAATCAAGGGCCTCTCCACCAGACCAAAAAGGTGGAGAGGCCCAATTCTTTGCCCGCGCGATCCAAAGAAAATGGCCTCTCGCTTTCGAGAGGCCACGCCGCCCTGCGCCTGGGTTTTCGCCCGATTCTGGAGCCGACGGTCAGACTTGAACTGACGACCTGCTGATTACGAATCAGCTGCTCTACCAACTGAGCTACGTCGGCCTGCTCCCAAGTTCTATTGTTGATTGTATCGTCGCGCCGGATCGAGGTAAAGCCGCGCGGAGCTCCTCGCACCGCTGATGCCGCGCTTTCGCAAAACCAGAGCAGGTGTGCCCCGGAGCCGCAACACGTTAGTCGACGCGACCGGCCCGGGGTCCCCAACGACCGGATTCTGTCGTTGCGGTGGGAACAGCAGAAAGCGGCGACCTTGAAGACAGCGACAAAAGGCAAAGTAAGTCTGGTTTTGCCGTACAATGCTGCCCATGCAAGCCGACCCCATCCTTGAGTGGCAGACGCTTACCGCTCACTATCGCGAGATGAGCGACGGCGAACTGCGCGAGCTCGCCGCAGACTTCAACGATCTCACCGAAACCGCGCAGCAGGTGTTGCGCACCGAGATGAGGAGCCGCGCCCTCGGCGATCCTGAGGCTGCGAGCGCGGCGCCGCTCGCCTCGAATGCGCCCCCCGCGATGAACGCATCGCCCGCAGCACCACTGCCGCGGAATTCCGCGCCGGAAGTCTCCGATTCCATCATTGAGCGCGCAGCCCTGGCGTTCGGCGCCCACCCGCCCGAGCTCGTTCCTGACATTTCCGACGCCGCCAGCGAGATCGATGGCCCTGTTGAGTTCACGTGGAAGACAGTCCTCTGCGACTGCGACACCCACGAAGAAGCGTGGGAACTCACTGAGGCGTTGAAGCAGGCAGGGATCGAGAGTTGGATTGATCGCCCGCAGGCCTTCTCTCCGAATCACGCTCGCTTGGAGGGGCTGCCAGGTTTTCAGCTCATTGGGATGGCGCGTCCGCGCGTGCTCGTCGCCGCCGATCAGCTTGAGCAGGCGCGTGCCATCGCCGCGCGGCCCATTCCGCCTGAGATCGTCGAGGAGTCTGAGACTGAAGTTTCCGACTTCGTTCCGCCCTCGTGTCCAAAGTGCGGCGCCGGTGACCCCGTTCTCGAAGCCGTGGACCCCGCGAATTCCTGGAAATGCGAGCAGTGTGGTGAGCGCTGGACCGAATCCGCGTCTGCCGCGGCCGAACAGCCTCCGAAGGCCGGTTAGCAGCCCCTCTAAACGGAAAGAGCCGCCCGGCAACAGGGCAGCTCTCTCCTCAGGGAGAATAGTTCCAACGGAGGCAAACCCATCAGAACTTTCTGGCTGCATACTAGGAGCGGGGGCAAGCAGTGTCAAGAGAAAATGTTTATGAAAATAAGTAATTTTGTTTCAATACTTTAACAATGCCATCCTTCCATCGTAAGGGTTGATTTATTCGCCAATCATTCGCCTCAAATCTTCCGGCATTTCCCGTGATTTTGCACTGTTTCTTCGGGTTTCCGTCCCTTTTCCCACAGCCCTCGCACGGCATTAACCTTTCGGATGCGGACCCTCAATGGCCTCGCTCCGATCAATCCATTTCTCTGCCAAATCGAGATGAATAAATTCCTCGTCGTAGACTGACGAGATCGGTTTGCCCCGCGCCAGCCGGTAAAGCGCTCTTCCGCCACCCAGGAACCCTCCGAGCACGATGGCCGCCGCAGCCCCGATGATCGTCAGCACGGCGATCCCCATCAGCAGCTTGCTGGTCTTCTCCACCTCTGACTCCACCGGCTCCGGAATCGACGTCAGGTTCGCCTCGTAGTGCACGGCCTCGAGCAGCCGGTGGCTGTCGTCAGGAACCGCATCGCCACTCACCAAGGCCACCAGCGGCCCGCTATGCCGCACCTCCAGCGATGCCTGGTCGGAGTCGGCCAATGGCTTGGGCCACGCCGGCTGCGCCTGGCTCCCGGCCTTCAGATAGGCGCGAATG
>JBEKAJ010000297.1:0-3900 GCA_050018295.1 Occallatibacter sp. | reverse complement strand
GAGCCTGGTCTTCGGCGGCTACCGCAACGGCTTCGACCTCACCCAGTTAATCTCGCACCGCTTCCCGTTTGAAGAAGCGGCCGCGGCAATCGAAATCGCCTCGCACCCCCAGCCGGGCTCAATGAAGATTATGATGGAGCCTGTGCCTGGGGCCGGAGCAGAGTAAGGGAAATCGAGGGGCTGATGGCCAGCACGGTGAAAGACGCGATCCTCCGTGGCCGAAAGACCGTCAAGACTGTTGTCGAAGGCGGCCGCAAAAAAGTCGAGGATGTCGTCGAGGGGGGCCTGAACACAGTTGAGACGGTCGTCGAGGCGGGCCTGAATACAGTCGAGTCGGCTGTCGTCGTGGGCCGCAAGACGGTCGAGACTGTTGTCCACCAGGGCCGCAGGACGGTAGAGAATACGCTTCTCCACGGGCGCGTCACCATGCGCGCCGCCATCCTCCACGGCCGCGAAGATATTCGTATCGAGCAGGTTCCCATCCCCAAGGCCGCGGCGGGTGAGCTCGTCGTCCGCGTGGGCGCGGCTCTCACCTGCGGCACCGATCTCAAAGTCTTTCGCCGCGGTTACCACGCCCGCATGATCGTTCCTCCCGCGCTCTTCGGCCACGAGCAGGCAGGAACCGTGGTGGAAGCGGGCGAAGGAGTCTCCGATTTCGTCCCCGGCGACCGCGTCGTCGCGCTCAACTCCGCCCCTTGCGGCCAGTGCTACTTCTGCTTGCGCGGGCAAGAGAATCTCTGCGACGATCTGCTCTTCAACAACGGTGCTTATGCCGAGTTCATCAAGATTCCCGAGCGCATTGTCGCCAAGAATACCCTCATTATTCCCGAGAACGTGCCGTTGGAGCACGCCGCGCTCACTGAGCCGCTGGCCTGCGCCGTTCACGGCTTTGAGGACTCCCATCCGCGCAAGGGCGACACTGTCGCCGTCATTGGCGGTGGGCCACTTGGGCTCATGATTCTGCACGTTGCCTCGCTGGCCGGCTACGAAACCATCGCTATCGTTAAGCACGACGGCCAGGTTGAAGCCGCGCGCCAGCTCGGCGCTACGCATGTGGTGCAGGCTTCGACGATCCGAAAGGCCGTCCGTGATACCAGGGCGCTCACACCGAAAGATCGCGGCGTGGATATCGCCATCGAAGCCGTCGGCACGCCTGAAACCTGGCAGGAGGCCGTCGAGCTGGTCCGCAAGGGCGGTACGGCCAACTTCTTCGGTGGTTGCGCCGCCAACACGCACGTCACGCTCGATACCAATCGCATCCACTATAGCGACATCACGCTGCGCGCCACCTTCCATCACACGCCGGCCATTTGCCGCAAGGCTCTGGCGCTTATCGCCAGCGGACGCTTCCAGGCCGGCGCCTTCATTACCGGTCGAGCTCATCTGTACGAGCTGAATCGTGTCTTTGAGAAGTTGATGAACCGCTCGACTGAGATCAAAACCGCCATTGTGCCGTAACCGCAAACAAATTCGATACGATGCGAACTTGTTACGCCTCGCAACAGCGCGGAGCTTCCAACCGCAGAGAATCTGGCCGCCTATTGTCAGAAAATCGCCGGCGCCGCTGACTTCAGCGAAGTTAACGAAGCTGCCGAGCGGGCGGCAATTCGTCCAAAACCTCGTCTTTCCCTATCTACGGCACAATTTGTGAATACTAAGCCTTACTCTTCTGCCACTCCGCCACGTACGATCTGCCTTCAAAAGATTCGTCGGCGTGAAGTCCAGGTTTATGACAAGACTAGACAGTTTCTAGCGCTTCAGGATCTGATCAACGGTCTGGATATCGACTAATCCGCTGCATCCGTAAATCGCCGGAAGCACTTGTTCTGCAGGGTACGTTCGCCGAAGTTCGGCAATCCTTTCTGTGCCGGAGCGGTACGCAGGGAGATACATTCGGCCCAGCAGAGGATGCCGCCCCCAGGCGCCAGACAGTTTATCGGCGCGTTCTTCCGTGACCAGAAAATCGCGCCGCAGCGTGGCCGCCACTTCCGCCTGTTGTCTTCCTTCGCCCCAAGTCAGATAGGACGACTGGTTCTTGGCATCATCCTGCAACAAGGCCAGCAGCACGCCGATCTGCAAGTCTTCGTCGGGCAACTGGTCAATTTCGGTAACGCCATGCGCGATCAGAATTGCATTGTTGGCGAGCCCCTCAAATAGCGTAGCTGCGCGCGTGTTCATGGTAAGAACCGTGGCCTCGAAGCCGGCCTTTCCGCGGACGTACAAGTCCTGCAGGTAGGCAAAGGTAGTTACGTGCCCTGGAACAACCTCGTGGCTAACGAGCTGCTCAAATTCCGGATAGGAAATCTGCAACGAAGCATTGATCTCGTAGGTCGCTTCGTATTGCGGAGTGCCGTCGGGGTTGCGCGCTCGCCCCAGGTAATTCATTGAACCGGAAAACCAAGCGTCCTTGATAGGCAGGAAGTCGATGTTCGCCCGCGGTACCCGCGCAAGTTCCGGGGGAAGGTACGGCAGCAGGTTCTTTGCGCTAAGGTTGTCGAAATGCGCGATTACCGCCGCGCCCAGAGCGCGCACTGAGGCCATCGGGACCACGCGCTCCCGGCGCCAGGTATCGACTGCCTCCAGTAGCCCTCTCCCAGCGGACGCGGTATATCCGGCGCGGCCCAGCAATTCAGCCACGCGTTCCCGCTTCCTCTCCGGCCTGGAGGGTTCAGGTGGTTTCGCGGTCGACGCTTCGACTGAGCGGGCGTAAGGCACTGGATCGCCCTTGCCGAGAACCTCCATCGCCAGGTCCCACATGGTCTCCAGACAAATCGCCATCCCGGTCAGATAGGGCTGGCGCAGGCCGCCCATCTTTGCTGCCTCCTTGCGCAGCCCCGCGATGGCCTCGGGGAGGTCAACCGCACGCAGGTACTCTTCCACTGCCTCCCGATCGACATTCTTACCAGCGACGCCGCCGAACCGCCGCAACCGCGCCGCGGCCGGATGCGTGTAGGCAGCGGGTAGCGGCTCATCGGAAAACCATGTGTCGGCAATGAAGCGTCCCACGCCCGAGGGGCACATCACGTCGCCGCCCCAGAGTGTGTCGATGCCTAAAACGGCGTTAGCAATATACTTTCCTGCTTGGTCCATGACCTACACCTTTTCCTTCTTCATGGAATAGAACCAGACGTAGAAACAGAGGCCCGCAAACAGCAGTATGGAAACCGATTGCGAGATGGGATCGTTCAAGTAGAACGGGGTTTGGATCAGATCCTCGCGATACCAGGGGAAAAGCCGCAGCGATGCACCCAGGACGCCTCCCAGTGCACCGCCCGCCATGAGTCCCGAGGCAATAATGACCCCACGCTCACGAATTCTACCGCCCTGCTCGCCGCCCGCCCTCTCCGAGCGCTTGTTGATCAAGTGCGACATCATTCCGCCAGCCAGCACGGGCGAGGTCAACCCTAGCGGCAGGTAGATGCCCAGGGCAAAGACCATGGAAGATTTTCCCAGCATCTCCACCACCAGCGTCACCATCGCGCCAATGCCAAACAGAATATAGGCGACCGGCTGTTTGTTCATGAATCCCACCACCAGGGCCTTCATGATGGAAGCCTGCGGCGCCGCCAGAATCTGTCGCGTGTCTCCCGGCGCAGCCTCTCCGAACTGATAGACGTGGGCCAGCAGGACGATGGTCAAGCCGGCGGTGATCGCGGCGGCGATGACGCCGATAAACTTGACCTTCTCCTGCGCCGCCGGCGTCGAGCCAAGCCAATAGCCGGCCTTCAGGTCGGTGATGAACTGGCCCGATACGCACAGGGCCGTGCACACCATGCCCGCAATGGCCATCACAAAGAACATTCCCGTGTCTCCCGAGAGGCCAAAGCTCAACAACACCACCGCGGAGATGATGATGGTCAGCATGGTCATGCCGGAGGCCGGATTGTTGGCCGTGGTGGC
>JBEKAJ010000296.1:0-3920 GCA_050018295.1 Occallatibacter sp. | reverse complement strand
CCAAAGCCAGCACCATTCTCCTCGACTACTCCACCGGCATCCATCAGGCCATTCGCCATCTCGCTTCGCTCGGCCATCGCTCCATCGCCTTTCTCTCCGGCCCGCACAGCCTGCACTCCGCCATCACGCGCGAGAACGACTTCCGCGCTGCCATTCAGGCCGCCGGTCTGCAGCTGCAAAAGAAGTGGGTCATCGAATGCGACCATACCCTCAAAGGAGGCGTCGCCGGTTTTGAGCAGTTGAGCAAGCTCGCCAATCGTCCCACCGCCATCGTCTGCTCCAACGATATGACTGCCATCGGCGTTCTGCGTGCTGCCTATATGGAAGGCCTTCACGTACCGCAGGATCTCTCCGTCATCGGCCTCGACGACATCGCCTTCGCTGAGTTCACGCTGCCTCCGCTCACCACCATCCGCCTCTCGCGCATCGATCTCGCCCGCGCCGCTTTCAATGCCCTCCACGCCCAAATTGAAGACGCCGACAGTACACGATTCCAGCGCGAGTTCCTAGTTTCGACGAGTCTTGTCGTCCGCGGTTCCACTGCCGCCCCTCCAGCCGTGGCATAAGACAAAAAGCCGGATTCGCTTCCCCACAACGATCGGTTGCAATTGGATGACAGTCTTCTGACCATCGGATGACCCTTCGCGCGATATGCTGTCCAAAGAGGATGAACGACCACGGCGCCCCGGAGGCCACGCCTTGACGACTGCCTATCTCAATCGCATCGCCACGGCGGTCCCGCCGCACGACATGCACGGCGCCTTTATTCCCTTCGCTGAAAGCCTCCTGCCTGAAGGCACGCGCCGCAATCTTTATCGCCGCATGGTTCGTCTCGCGGCTATCGAACACCGTTATTCCTTCCTCAAGCCCATCGTCACTGACAACGGCACCCTGCAGGACGCAGACGCGCTCTTCGTGCGTGGCAACTTCCCCTCCACGGCGCGCCGCATGCAAGCCTTTCAGCAGTTTGCTCCGCAACTTGCGCGTTGCGCCCTCATGAAGCTCGCGCTCACCGATGCGGAACGCCAGGGCATTACCCACGTGATCGTCACCTGCTGCACTGGTCTCTACGCGCCGGGACTCGACTACGAAGTTGTCGAGATTCTTCAGCTCAACCCCTCGGTCGAGCGCACCTTTATCGGTTTCATGGGCTGCTATGCCGCCATCAATGCGCTCAAGGCCGCCCGCCACATCGTTCGCTCCGAACCCGACGCCAAAGTCCTGCTTCTTAGCCTCGAGCTCTGCTCCCTGCACATGCAGGAGACCCAGGATCTGGAACAATTGCTCGCCTTCACGGTCTTCGCCGATGGCTGCGCCGCCTATCTCGTCACCGCAAAGCCTTCGGGCCTCGCCATTGACAGCTTTCTCGCCGTCAATCTCGCCGGCACCGATCACCTCATCACATGGCGCATCGGCGAACAGGGATTCGACATGCATCTCTCGGGCCAGGTCCCAGGCCAGTTGCGCAACGGGCTCGCCGCGGCGGGCACCCGGATCACTCAAAACCATGAATTCTCCTCGATCGAACTCTGGGCCGTTCATCCTGGCGGCCGCACCATCCTCGACGCCGTTGAACAAGGCCTGGAACTCTCCGCCGAATCGCTCGCCGACTCGCGCAACATTCTCCTCAACTTCGGCAACATGTCCTCGGCTTCCGTCATGTTCGTTTTGCAGAAACTGATGCAGCGCGCCCGCCCTGGACAACTTGGTTGCGCCATGTCCTTCGGCCCGGGAGTCACCGCCGAAACCATGATGTTCTATGCCGTTTGACGTGATCGATTTCCGTCATCGCGCTGAGCTCGCCGAACTCACCGAATTCATGGACGAGCCCTGCTCTCGCGACCAGCTCCGCGCCTGCCTCCGCGACCTTGCGCGCCTCAATCGCTGGTTCCTCGCTTATCGCCCGCTCCTTGATTGGCTCAACACCGTGGCACCGCCATCGGCGTCGCGGCCGCTTCACATCGTCGACGTCGGCTGCGGCTACGGCGACGCCCTTCGTCGCATCGAGCGCTGGGCTCGCACACGTGGCGTTGCGGTCGAACTCACGGGCATCGACCTCAATCCCGACGCCGTCATCATCGCCGCCGAGGCCAGCCCGCCTCAGAGCACCATTCGTTGGATCGCGACCGACGTTTTTGCTTTTCAGCCCGAAAAGCCGGTTCACCTCGTCGTCAGTTCCCTTTTCACGCACCACCTCACGGAGTCTGACTTAATTCGCTTCCTGCAATGGATGGAGTTCCGCGCCGAATTCGGCTGGTTCATCAACGATCTCTCTCGCGCTGCGGTTCCCTATCATCTCCTTCGGATGTTTTCCAAACTTGCTGGCCTTCACCCTTTTGTCCAGCACGATGGCCCTGTCTCCATCGCTCGCTCCTTTGTTCCCAAGGATTGGCAGCAAATGTGTAGCGACGCGGGCCTCGATCTCCGTGCCGCCTCCATCCGGCCTTCCTGGCCAGCGCGCCTTTGCGTCAGCCGGAGAAAGACACCCTGAGCGTCTCGGCTCGCAACGTCGACGACCTCGTTATCGGTGAAGGTCCGGCCGGTCGCCGCCTCCACGCGCATCCCGCAATCATCGCTTGATTCAATTGGAAAAGTACCCTGAGGAATCGCGCTTGGGCACAATGTCTAACGCTCAGAGCACCAACTACTGCGTCGCCAATACGCTCTCAGTCTCCAGCGTGCCCGCCTCGCGCCATGCCGTGATCTCCGCGTGCGTCTGGTCCGCCGCCACGCGCCGGTGCGGATAAATCTGTGGCTCGCCAAATCGCACTTGTGCCGCGAAGCCAGTCACGCCCAGCACCTTCCACAGATGCGTGATGAATCTCTCATCGCCGTACCAGCACAGCTCGCGCTCCTCCACGTCGCCGTCGATCACATACCGGATCGCCGCCGCCGTGATTGGCGCGCCCGCAGTAGTCGCGGGATCGATCAGCCGCGAGTGGAACCTGAGCACCTGCGCGCCATCTGTGCTCGTGCCCTCGGGAAACAGCAGCACCGGAACCGGCAGTTTCAGCCGCTCAGTCATCTGTTCCGCAACCGTCATCGCGCTGGCCAGGCTCGAACGATCGAGAAAAATCGTCCCCCCCGAGCGCGCCGCCTTGCCGAAAAACGGCCAGCCACCGATCTCCATCTTCGCCACAAAAAAGCACGGCATCGTCGCACTGATGATGATGATGTCGAGATAGCTCAGGTGGTTCGACACCACCAGCCCGCACATCGGCGGCTGGCCCTTCACCTGCGATTCAATGCCCAGGCACTTCAGAATCGAGCGCGCTCCTCCCTGCAGCCACAACGCGCGCCGCTCCAGTGTCATCGGCCCGCGCAGGCGCGCCAGCCAATAGCGAACCACGCACATTGCAAGAGCAAACGCCAGCGCCACAGCGCGCCGGATACGGCGCAACGTCACGTCGTCAGTGGCGCCAGAAAGCGGTGGCGAGCCGCGGACGATAGCAGATTCAAGTCCAGGAGCGTCAGAAAATCGATGGTGCGGAACTCGCGGTCCCACGCCGGCGGCGCTGCAATGCGCGCGCCGATCGCAAGATAGGTCTTCAGCAGCTTGGGAACCTTCACCGCAATTTGAGCGGTCGCTGGAGCAAAATCATCCGGCCCAGATCGATCAGCCGTTCGATCGGTCCAGCAGGGCGACGGCTGTGCGTCCATGCTCTGCTGAGCCAGATCGTAGCTTCCTGGGGGGCACGCGTACGCTGTGGTCGGTTTGGTCTCAAACTCCACGGGAACCCTGAATTTCTCTAGCTGGCGATACATCTGCCAGCCCTCCGCCGGGTCATTGGAATTCAAAGAAGAGCAACCGATCAAAGTACGAAGCCCCATGTCGGTAGCATACTGCGCAATCCCCCGCCACAACAACATCAGCACCTCGGGGGTTCGGTGTTTGCGGTCGATCGATGCGCGTCCCAGCT
>JBEKAJ010000295.1:0-6491 GCA_050018295.1 Occallatibacter sp. | reverse complement strand
TGATGATGAAACACCGTCCGCAAACCCGTCTCGTCGAAGACGGCAAGCGCAATCTCGTCCGCGCCGCGCGCGAAAACCTTCCACTCATCCTTGCTCAAGCCGTCCATCGGCCGGATGCGGCCTGCGCGATGCGTACGCACCGGGTCAGTGCCGGCATCGTCGGCCAGAACCAGGTAAGGCGACTGTGTGGTCGCCACGGCCGCCAGCAGTTTTGCCGTCTTCACTGCCCTTGCCGCTCCTTCTTTGTGCGCCGCTGGATTCTTCATGGCCACCGGCACATACGCCCCCAGCATCACCACGTTGTTCCGCTTGGTCAGTTCCTCGCTCAGCCGCACCGGGTCGGTCGGCATGTAGCCCCAATCGCCCAGTTCCGTTCCCGTGTATCCCGTATCCACCAGTTCGTCCAGCATCTGGTTAAACGGAATCGATTGGCTTTGATCCTGATGCTCCAGCGTGCCCCACGAACAGGGCGCATTCCCCACCAAAAGTTCTTTCATACGTTCTCCTTACCTGTTCCTTAATCCCTAATCCCTGGTCCCTGCTTCTAGAATTTCCTGCTCCACTCCTTCGGCCAGCGTTCCACCACAACCTTGGTCTGCGTAAAAAACTCCACCGCGTGTTGCGCCTGCGCGTGCAGATCGCCGAAGAAGCTCTCGCCCCACCCGCTGAATGGAAACGTCGACATCGGTGCCGCCACACCCACGTTAATGCCCACGTTCCCCGCATTCACTTCGTAGCGAAAACGCCTCGCGTTGGCGCCGTCGGTCGTGAAAATGCACGCCATATTCCCGTAGCTGCGCCCGTTTACCAGCGCGATCGCCTCTTCGATGGTCTGTGCGTGGATCAGGCTCAGCACCGGCCCAAAAATCTCCGTCCGCGCCGTCTCCGAATCCGGTGGCACGTCGTCGAGCACCGTCGGCAGCACAAAATATCCGTCCTCATACTCCGGAACCTTCTTTCCGCGCCCATCCACGATCACGCGCGCGCCGGCCTGCTCGCCCTTTGCAATCAGTCCCTCGATCCGCGCCTTGCTTTCGGCGGAGATCACCGGCCCCATCTCGACACCCGGCGCGGCGCCGTAACCCGTCTTGCGGTTCTTCGCCGCTGCAGCAATCTGCTCCGTGAAATTCGGCCGCGCGCCGCCCACCGTAATCGCCACCGACGCAGCCAGGCACCGCTGGCCCGCGCAGCCAAACGCCGAGTCGGCGAGAATCCGCGTTGTCATTTCCATGTCCGCATCCGGCATCACTACCACCGGATTCTTCGCGCCGCCCTGACACTGCGCGCGCTTGCCGTTGGCCGCCGCCCGGCTGTAAATGTACTTCGCCGTTGGCGTCGATCCCACAAAGCTCACCGCGCGGATTCCCGGATGGTCGAGGATCGCGTTCACCGTCTCGCGCCCGCCGTTCACAAGCTGCATCACGCCCGGTGGAAAGCCCGCGGCCTGAATCAGTGCAAACAGTTTTTGCGATGTGATCGGAACGCGCTCTGACGGCTTCAGCAGAAAGCAGTTTCCCGCCGCCACCGCATATGGGAAGAACCAGAACGCGATCATCCCCGGAAAATTGAACGGCACAATCGCGGCCACCACGCCCAGCGGCTGCCGGATCATGTGCTCGTCGATGCCTGGGGCGATATCTTCGCAATTCGTCCCCTGCATCATCATGGGCATGCCGCACGCCGTTTCCACGTTCTCCACCGCGCGCAGAATCTCTGCCTTGCTCTCCGTCAGCGTCTTGCCGCACTCATTGGTGATCGAAAGCGCAAGCTCGTCGCGGTGCTGCTCCAGCAGCGTCTTCAGCCGGAACAGCGGCTGCACGCGATCCACCACCGGCGTACGCCGCCACTCGATGAATGCGCGCTGCGCCACTTCCACCGCCGCGTTCACATCCGCCGCCAGCGACAGCGGAACCTCCGCCAGCACCTTGGCCGACGCCGGGTTGATCACGTTCAGCGTTTCGCTCGCGCTCGACCCGCGCCACTCGCCCTCGATGAAATTCTGCAACCGCTCCATCCTGCTCTTCTCCTCAGACGAAATGCCGTTCGCGCTTGCGCGCTTCTTCATAGCGTGCTCTGGCCTCGCGCACGCTCTCCATCTCTGAAACTTCCGCCACTGCAACGTCCCACCAAGAATCGTAGCCGGGCACACCTATCGACGCATCTGTCTCCACCACGATCACCGTCGTGCGATCCGCCGCCTTCGCTTCTTCGAGTGCCTGCTTCAATTCGCCCAGCGTCCCCGCCTTAATCGCATGAGCTCCCAGGCTGCGCGCATTGGCGGCAAAGTCCACTTTCAGTTCTTCCCCGTCGAGCTGCCCGGACTTTCCATCGCGCACGCGATAGCGCGTTCCAAACCCGCCCTGCCCCAGCGACCGGCTTAGGCTGCCGATGCTGGCAAACCCGCCGTTGTCCACCAGCACGATGATGATCTTCACGCCCTCCTGCACGCTAGTCACGATCTCCGAGGGCGCCATCAAATACGTCCCATCGCCGAGAAATACAAATACCTCGCGGCTAGGGTCGGCCATCTTCGCGCCCATCGCGCCGGGAATCTCGTACCCCATGCACGAGTAGCCGTACTCCATGTGATAACCATTCGGCGCGCGCGTGCGCCACAGTTTGTGCAGGTCGCCGGGATGGCTGCCCGCAGCCGACAGCAGCACATCGCGCTCGCCCGCCGCCTCCCAAATGGCGCCAATCACTTCGCTCTGCGCCGGCTTGCCCTCGTAGCCCGAACTCTGGCCGCCCGAACCCTGCCCGTTCAAATGGAACAGCCGATCGACCTCCGCGTCCCAAATCGCCTTTAGCTCCCTGATCTCCGCTGCGTACGCCGCGCTTACCTTGTGCCCGCCCAGCGCCGCGCCCAGTTGCTCAAGAGCCACGCGCGCGTCGGCCACCACGGGAATCGCGCCCACTTTATACGCGTCGAACTCCGCAGTGTTGATGTTCACGAACTTCACATTTGGATTTTGAAACGCCGTCATCGACGCCGTCGTGAAGTCCAAATACCGCGTGCCAATGCCGATAACCAAATCCGCCGCGTTCGCTAGCCGGTTCGCCGCCAGCGAGCCTGTCGATCCGATCGCTCCCACCACCTGTCCGTGATTCCACGCGAGCGCGCCCTTGCCCGCCTGCGTCTCCGCCACGGGAATGCCAGACTTCGCGGCAAAGGCACCCAGCGCCTGCGAAGCTTCGCTCATCAGCACTCCGCCGCCGCACACAATCAGCGGTCGCTGCGCCGCGCCAATCGCCTTCACCGCGCGCTCCAGCGACTCGCGGTCCGGCTCGCCTCGCCGAATCAGCCACACCCGCTTGCGGAATAATTCTTCGGGATAGTCGTAGGCTTCCGTCTGCACATCCTGCGGCAGAGCAAGCGTCACCGCGCCGCAATCCGACGGCGAAGTCAGCACCCGCATC
The DNA here is from genome assembly GCA_050018295.1 of Occallatibacter sp. GTDB lineage: Bacteria > Acidobacteriota > Terriglobia > Terriglobales > Acidobacteriaceae > Telmatobacter. The sequence goes on along the minus strand of JBEKAJ010000295.1, from coordinate 3,074 downwards.
GCCTCGGGAAGGGAAGTGATCAGTTGTTCAGGCCGGTAAATGCGGTCCCAGAAGCGCGACACCGGCTTGAAGCAGTCGTTCACGCCCGTGTCCTGGGTGGCCGGCGACTCCAGTTGCTGCAGCACCGGAGCCACGTTCCGCCGCGCGAAAATATCTCCCGGCAGCAGCAGCACCGGCAGCCTGTTGATCGTCGCCAGCGCCGCGCCGGTAATCATATTCGTCGCGCCCGGCCCGATCGATGATGTGCACGCAAACGTTCGCAGCCGGTTGCTCGCCTTGGCAAACCCCGCGGCCATGTGCACGCCCGCCTGCTCATTGCGCGTCAGAATGTAAGGAAAGTCGGGATTCTCCTGCAACGCCTGGCCGATCCCGGCCACGTTTCCGTGGCCGAAGATCCCCAGAACTCCGGCGAAGAATGCATGCTCGCGGCCATCCCGTTCCACATGCTGCTGGCCGAAGATCCCCAGAACTCCGGCGAAGAATGCATGCTCGCGGCCATCCCGTTCCACATGCTGCTGCTTCAGGAACTCGATAAGCGCCTGAGCCATCGTCATGCGCCGCGTCTTCATGCCAACTCACCTCAACGCCGCAGCAACTCAACCCCGCCGCGCTGGCCTCACCGCTTCACCATCGGCAGCCTCGGGTCCTTTTCCTTCCATCCGCCCTTCACCCACGCAAGGTCCGGATCGTCCGACGCGGCCAGCGAGCGCGCCGACCCCGCCAGCGCGTTCAGATAATACACGTTGTATCCGTGTGCAGCCACGACCGGATGATATCCCTCGCGAACAAGCACCAGCTCGCCGTCGCGCACCGTGATGGTCTCGTCGATGCGCCGGTCCGCGGTATATACCTTCTGCATCGCGAATCCCTCCGGCCGCTCGATCCGGTAGTAATAAATCTCCTCGAGATCCACCTCGGCCGGCGGTCTGTGAACGTCATGCTTGTGCGGTGGGTAGCTTGACCAATTGCCCGCCGGCGTGAATACCTCCACCACCATCAGCCGCTGCGCCAGAAACCCTGGCGGCAGCATGGAGTTGATCTGCCGCGTCGCGTTTCCGCCGCCGCGAATCTCGATCCCCACATGCGCCGGCGTCACCAGACGCGCCGGATACTCCTCTTCAGCCTTGCAGTAACAAAAAGCCAAATCACAAGCCGCATCGGCGCTTACTGTAAAGCTTGTGCCGATCGGAAGATAAAGCGTGTACGGCAACCCATCAAAAACCGTCTCGCGCTTGCCAATCCCTTGCCAATCGCCGCGCGAGCTTGTCACCGAGCAAACGCCGCCCAGCACCACCATCGCCAGCTCTCTTGCGGCCGTCTCTCCCTTGTATTCCTGGCCCGCTTCCAGCTTGCGCGTCTCAAAAGATAAAAACTCATATCCAAAATCTTCAGTCCGGTCGCGGAACTTCTCCGGCCGCACCAGCAATTCAGTCATCGTCTCTCCTGGAAAGAAGTTTCCAAGGCTACGGCTTAATCCCGGCTTGTGCCTTCACCGGATCGTTCGAAACACGAACAAAATAAGGCAGATGATGCACACGTGTGCACCTTTATAATCATCTGCGTCCCGGGCCCTCCTGTCAACCGTAAAAAAGTTTCCAGTATTGCCCTCCTTGACCGCCAACTTTCTCCGGTGATAGGGTTTTTCTGCACACGTTTGCATCTCCCGGAGGATGCAGGCCTTTCGCCGCCCTATGGCCAACTACAAGAGTCCGCTCCACAAAATGACCCAGACCACCCCCACCTGTCTGTGGAACGACTCGGCCTCCGTTGAAGAGCTCACCTACTCCATCTCGCACGGCGCAGTCGGCGCCACCTGCAACCCTTCCATCGCCGTCACGGTGTTGAAACAGGAACTCGCCGTCTGGAAGCCGCTCATCCTCGAGCTTGCAGCCGCCGAGCCCGACCTCACTGAAGACGATCTCTCCTGGCGCATAGTCGAAGAAATCTCCTCGAACGCCGCGCGTCTGCTCCTGCCCATTTTCGAGCGCGAGAAAGGCCGCAACGGCCGCCTGTCGATCCAAACTGACCCGCGCAACTACCGCAACACCGAAGCGATGCTCGCCCAGGCCGTCCACTTCAGCCGCCTCGCGCCCAACATGATCGTCAAAATCGCAGCCACGTACGCCGGCATTCCCGCCATTGAGGAAGCCACCTATCGCGGCATCAGCATCAACGCCACCGTCAGTTTTACCCTCCCCCAGGCCATCGCCGTCGCCGAGGCTGTCGAGCGCGGCCTCCGCCGCCGCGAAGCCGAGGGCCTCGATATCTCCACCATGGGCCCCATCTGCACGCTCATGGTCGGCCGCCTCGACGACTGGCTCAAGGTCCTCCACGACAAGCACAATCTCTCCGTCGATCCCGGCTACCTCGAGTGGGCCGGCGTCGCCGTCTTCAAAAAGGCGTATCAACTCTACAGAGCCCGCGGCTACCGCCTGCGACTTCTCTCGGCGGCCTTCCGCAATCACATGCACTGGAGCGAGTTCATCGGCGGCGATGTCGTCATCTCTCCGCCCTGCGCCTGGCAGCGCCGCTACAACGAGAGTGACATCGAAGTCATTCCCCGCATCAACACACCCGTCGACCCCCGCATCGTCGACACCCTTCTGGCCAAATTTCCCGACTTCGAGTGCGCCTATTCTGAAAACGGCCTCACGCCCGCGGAGTTCGACACCTTCGGATCGACGCGCCGCACCTTGCGCCAGTTCATCTCCGCCGTCGTTGAGATGAACTCCATCGTCCGCGACATCATTCTCCCCAACCCCGACACGGAATGACGAGTCGAGTAGCGCCAGTCTCAAGTACCGCCGGTCTCCAGACCGGGGTCCCCAACGACAGGTCTTCGTCGTTGGGGTGGTAGACCGGCTGTCGTGTGGGTCTCCAGACCCGCAGGGGCTCGCTGACCCGCCAACTCCGCCAGCTTCGCTAACCCCGCTAGCTCCGCTCTACTTCAGCCACATCAGCGGGTTGCTCGTCGACACCGCGCTCAATCCCTGCCTGAGCAGCTCTTCCACTTCCTTCATGGTCTCGATCAGCCCCCCGCCCACTACGGGAAGATCAGCCGAAATCGCCCGCAC
>JBEKAJ010000294.1:0-4015 GCA_050018295.1 Occallatibacter sp. | reverse complement strand
GCTTGGTCAATTCCGCCGATTGCTGGTTCGCCATGAGCATCTGCTCTCCACCTACCAAGCCTTCTTCTACATCGCTTGCTTCTGGATTACGCTGAGGCACTGTTTATGAAACATGCTCTAGGAAACATTTAGAAAGCACGCGAAGATTGTTGGGCCGGCACAATGACCTTCGGGCGGACTCGCGGCACTAAGAGTACTGTGTCCGCTCCGGGACAAACGCGCGGCCCGATCGCGCGCGGCTCTTCTAAAAGTGCGCTAGTCCACAAAGTCAACCTGCGGGGCAATGGAGATGATGCCGCGCTCGTGGCCCATAGCCAGCAGCTTGCGGATGGCTTCGCGGCCATCGGCGCCGTAGTCGAGAGTGAGCTCATTCACATACATGCTCACAAATTGGCTGGCCATCGTGGTGTCCAGTTCACGCGCAAATTGCATGGCGTATTCGAGGGCCTGCTCGCGGTGGTCCAAGGCATACCGGATTGAGTCGCGCAGTGCTTTGGAGATCGTCTTATGCGCTTTGGCGCCGAGCGAGCGGCGGATCGCGTTACCGCCCAGCGGCAACACCAGGCCGGTGGTTTCGCGCCACCAGGCGCCAAGGTCAATCACTCTAAAAAGACCGTTGGTGGAATAGGTGAGTTGGCCTTCGTGAATGATGAGTCCAGCATCGTAGTTGCCGGTCAGAATCTCGGGAATGATGCGGTCGAAGGGGACGGTAACGGTCTTGATTTCCGGGTTGAGGATTTTGAGGGCGAGATAGGCCGTGGTGAGCGTCCCCGGAACGGCAACGCGGATGCGGCCGAGGTCCTTCACGTCGAGCATGCGGCTGGCGACGACCATGGGACCGTAGCCTTCGCCCACGCTGCCGCCGCAGCCCATCAGCGTGTAGTTCTCCTGCAAATACGGATACGCGTGAAAGCTGATGGCCGTTACATCGTAGAAGGCTTCTTCGCGGGCACGGCGGTTGAGCGTCTCGATGTCACAGAGCGTGTGACTGAATCGGTAGCCGGGCACACGAACCTTGTTGGTCGCCAAGCCATAGAACATGAAAGCATCATCGGAGTCCGGGCTGTGGGCGATGGAGATTTCGTTGAGGGCCTTCGAACCTGCGAGATCGGGGGTCTTGGTGCTCACGTCGGGGGAGATCCTTTCGGCAACAAACCTGTAATCATTCTTCAATCTTGCAACAGCTTTCAGTGTATGACCACACGATAACCGTCTGCTTCCGGCGGAGAGCCGGACCGTTCATCGCTACAATTCTCAGGGCTTCACTTTCAGGTCGGGCTCCTCAGCCGGCTCCAGGGCCGCCGAGTGTTCACTCCCGGGCTTCGCACGCTGCTGCCAAATGTGACGGGCGGCTCCCGCAGCCGCAACCAGCAGCGCCCCGAGCGATACAAGCAGAACGATGAGGAGCCAACGCATGAAGACAGACTCCAACAAGGATACCAGAGGGCCTTTTGCGGCCTATGACGTTCGTTTACACTTTGGTACCTTGCGGCGCATCCAGGCTGGCGCGCAGCCATTTCAGGTAAGAGTGACTCCCGGCCTCGATCCCAAGAACCAGAAATTCAGGGGTCTGGTAACTGTGGAGCTCCTGCAGTCTCGATTCCAGAGCTGGCAATTGATCGCTTGCGGTCTTGAGTAGAAGCAGGGTCTCGGCTGACGACTCGAGCTTGCCCTGCCAGCGGTAGATCGAGTGAATTGGAGGAAGGAGTGTGGCGCATGCAGCCAAGCGCTCCTCGACGAGCGTGCGCCCCAGGCGCGTGCCCTCCTCGGGGCTCACCACGGTGGTCATCACGATCCGGGCGGACGACGTAGGTTCGAGCATTTGGCCCTCCACGATGAAAAAGATTCTGCCAACACTCTACGCCGGAATCCGCCCGGCGAAGCACCCCACTCATTGAAAAGTGGTAGTCGAATTCTTATTCGCGGAGGAGCCCTGCCGAAGCGGAACACGGGTGGGCTCGGCTTCGTCCAGCCCCGGGAAAAGGGATTCGTGGGGGGATTAGCGGACAACCTCCGCAATCACTTCGATCTCCTGACTCCGCGTGGTGCCAGGAAGATCGAGCGACCCAAGGACAAGCGACTTTCCTTGTGTCAGTTCCGACGATTCGTCGAAAAGAGTTTGGCTGACGGCCGGATCCTTTACGGGGGCTACGGGTTTTTCTTCCGCAAGGCTCGATTGCTCGATCTTTGTTTGCAGATTCAGCGTGTCCGGTGATCCACTCACGCGCGCTTCGATGGTCAATCCCACGTCCTGGTATTGCACTTGCGTACCTTGGGGTTGGCCGTCGGTTGTCCCAGTGACGATGGGCACGCGGCTGCCTTGCTTAAAAACCGATCTTTCTCCGGAAACGACAAGAAGAGTGAATTGCTGCGACCCAATGCGCTTGCCGCCGTCGAGATCGATAATGGTGTAGGTCAGGCGGTAGAGCTTCCTCGGCCGGTCGAGATCCGCAATAAGCTTTTGCGCGGTCTCAAGGTTTTCGGGAGTGCCTCGCACCGTGATGGCGTCCTGCGCCTGGTCACCAAAAATGCTTACCCTCGGCAGCACATTCCGCAGGTCGGTTTGAATATCGTTCAGGTCGTTTGGTTCAGCGGCATTGGTCAAAAAGAACGTCTGAACCGTTTCCGGAGCGGGCTGGGCCGCGGGCTTGGCTTCGCAAGGCGTCGTTTCTTCCGGTTTCGTTTGCGCGCCTGCACGTGGCGGCAAGAGCGCGAGAGCCAGCGCGAGCGCAGCCAGGATGGCGGTCGCGGTCATCCCGCGCTTTACGGCTGCGATTCTGTTCAACTGCATTGTTTCCTCCTCAAGGTTGATCCGAAGAACAACGTGGTGTGCTTCCCGATTATTGCCAGGTCATCTTCTATGCACACAGACGCCACGCCGGCGATTCCGCTCGACAATTGATCCGGTCGGCTGATCCGGTCGGCTGCATCGACGAACCTCAACGCGAGGAATACCTAGTCGTGCCGTAACGGCTTTGTTGCCGATCCTTTGTTAAAAATCGCAGTCCGTCTTGCCGATTCGGGCCCGGTGTTGCAGTATGAACTTTGCGGCGAGCGAGGCCGCCGCACGGGGGATATGGATGACCACAGCGATCAAATTTGGCACTTCGGGATGGCGGGCGATTGTGGCCGACGAATTTACGGTGGCCAATATTCGGCTGGCGGTGGCGGGAATCGCCGCTTATGTGAAGACGCTTCCGGCTCCGCATCGCGTGCTCGTGGGGCGCGATCCGCGCTTTCTGGGCGAGAGTTTTGTGGCCGAGGCGGCGCGCGTTTTGGCAGGCGCGGGCGTCACGCCCATTGTGATTCCCGAGGCTGCTCCCACGCCGGCCATCGCCTACGCCGTGCGCACGCTCAAGACTTCCGGCTCCATCAACTTCACCGCCTCCCACAATCCGCCGGAGTACAACGGCATCAAGTACTCCACTCCCGACGGCGCGCCGGCGCTGCCCGAAGCCACCAAACAAATTGAAGCCGCGATCGACAGGATTGCCGGCGGCGGAGGCGGTGGCATTCCCAGTCCCTTCGCGGAAGACTTCGAGACCGCGGATGTGAAGCCTGCGTTCCTCAGGCGGCTCGCCGAGCTCGTGGACCTGAAAGCGATCGCCAAATCGGGCATCAAAGTAGTCTACGATCCGTTTTGGGGCGCTGGGCGAGGCTATCCGTCCGACTTGCTGCGCGAGGCCGGCGTGGCGGTGGAGACGGTGCACGACCACCGTGACGTGCTCTTCGGCGGGCACGCGCCGGAACCCTCCGACGAACTGCTGGGCGACGCGAAGAAGAAAATGAAGGAGATCGGCGCGGCCCTCGTGATCGCTACCGACGGCGATGCGGACCGCTTCGGCATCGTGGACGGCGACGGCACATTCATCCAGCCGAATTATGTCATCGCATTGCTCTTCGATTATCTGGTGGAAACGCGCGGCTGGAAGAACGGCGTGGCCAAGAGTGTCGCGACCACCGACCTGATCAACGCGCTCGCCGAACATCACAAAGTTCCGATCTACGAAACGCC
>JBEKAJ010000293.1:0-4024 GCA_050018295.1 Occallatibacter sp. | reverse complement strand
GAAGCGCCGGCAATAGCAATTTTGTACACGGGCGTCCTTTGGCTTGCTTTGAATTACAACTACGGCGTTCCGGCGCCGGGTTCTGCTGCAACCGGCGAGTGAGCGGGCGGATCAAGCGGCTTTTTGCGGCGCCGCCTCGACCAGCCATATGCCGCGCGCGCCCAGATGCCCGAGAACATGTACGCCAAGGCGACCGGGAACATGACCACATTTGAGTACCGCAGCGCAACGTAGGCGATCAACGCCAGCAGAACCAATAACTGGAAGGGATGGCGGCGGGAAAAGTTGATTTCTTTTGCCGACCAGAAGCGCCAGGTGCTGACCATCAAGAATGCCGTCAGTCCGACAAGAATGAGCCAGGGAACGGCGACCCACCACTCCTCGACGGGATAGGCATTGAAGAAGTGGACCGTAGCGGCCAGCAGGCCCGCCGCTGCGGGGATCGGCATGCCAACAAAGTACTTCCTGTCGGCACGGCCGGGATTCCGCGGCTGCGGGTCGTGACTGATGTTGAAGCGAGCCAGCCGCGAGGCTCCGCTGAGAAGAAAGAGAAAGCAGATGAAAGCGCCCGCCTGCATCAGGTGCTGGCGCAGTTCCGCATTTATCGAATCGGGAAGGAAATGGAATCCCCAAACAAATGCAAGCAGGCTGGGCGCCATGCCGAATGTGATGACGTCGGCCAGCGAATCCAGCTCCCTGCCAAAGTCGCTTGTAGTGTTGGTCATACGCGCGATGCGGCCATCGAGCGCGTCGAAGGGAATGGCAAACAAAATGGCGATCGCTGCCCAGTCCAGGTGCATGTGTGCCTGGCCGTTTCCATCAAGCGCTCCGATCGTCTGCGTAACGGAGAAGTAACCTGCCCCTAGGCTCCCTGCGGTGAACAACGAGGGCAGCAGGTACATACCTCGCCGTAGGCGCGGATGAGGCTTTCCTTTTGCCCGTTGAAAATCAAAGGAATTCACGAGCTTTCTCCCTGCGGCATCGAGGCCAGCACACTAGCGCCGCCCTTGACGCGCTCTCCAACCTTCACCTGCAGCACCGCGCTCGATGGAATCACTACATCGACTCTGGAACCGAACTTGATGAGCCCCACGCGCTGCCCGCGCTCTACCGATTGGCCTTGATTGAAGCGAAAGACGATGCGCCTCGCCAGCAGCCCGGCAATCTGCTTAAACGTGACCTCGAATCCTGCATCTGCTCCCTGGCCGCGAACCGTGACCGTGTTCTGCTCGTTGCGCTCGGCCGAGACTGGATTCATGGCGTTCAGAAACTGGCCCTTGTGATAGCGCACCTGGCTGAGGACGCCCCCGATGGGCGCGCGGTTCACATGGACGTCAAAGACACTCAGAAAGATGCTGATCCGCTGGCGGGCCCCTTCAGGAGTCATGATGGAGGTTGTTTCGGTGACCAAGCCGTCGCCAGGCGAGACGATCAGGCCTTCGCCAATTGGAATGGTACGTTGAGGATCGCGGAAGAACCACAGGAAAAATGCCGCGAGCAGGACCGGCGCCAGACCCCAAGCCCAATATCCTGTAAGCCATTTGAGCGCTGCGGCAACCACCAGCAGACTGATTCCGTAAATGTAACCGTCGCGAACCATCGTTCCCAACGATTATACGGTGATTGAAGGGACAAACCACTGAAACAGGGTGGCGCGAGGACACGCTGAAACACCTCACATTGCCCAGCCCTCACGCTCGGCAAGTGAGCCACAAAAGCCTAATACCGCAGAACTTACGCCACGGCTGGAACGCGGCGTTCCAGCGCGAAGATCAGGTCCTTGGCGTGCAGCTTGAGCTTCTTCAAGCGCACTTCTTCCATCTGTTCATCTTCGGTAAGGTATGGCTTTTGAAGCAACTCTTCCAAACGCTGAGCGTAGCGACGATGTTCTGCGTGCAGGCGATCGATCTCTTCGCTCAGCATGGAACCCTGTACTTCATCCATCAAGCACCCCCGGTTCGGCGGTTCTGAGTAGGCGGTGCCGAGCCGCCGTTTTTCTTAGAACATCTACATATATCGCCGTTTCGGGTGAATCGGCAAGCGAGAAAACGGCTGAAAGTAACCCCACCCTGTGAATATCGATGCAGATGTTGCCGGATGACTCTGCCGGCCACAGCTCAAGTAAAATGAAGCCGCATGAGCACCGCATCCTCAATAGGATCAGCGTAGTACGCCCTTCGAATGCCGGTTTGGTCAAAACCGGCAGCGCGGTAGAAGGCTACTGCCGCGCGGTTCGACGCACGCACCTCGAGGACAATCTCAAGCACGCCTCCCGCGCGCAGCTCATTCAACAGAGCGCCGAAAAGCATGCGGCCCAGGCCGCGTCGCTGGCTCCCGGCGGCCACGGCAATCGATTCCAGTTCCGCCTGCGCAGGCAATAAGCTGGCCACGGTAAAGCCCTGCACGCTCTCGGGCCGCGGCCCGGCGGCGACCAGCGCGATGCGGCGGTGCATCGATTCGGGGTTCATGGCGTCCAGGGAGGCCGCCTCTGGCCACTGGGGCGCCTCCGGCAGGCTCGCCGCAATTTCCATCACTCGAGCCATGTCGGCTGCGGTCATGGGCCGGATCTGCACGTTCTCTGCAAGAGGCTTCATGCACGCTATGAGGCCGCCATTGCGGACTTGTCCTCGACTTCCGAGCCAAAGATCTCCGCGTCTGAGCGGCGCAGGTAGTGGCCGTCGAGCCGGGCCAGATCGGCGAAAACACCGGCAGTAAGGCGCGCTTCGCCGAGACGGAGCGCATCCGCCGCAACCGGCGCCGGCACCGCTACCAGTTGCGCGCCTGGCCAGGCAGCCGCCAGCACCGCCGCTGCACCGTCGTGGCACACGGCCACGCGCACTGGCGCGGGATGGATGGCCGCAAGCTCTGTGGGACCGGCAAGAATTTCGCCTGGATTGGACCCGATGCGCTCCAGCCTCAGGAAGACCTCGCCCCGATGCGCATCGAGCGCCGACGACGGCACGCCGGACTTGCGCGAAAACACCTCGAGCCGTGAGAGCGCGACCACTGGAATCTCCGTCCCCTCGGCCAGGCCTTTCACCGCGCTCAGCCCGACGCGGACGCCAGTAAAGCTCCCTGGCCCGTTGACAACGACGATCCCGCCCAGTTCTCGGAGTTCTGTACCCGCCGATCGCAGCAACTCGCTCAGCGCAGCCACCAGGGTCGTCGAGTACGTGCGCGCTGCCAGCTCGATTTGCCCGAGAATCTCCAGATCGCGGCCGGGCAGCCGGCCCAGTGCGACCGAACCCGATGGCCCGCATGTGTCGATAGCGAGAATCAGCTGTCCAATGGACACAACGCCTCCTCAGACCGCGGCGAGGGCTTGATCGAGGTCAGCGATCAGGTCTTCCTTGTCCTCGATGCCAACCGAGAGCCGAATCCGCCCCTCGTTGATCCCCATCGAGCGGCGCACTTCCTCGCTCACCGAGCCGTGCGTCGTAGTGGCCGAGTGCGACGCCAGCGACTCGACCCCGCCCAGCGATTCTGCATTGATGAAGATCTTGATCGCCTTGAGGAACCGCGCCGCTTCCTCGCGCGACTTGAGCTCAAAGCTCATCATCGATCCGAAGCCCTTCTGCTGTTTCACCGCCAGATCGTACTGCGGGTGAGTCTTCAGCCCCGGATAGGCCAGCTTGCTCACCTTCGGGTGCGTGGAGAGGAACTCCGCCACCGCCCGGCCGTTCTCTTCGTGCTGCCTGATGCGCAGAGGCAGCGTCTTGATGCCGCGCAGCACCAGGAAACATTCGAAGGGAGACATCACGCCGCCCGCCGCCTTCTGGATGAGCAGAAAGCGCTCCTTATGCTCGGGCTTTGACCCGATCAGCGCTCCGCCAAGGCCGTCGGAGTGGCCATTCAGGTATTTCGTGGTCGAATGCATCACGATGTCGGCGCCGAGCTCGAGCGGGCGTTGCAGCGCGGGCGACAGGAAGGTGTTGTCCACGCTCACTTCAACGCCACGCGCGTGAGCGATCCGGCTGACCGCCGCAATGTCGGTAAGCACCATGAGCGGATTGCTCGGCGTTTC
>JBEKAJ010000292.1:0-6326 GCA_050018295.1 Occallatibacter sp. | reverse complement strand
GCACCCGGCGCCGGAACGAAAGTCACGAATTTTTCACTTGACGTATTCCCATATAGGAATGTAATGTCCTGAGTCATGGCCAGGGCCGCTACCACCTCCGACGCTTTCAATGCCGTTGCCGAACCCCGGCGTCGGCAGATCCTCCTCTATCTCGCGCACGACGAGCGCCAGGTGGGCGAAATCGTCACGGCCATCGGCCTCGACCAGCCGTCCGTCTCAAAACACCTCGGCGTCCTCCGTCGCGTCAATCTCGTCCGCGTCCGCCGCAACGGCCGTCACCGTCTTTACCGCACCAACGCCGCAGCTATTCGCCCCCTCCACGAGTGGACCGAGACCTTCGAGCGATACTGGCGGCACCAGCTCAACCGTGTAAAGGAGCGCGCCGAAGCCGAGATGAACCCAAGGCCCCCATCGCATTAACCGGGCCCGCGAACCAGAAAAACTTCCCCAAGGAGAATCTATGACGACCTCAACCCTTCCAGACATTGAAGCCCTCTCCCTCAAAGTGACTCAGGAGATCCGCGTCAAGGCGCCTCTCGACGTCACCTTCGCGGCCCTGCTCGAGCAGCTCGGCCCCTCCAACGAAATGCCCGACGGCACGCCCATGCCCTTCAAGCTCGAAGCTTGGCCGGGCGGCCGCTGGTTCCGCGACCTCGGCAACGGCAACGGCCACTGCTGGGCCACTGTGCAATCCATCAAGCGGCCCACGCTGCTTGAATTCAACGGTCCGCTCTTCATGTCGCAGCCCGTATCCAACAACGTCATCTACCGCCTCAGCGAGCAGGACGGCGAGACGCTCATCAAGTTCTGTCACTCCGGCTTCGGCCTCATTTCGGACGACCACAAGAAGGGCGTGACCACCGGCTGGTCCTACATGAACGATCAAGCTCGCAAGCGCGCCGAGAAGTCCAAGTCGTAATCCCAGGGTCGACCGGTCTTGTATCAGGGCATGAGTTTACTGATGCCGACAGACGGCCCTCAAAAACGCGGGACTTTAGCCCCTGCGGGTTCTCTCGACCGCGGGCCAACATCAACCCAATTCCCCAAGGAGGAGAATTCCCATGCCCGTAGCAGAAGCAGTTGCCACTCCATCCCTCTCTCAGTTCATGCTCGCCGAATTCGAAACGCAAGCTCCCGTCACGCGTCGCTTCCTCGAGCGCCTGCCGGAGGACAAGCTCACCTGGAAGCCGCACGAAAAATCCATGACCGCCGGTCAGCTCGCCTTTCACCTCGCAACAGTTCCCGGCGGCATCATTCGCTTTGTCCAGAGCAATCCCGCGCAGGCGCCAAAGTCATTTGAATTTCCGCAGCCCGCAACCGGTGCCGAGATCCTCAAGGCTTTTGACGAGAGCGTCGCGACGGTCCGTAGTCTTCTGCCGCAAATCAGCGGAAATGATGGCGCAGCCGCGTGGTGAGTTTCTTCGCGACGTCATGCTCAGCCACTGGTACCAGCACCGCGGTCAGTTCAGCGTCTATCTTCGCCTGCTCAACGTCGCGGTTCCGGCAAGCTGGGGGCCCAGCGCCGACGAGCCGCCCGCGTTCATGAAGTAACAGACCGCGCAAGGGCCGTAGCGTCCCTCGCGGGCGCTACGCCCGTCAACCGGAGGTGCAATGTCCATCCAATTCACAGTCTCAGCAACAATCCCTGCCGCCCCCATACAGGTCTATGAAGCGTGGCTCTCAAGTAAGGGCCACACGCAGATGACCGAAGCCGCAGCCAAGGCCTCGGCGCGCGTCGGCGGCGCGTTCACCGCGTGGGACGGCTATATTTCCGGCAAAAACTTGCAGCTCAAGCTTGGAAAGCAAATCGTTCAGTCGTGGCGTACGACAGAGTTTGCCGCCTCTGATCCCGATTCGCAGATTCAAGTTCTGCTTGAAAAGGCCCCCCGCGGCACCAAACTCACCCTGCGTCACACAAACGTGCCCGACGGGCACACTACCTACCGCACGGGCTGGCGGACGCACTACTTCGAGCCAATGAAGAAGTACTTCAAGGCCAAACCAAAGCCCGCGTAGCCGGTGCTTCACCCTCAGCCCAGCCACAAGAATGGGTGCCCCAGGTCTGGATTTTCAGACCTGGGAAAGCACGAACTCGTCTATACCGCGCACAGATCTGCGCTGCGCGCACAAAGGCCCCGTAGGGGCGGCAGGAAGATCTCGCCACAAACCCACAAGCCTCCATCCACAACTTTTTGCTAGACAGCCGACGAGCGCCGAGCAGCGCTGCTGGAACTTTCTTCAGCGCTCTGGTGTCAAACAGAACATAGGCCATCAAAGAAACCGATTCGTCTCGCCGCCGCGTCGAGCTCGGTGTTCATTGCCACTGGAGAATTCGTCAACAACCCAGCGTTTTATTGGTGAACTTCAGACTTCTACTTGCCGCAAGGAGCTCAATGTGGCCGCATTTCCGATCTATCCGGCACACACTGCTGTCCTGAGTATGGATTGCCAGGCCGGCATCGTTTCGATCTACGCCAAAGATGACAAAGACGCCTTCCTAACCCGTGCCGCGAGTGTCCTCAATCACGCGCGTGCCAAAGCCATGACCGTTATTCATGTCCAAGTCGGCTTTCGTCCCGGCCTTCCCGAGGTTAGTTCCAGAAACATCCTTTTCGGCGCCATCAAGTCCTCGGCTCAACATCAGAAGTTATTTCAAGAACCGCTCGGAACGATCCCGTCTCTCATCGCCCCGAAAGAAGGCGAAATTGTCATCACCAAACATCGCATCAGTGCCTTTACCGGCACCGATCTTGCGATGATTCTTCGCGCCAATGACATTGACACGCTGGTTCTCTACGGAATCGCCACCAGCGGCGTCGTCCTCTCCACTCTGCTCGAAGCTGCTGACGCAGATTTTCGTCTCGCGGTCATTAAAGATTGCTGCGCTGACCTCGATCCCCAACTCCACGATTGCCTGATCAGCAGATTCTTTCCGTCTCGTGGAGCAGTGCTCTCAGCACAGGACTTCATCGAAGCCTCGCCATCAGCACGGGGAGGAGTTTAGCCGCTTGCGACTTCGTGTGGCAAGCTTCTCCAGTCCCGTGTCATCGAGAACCGAGCACGCTTGGGGTGGAAACCACCAACTTAGCCCCGCCCCGGTCATCCCGAGCGAGGTCGCTACAGTGGCCGAGCCGAGGGATCTGCGGTTGCATTTGCGATGATGCCACTCGCACGAACATGGGTGCCCCATCCGGGCTGTCATCCTGAGCGACCGGAGTCCGCCGCGGCGGACGATGGGAGTCGAAAGCCTGCCCTGAGCGAAGATCGCGAAAGCGATCAGAGTCGAACGGGGACCTGCTTCTTGAGATTCTGGCGAATCGTGGGGTCGCACGAACCTGAACTCCACGCGAGCCGAACCAACCTTGGACGATGCTTGATTACTTCGCCGCCTCGCCCAGCAGTGCCTCCGCCCGGTGCAGCGCGTCGCGCCGTTTCTGCTTTTCGCTCTCAATGTCAGCCGGAGCCCATGTCGAGCCGCCGATCCGCCGCGATGTGTCACTGAGCCGCTGTTCGAACTCCTTGTCGAGTTGCGCCACGTCGGCCTGCGCCTGTGCGACCTGCTCGTGGAAATGTCTGAGCTCGGCGTCAATGCGCCCGGGATAATAGCTCAGCCGGTCGCCCGCCTGCATCGCGTCAACCAGCGCATTTGAAGGCCCCGCTACCGGCCCGGTCTGCTGCAGTGCATCGTCTACTCCGCGCAGCCGCGTCATCGCCCCCGCAAATCCATCGAGTTCTCCGCGTTGCGAAACCCTGCCATTCGCGCGCTGCACCAGCACAACAACTTTGGCGCTCACGCTTCCGCTCGGCACCGGAATGATGGTGGTCAGCGTATTCCCCTCGAACGTCCACCCTCCCCGCTCGCCGGGCTTGGCGAACGCGACAGCCTTGCCGTTCACCGTCACCGCGACCGGCGGCCAATCCGCGGGCAGCCGCACTTCGTAGCCGCGCGTCTTTAGCATTCCGGGATAGCTGCCCTCAACCGGCCCAATCTCCACGCGCAGCGTGTCGCCGTCCTCCGTCGCTTTCACAGGCGTCCGCGCAAACACGCCCCTCTGGTATTCGACCGACACGCCCGAGTCCTCATAGACCGAATAATTCGACCCCGCGCCCGCCGCGAGCGGCCACACGTTCACGATCAGCGGATCCACGGCCTTCTCACCCGTGTGCAGCATCGCCGGCTGCATCGGAACAATCGTGCCCGCGCGCACATATACCGGAATCTGATCGATGGTGAAGCTGCGCTCGACAGTCGCCGGCCCCGCAAAATGCTTTCCCGTCGGCCACTCGATCCAGTCGCCCCCCTGCGAATCGGATTTGGGCAGCCACACCTGCTCCGTCGCGAGGCCCGTAATCTTGTCCGCGGGCGCGGTCACGGGGCTCACAATCAACTGGTCGCCGAACAAATATTCGTTCTTGCTTGTGTAAGCCGCATCGTCTTCCGGCCAGTCGTAATAGAGCGGCCTGAAGAATGCCACGCCCGTGTCGTATGTACGGCGCGCCTCCGTGTAGAGGTACGGCTGCATCGCCTCACGCATCTGGTAAGCCGACCGCATCACCGCCGAGTACGGCTCGGGATACGCCCAGATCCGTCGCTCCGAATCCGGATTCTTCGTCGTGTGCGTTCGCAAAATCGGACTGAACGTGCCGAACTGAATCCACCTCGTGTACAGTTCCGGATCGACCGCGCCCGGCATGTGCCCGCCGATGTCGTGGCTCCAGAACGCATAGCCCACATTGGCCGCTGTCGCTGTGAACCACGGCTGAAATGCGAGCGAATCCCACACCGAAATCGTGTCGCCAGAAAATCCAATCTGGTACCGGTGGTTCCCCAGGCCGCCCCAGCGATGAAACAACAGCGGCCGCTTGCCTTCGCGTTGCTGATCGGTAAAGTGCACGTAATTTAGCCACCACGTCGGGTTTACTCCAGGCAAGTCCGTCGTCGATTGCTGCTGCCAGTCAAGCCACCAGAAGTCTACGCCCTGCTTTTCCAGCGGATGCAGCACCAGGTTCAAATAATTCGTCGCCCACTTCTTGTCGGTCGGGTCAAACGGAATGTACTTCTTCGTCGCCGGGTCAATGCCCATGGCGCGTGCCATCGCTGGATACGCCTGCTCCCATGGCTGGATTCCCGACGCCGGATGCAGATTCATCGTCGTCTTCAGCCCGTCCTCGTGCAGCTTTTTCAAAAACGCATCGGGATCGGGAAACAGCACTTTGTTCCACGTGTATCCAGTCCATCCGAGCATTTGCCCTGACTGATCCACCGCGCCCATCGCCCTCAGTTGCTCGTCGCTCATGTGCCAATCCATGTCGATCACCAGCACATCCAGCGGCGTGTCGTTTTCCCTGAAGCCCGCACCAGATCGTCGAGTTGCCCGTCGGTATACGCCCAGTACCGCGACCACCAAACCCCAAACGCAAACCGCGGAGGCAACGGAATCCGTCCCGCCACGCGCACAAAGTCGCCCAGCGCCTTCCGATAGTCATGCCCGTAGCCGAAAAAGTACCAGTCGGTGTACGCGCCTGGCTTCTCGTTTGCCGGCCGCTCCATCACCCATGGCCAGGCGCTTTTCTCGCCATCAGGAAATCGAAAGTCGGCCGAGTCAAACAGCGGCCGCGTCGAGTCATCGACCAGCGCCCATCCCGCCCGCGACACCAATCCCTGTTCAATGGGCTCCTCCGTCTTCGATCCCCGCGCGGTGTCGAGCGTCCGCGTGGTGCCCATCAGGTTGTCCGGATCGTCGAGCCCCGGATGCCAAACGACTTGCTTGCCATCGACGTTGAGGGCGATGGAGAGTTCTTCCTTGAAGACGCAACTGCCCCCTGGGGTGGGCTTGTAATCGGGCATCGAGGTGTAGGTCAGCGTCAGCGCATCGGTCTTGATCGTCAGCGTACCGCGGCCGTCGTTCGAAACGCTCTTCTCGAATTTCGGTACCGGCAGCCGCCGGTTGATGAACACAAACGACGCGTGATCCTCGAACTTTCCACTCCCGTCGCATTCGATGCGGATGAGCTGCGGCGTCAGCACCGTGAACCGCGCATACCCGATCGTCACCACGGCTTTGGGATCGGCCACAGGATTGCCTTCCGCCTGCACGGCCCGCGCGCCCGCCGTCGCGGAGCCCACTGGACCACTCGGCCCCTGCGCTGCCTGCCCTGCCGCAATTCGAGCCATCGCCGCAAGGCTGCATCCAGCCACCAATCCGGCAAGGCCAACCATCCTGAACGAAACCGGCATCCTGAAAGAGACGCGCATCGAAGCCCCCATTTCTGTTCCATCGGGAAGACTACCACCGCCCGCGCTCGCGGGGTGCCCCATCCTAAAC
>JBEKAJ010000291.1:0-4093 GCA_050018295.1 Occallatibacter sp. | reverse complement strand
ACATCGGCAGCCTTGGGTTCGTACTTCACGCCTTTCAGCGCCAGCGGAATCAGCGCCACGATAATCACCGCGTTGAAGATGACGGCAGAGAGAATGGCCGACTGCGGCGAATGCAGATACATGATGTTGAGCGCGCCGAGCACCGGGAAGACTCCGGCAAACATGGCCGGAATGATGGCGAAGTACTTGGCCACGTCGTTGGCGATGGAGAATGTGGTCAGCGCGCCTCGCGTCATGAGCAGCTGCTTGCCGATCTCCACAATCTCGATCAGCTTGGTGGGATTGGAGTCGAGATCCACCATGTTGCCCGCTTCCTTGGCTGCCTGCGTGCCGGAGTTCATGGCCACGCCTACATCGGCCTGCGCCAGTGCGGGCGCGTCGTTGGTGCCGTCGCCGGTCATCGCCACCAGCTTGCCCTTGCCCTGCTCGCTCTTGATCAGGTCCATTTTGTCCTTGGGCTTGGCCTCGGCCAGAAAGTCGTCCACCCCGGCCTCGCGCGCAATCACCGCGGCGGTCAGCGGATTGTCGCCGGTGATCATAATGGTGCGAATGCCCATGGCGCGCAGCCGTGCCAGCCGATCCTTCAGGCCGCCCTTGACGATGTCCTTGAGATAAATAACACCCAGCGCCGTAGAGTTCTCGGCCACTACCAGCGGCGTGCCGCCGGCGCGTGCAATCTCCTCCACATGTTCGCGAACCTTCTGCGGCAGCGAAGAGCCCTGCTCTTCAAGAAAGCGTGCGATCGCGTCTACCGAGCCCTTCCGGATGCGTGTGCCAGGCAGATTCACGCCGCTCATGCGGGTTTGCGCGGTAAATGGAACAAACTCGGCGTGAATTCCGGCCAGGTCGCGCCCGCGCAGGTTGTACTTCTCCTTGGCCAGCACAACGATCGAGCGGCCCTCTGGAGTCTCATCGGAAAGCGATGCGAGCTGTGCAGCGTTGGCCAGCCGCTCCTGGCTTACGTCCGGCGCGGTCAGGAACTCCGTTGCCTGGCGATTGCCGAGCGTAATAGTGCCGGTCTTGTCGAGCAGCAGCGTATTCACGTCGCCGGCAGCTTCTACGGCGCGCCCGCTCATGGCCAGCACGTTGTACTGCACCAGCCGGTCCATTCCGGCGATGCCGATGGCCGAGAGCAATCCGCCGATTGTCGTCGGAATGAGGCACACGAGCAGCGACACGAGCACGAAGACGGTTTGCGGAGCGCTTGAGTAAATGGCGAAAGGCTGCAGCGTGACCACCGCCAGCAGAAAGATAATGGTCAAGCCGGAGAGCAGAATGCTGAGGGCAATCTCGTTGGGAGTCTTCTGCCGCGTGGCGCCTTCGACCAGCGCGATCATGCGGTCAAGGAAAGTCTCGCCGGGATTTGATGTGATTTTGACCTTGATCCAGTCCGAAAGAACCTTTGTGCCGCCGGTCACGGCCGAGCGGTCGCCGCCGGCCTCGCGAATCACCGGCGCCGATTCACCCGTGATGGCCGACTCGTCCACCGACGCCACACCCTCGATCACCTCGCCGTCGCCGGCGATGTAGTGGTTGGCTTCAACGTAGATCACGTCGCCCGCGCGAAG
The DNA here is from genome assembly GCA_050018295.1 of Occallatibacter sp. GTDB lineage: Bacteria > Acidobacteriota > Terriglobia > Terriglobales > Acidobacteriaceae > Telmatobacter. The sequence continues at coordinate 2,525 of JBEKAJ010000291.1, read as the reverse complement.
CAGACCGCTGATAACTTCTTCAAAGCTGCCATCTGCCTTGTAGCGCTTGGCAATGGTCTCGCCCTTGGCCTTGCGCAGCGTGTCGGCCTGCGCTTTGCCGCGGCCCTCCGCCATGGCTTCGGCAAAGTTCGCGAACAGCACTGTAAACCACAGCCAGAGCGTGATTTGCAGGTTAAAAAAGAAAGCCCCGGGGTGATGGCGGAAGTTCTCAATGAGCAGGACGGATGTCAGCACACTGCCCACTTCCACCACAAACATCACCGGGTTCTTGACCATCCAGCGCGGGTCGAGCTTGCGAAAGCTGTCCAGCGTTGCCTGGGCCATAATCTGCGTGTTCCAAAGACTCGTTTTTTCAGCCATGTCGGTCCGTTTTGTCTCGTCCAGCTTCGGTATGAATTCGGTTAGAAGACCTTCCCTGTCTGCAACAGCAGGTGTTCCAGAATCGGTCCCAGGCTCAGCGCCGGGAAGAAGGTGAGGGCACCGATGATCAGCACCACGCCGACCAGCAGGATGGCAAACAGCGGCGTATTCACCGGAAAGGTTCCCGGCGACGGCGGAACGCTCTTCTTTTGCGCCAGATTGCCGGCCAGAGCCAAGGCTGGAATCATCATCAGGAATCTGCCGATGAGCATGTCGAACGACATCGCGATGTTGTACCACCAGTTGGTTCCAAGGCCCGCGAAGGCCGAGCCGTTGTTCCCTGCGCCGGAGACAAAAGAGTAGAGAATCTCGCTGAAACCGTGCGGGCCCGGATTGTTCGTCACCGAGAGCCCTTCCGGAATCAGCACAAAGATCGCCGCGAAGGTGAGGATGATTAGCGGAAAGATGAGTGCGTAGAGCATTGCCATCTTCACGTCATAGGATTCGATCTTCTTGCCCAGGTACTCCGGTGTTCGGCCCACCATGAGGCCGGCGATAAAGACCGCGATCACAACGTAAATCAACATGCCGTACATGCCCGCGCCCACGCCGCCGAAGACCACCTCCCCGAGCATGATGTTGGCCAGCGGAATCATGCCGCCGAGCGGTGTGAAGCTGTCGTGCATGCTGTTGACAGCGCCGCAACTGGCGTCGGTGGTAATGGTGGCGAAGAGCGTGCTTTCCGCGATGCCGTTGCGGACCTCCTTGCCCTCCATGTTGCCGCCGGGCGCGGCTGCGGTGCGCGTCTGCTGCGCCCCGTGAATCATGTTGTAGGGATGCGCCTCGGCCCAATAGCACACGATGAATCCTGCCGCGAACAGCACATACATCGCAGCGAACACCGCCCAGCCATGGCCGCGTGAGCCGGTCATGGCGCCCAACGTGTAGGTGAGGCCCGCGCCTATCACGAAAATCGAAATAATTTCGATGTAGTTCGAGAGCGGGGTCGGATTCTCATAAGGATGCGCGCTGTTGGCGTTGAAGAAGCCGCCGCCGTTGGTGCCCAGCATCTTGATGGCTTCCTGCGAGGCGACCGGTCCTTGCCCGATGGTCTGCACCTGGGAGGGCTGCTCGAGAGGATGCGCCTGCGTGTACGCGCTCAGATTCTGCGGGACGCCCTGCCACACCAGAAGCAGCGCATAGATCATGCAGGCAGGCGCGAGCACGTAAAGCAGCGTCCGCGTCATATCGACCCAGAAGTTGCCAATGGTTGCGGAACTGGTGCGCTTGATGCCGCGAATCAGCGCCACGGCCACCACGATGCCCGCCGCTGCCGACCAAAAGTTGTGCGTCGCCAAGCCGGCCATCTCTGTGAGATAGCTCATGGTCGATTCCGGCGTATAGAACTGCCAGTTTGTATTGGTGGTGAAGCTCGCGGCCGTGTTCAAGGCCAGATCGGTTCCCACGGCGGTGAGGTGCTGCGGGTTCCACGGCAGGTAGTATTGCAAACGCTCAATGCCATAGGTCAGCACCAGGGTCACTGCCGAAAAGCCGAGCATGGCAAACGTGTACTCGCGCCAGTTCATCTCTTTGTCGGCTTTTACGCCGCAGAGCTTGTAGATGAGCCGCTCGAACGGGCGCAGCACCGGATCGAGCCAGGTGCGCTCGCCCTCAAACACGCGCATCATGTAAATGCCAACAGGACGCACCGATGCCAGCAGAATCACAGAGTAGATGACAAATTGCAGCCAGCCGTTTGCGGACATGTCAGAATTTCTCCGGAAAGAGCAGCGAAATGGTGAGATACACCAACAGGAGAATGGAGAGGATGAGTCCGGTTACCGAAATCCAATCGCTGTGCATGGGCTACCTCAACTTCTTGCACGCCTTGACGTAGAAAAACGCCACGGCGAAGAAAACTACGGTGAACAGCATCATCACTGCGTCTTGCATGCGGGGTCTCCCCTTTTCGATCCGGACCAGCGCCGGTTACAGCGTTTTCGATTCTGTTCTTTACAGAAGGAAAAATGTCGAGTGGCAATTTCCTCAAGGAATTGCCACCTTTTGCGAAGATGGCGACGATAACAAGTGAATTGAAAACGCTCTAATCGCTCGATGAAGCAACCAGAATCCGCTTCAAACGAGTTTGTTAGGCGCGTCGCAGC
>JBEKAJ010000290.1:0-4132 GCA_050018295.1 Occallatibacter sp. | reverse complement strand
GACGAATACATCCGGCCCGTCTTCGCGTCCGATGAATCCGTAGCCCTTGGCGTTGTTAAACCACTTGACCTTTCCTTTGTACTGAGCCACAGGTTCCTGCCTTTCTTTCACGTGCTTGTTCTTTTGCGTGTCTTTTCTCTTGGATGTGGTGAGCCTTCAGGGGAATTCCCACCGATACTTCATAAGACGCCAGAAAGACGCGAAAGGTTGATTGATTTTCCGCTCTTTTCCGCAACGTGAAACTGGCGATGGCGCCCCGCGCCGCCCGTAATTGCATCGATGCCTGTGGAAAACACCAGTTGGAGAATGGCCGCTTTTGGTCCCTATTTCTTCCCTCGGCCGTTTTTGATTCGGTCGTATAAAAGCACGCTGCTCAGCGTTTTGCCGTCCAGAATCGCGCCCTTTTCGATCATCTTCAGCACCTCCGAGAGCTTCACCAGCCTCAGCTCGATCTGCTCATCTGCCTCCGGCTGCGCCTCGCCCGGCTCAAGCCCTTCAGCCAGGAAAACCTTCATCGATTCGCCCAGAAAGCCTGGGCTGGCATAGTACTCCACCAGCGGCCGCCACTTCTTCGCCCGGTACCCCGTCTCCTCGGCCAGTTCCCGCTTAGCCCCTTCCAGCGGATCCTCGCCCGATTCAATCTTGCCCGCCGGCAGCTCCCACAGGTACTGGCTCGCAGCGTGCCTGTATTGGCGCTCCATCACGATCCACGGATCCTTCTTGCTCTTCGCATTGTCGATCGCCAGAACCACCACGCTCCCGTTGTGCCGTATCACGTCGCGCTCGTTCCGCCGTCCTCCCGGCTCAATCAGCTTGTCGTGCAGCACCTTGAACAGAGGACACTGAAACACGACCTCCGAACTTAAGATCGTGGCACGTTCAATCGTCACGGCCACCTTTCCCGCCTTTACCTTCTTTGCTTTCTTCGTCGATTTCCTCGCCATTTCCACCTCGTTCGAGCCGAACGTTCACCAGGCTCAATTCATCACGAGTATACGCACTGTCCTGTTTCACACGTGCCAATCCGTGCTCGGCTCTGCCCAATCGTGCATCGCCGCGCCCCGCCGTGGCATCCTTAACAGAGCGACAATTTCCGAATCCGTGCCGGCGCTTCAACCTCCTGCCCAACCAAACGAGCCAAGAGTGAACGAATCCTTGAAAGCTGATTGTTATCCAGTAACCGTAATGCCGGGCCAGACCCGCCTCTTTCTCGACTTTTGTGCGGGGGCACTTCGTGCCGTTTTGCCTTCGGACCAAGTCACGCAAGCGCCTCCGCCGCGCCCCGCGCATTGGCCCGAACTGATCCAACTTCTCACCGCGCAAAACCCTTCGCCCGCCACTGCTCCCGCGCTCGCAGCTCTCTCCCAGGGCGCCGGAGCCGTCCTCACCGGCCAGCAGGTCGGTCTCTTCGGCGGCCCGCTCTATTCCCCCTTCAAAGCCGCCACCGCAATCGCCCGCGCGCGCCAGGCCACAGCCGCAGGCCATCCCCACGCCGCCGTCTTCTGGCTCGCCAGTGAAGACCACGACTTCGCCGAGATCAATCAGGTTACGTTTCCCGCCGGACGCGAGTTGGCCCAAATGGCCTACGAAAAAGCTCCCGAATTCGCGCTGCCCGCCGACCGCATCGTCTTCGACGACTCCATCACGCCACTCGTCGAGCGCGCCGCTGAGCTCCTCGGTCCCTCTGACGCCACCAATGCTCTCGCCGCTGCCTACAAGCCCGGCCGCACTTTCGCGCAGGCATTCGCCGATTTCTACTCGGCCATCTTCACCGCCCAAGGGCTTCTCATCGTCAACGCCGGCAGCCCCGGCTTCCATCGCCTCGGCGCGCCCGTCCTACGCGCCGCCATCGAGCGCGCCGACGAATTCCACCTGGCTCTCACCGAGCGCGGCCAGGCCCTTGAAGCCGCCGGCTATCACACGCAGGTCGCCGTCGCTCCGCAGTCCAGCCTGCTCTTCCTCATCGACGGCAAAACCGGCGCCCGCATCGCGCTTCGCCGCGTCGCGCCCACGCCCGCCGAGCCCAACGGCCTTTGGCACGCCGGCGAACAGACTTACTCCACATCCGATCTCGTTGGAATCCTCGACTCTGAGCCCGAGCGCATCTCGCCCGCGGCGCTTCTTCGTCCTGTCTTTCAGGATTCTCTATTCTCGACTTCTGCTCAGGTCGGAGGTCCCGCCGAGATCGCTTACCTCGCGCAGTCAACGGTTCTCTTCGAGCGCATTCTCGGCCGCCAAACGCCTCCCATTGCGCGCTTGTCCGCCACGCTCATCGAACCCTCCGTCGCCGAACTCCTCCGCCGCCACGAGCTCACCCTCGAGCAGATCTTCCATGAAGAAAACGCCTCAACACTTGCCCAGCGCCTCGCCGCCCGCTCCATGCCCATCGAAACCAAGCAGAAACTGGCCGCCGCCGGCAACGCCCTCGATGCCGAACTCACCGCCCTCGTTGACTGGCTGCAGTCGCAGGACAAGGGCTTGGGCCAGTCGGCTGACACAGCAGCCGGCAAGATGCGCTACCAGATGAATCGCCTGCGGACACTTGCCGCCAACTTCCAGCTCCAGCGCGAGACAACGCTCACGCGCCACGCCAACGCCCTCTTCAACGCCCTCTATCCCGGAGGCGTGCTGCAGGAACGCATCCACGGCGCAGCCTGGTATTTCGCCCGCCACGGCCTGGAGCTGACGGAGACTTTGTGTGAGCAGGCCGCCAGCCTCTGCCCCGGCCACTCCGCCCTCTGGCTGTGAGCAGAGCGGGGAACCGGCCATCACCTGCGCTCTAGCCGACCTTGGTCCTTTGGTCCCTCGGTCCCTCGGTTCCTGTTTTCTTGTCAACCCCTCCCCGCTCAAATTCGCTGGCTCGCAGACCCATCAATTTACTGATTCCCTTTCACTTATTCACCCCTTCACTTCTTTCGCCAAGTTTGCCGATTAATTCCCCAACCCCGCGCATAATGACTTATATGTCTCGAATCTCAACTCCCACGCAAACCGGCCATCGCCAACTCTTGCCTGCGCCTCCTCGGGCCCGTCGCGCAAGGCGCGGCGAAAAAAATTTTCGCGCAAAAAGTGCCCTCTATGCGGTGCACTTTTAGCCTTTGTTTCATATTTGTTAGCAGAATCAATAGGTTAGCTGTTAACCAATCGTTAAATAGACTGTTATCTCATCGATAAATAGTTTCGCTTGGCCTTCCCTCTGAAGAAGATGAGTTCGCGCCGCGTTCCCTGTTCCCTATTCCCTATTCCCTGTTCCCTCGGTCCGTTGGTCCCTGTCTTTCTGATCCCTGCCTTTATAATCTTCGCGAAGCCCGTCGAGGTTCCCATGAAGCAACTCTTCGCATTCCTCATCGCGGCAGCACTGGCCATCCCCGTCGCCCACGCGCAAACCGCCAATTGCGCCACGCCCGGCGCCGACAACGCCTTCCTTGGCATCCAGACCGTCCGGCTTTGGCCGGGAACCCCGCCGCAGGCCAAGGGCGATACCTGCAACGACATCCCTGCGCTCACAATCTTTGATCCGCGCCAGGGATCGGCTACCGGCTCCGCCGTCATCATCTTTCCCGGCGGCGCATACCTTCATCTCGCCGGCGACCTCGAAGGCCGCGAGATTGCTGACTGGTTCACTGCGCGCGGCTTCCACGCCTTCATCCTCAGCTACCGGCTCGGCTCGAACGGCTACCTGCTACCAGTTCCTCTTCTCGACGCCCGCCGCGCCATTCAGACCGTTCGCGCCCGCGCAATGGACTACCACATCAGCCCTGATCGCATTGTGGTCATTGGCTTCTCCGCAGGCGGCCACCTCGCCGCCCTGGCCGGAACTCAATTCGTCGCCGGCAGCTTTGACGCCGAAGACCCGATCGACCGCGCCTCCAGCCGTCCCGACTACCTCGTCCTCGGCTATCCGTGGATCGATGCCGTCTCCAGCGATACTTCGCACCTGAGCTACTGCAAAATCTTTAACGTCATGGATCAGTGCGAAGCGCTGCGAGCCAAGTACGATCCGGTCCTCCTCGTGACCAAAGACACTCCGCCGACCTTCATCTATCACACCTTCAATGATCAGACCGTCCCCGTCGAACAGAGCCTCGCTTTCTACGAGGCGCTGGTCAAGGCTGGCGTTCCGTCGGAATAC
>JBEKAJ010000289.1:0-4195 GCA_050018295.1 Occallatibacter sp. | reverse complement strand
GCACAGATCGCGCCGCGCGCGCGCCCAGCAAGCCATTGATCCGGATCGCGTCACGCAGATTCAGCAGGCCCTCGTTCGCGAGCACTACCTGAACGCCGAGCCGAATGGCAATTGGGACTCCACCACCGTGGCCGCCATGCAGAAGTATCAGGCCGATCATGGCTGGCAAACCAAGCTGATGCCTGATTCACGCGCTCTCAAGAGTCTCGGCCTCGGTCCCGATTACTCCACAGCCCTCAACGCCAACGGATCGAGCTTCTCCGCCCCGCCTTCCAATAGCACGTCTCCATCTCAGACGGCCGGCTTTGTCGCCGCCTCCGGCGTGCACCAGTAACCGAGCGCAGCGCGGCCTAGTCCGGCCCCCCCTCTTCGGCATCCACTTCAGCAGGAACTCGTAGCGCGCCTGCGTCGTGTCCGGGCCGGACCTAATCGTGCTGTCCAGGTGAATCAGACCGTCTTTGTCGAAGCGCGGCCACTCGGGCAGTCCCGGCCTATTCGGGTCGCCGGTCTTCGCAAAGTTCGTCCAGTAATCCATCATTTGATCGCTCAGCTTGCGGTCCTCGGGCAGCCATACTGCGCCTGGCCGCGTGTCGAGCGTTCCGAAAACATACTCGATGTCGTCGGAGTGGAAGGCGTACCAGCCGGGATGAAACTTGCTCGGCGGGGCGGGCTGCTCAAAATGGTAGCGGTAGACGGGCGCATCGCCTGTCTTCACCTGCGCCTCAATCCACTTCCACGTGTCGAATCCGATGAAGGAATCGCTTTCGGCGTCAATGGCCGAGCGCACCGCCTGCTCATCGCTGTCGCCGGGAAAGAAGGTAAGAAACTCGCTGGCGTGGTCGCCGTATGTCGTGGCCGCAAACTCCTTCCATTTCTCCGCCGTCATGCCGATGGACAGATTGTGTTGCTCGTCGCCGTTCCACCCGGCCAGCAGCGGAACGTGGGCCTGTTTCCCCGCTGCGTAGGTGTCGGCGATCGGTTCGGTCAGAAAGCTGCCATCGACCACGACCGGGAAACTCGGCGCACCCTTCGCGGACACGGCCGCAAGAATCGCCTCCGTGGGCAGCGCGCGCAGCGCGGCCAAATTTGCCGCGCCCAGCGATTCCACCCAGCCCTGACGCTGCTTCTCTTGTTCGGCCTGTGCCTCGGGTCCATGCGAGCCAACATCCAATGCCGCTCCGCTTTCGCCAATCGCCTTCTGGAACAAGCCGCGCGCCGGACCGGCGGCCATCAGCGTGCTCACCGCGGACGATCCTGCGCTCTCCCCAAAGATCGTCACGTTCCCCGGATCTCCGCCAAACTGCGCGATGTTCGCTTTCACCCACTCGAGCGCCGCGACCATGTCCATCAGGCCGTAATTCCCCGCGGCTCCGGATTCTTTCACGAGATCCGGTGTCGCCAGGAATCCAAAAACGTCCAGCCGGTAGTTGATCGTCACCAGCACAACACCCTTCAGCGGCAGAAAGTCGCCGTTATGTCGCGGCTCCGATGACGATCCGGCTATGTAGCCACCCCCGTGAATCCAGAACATCACCGGCAGCTTGCTCCCGCCCTTCGCATCCGCGGGCGCGAAAACGTTCAGATAAAGGCAATCCTCGCTGGGACCGCTATCCTGAAAAACCATGTCGGCAAAGGGATTGGTCTGTACACAGCGAGCGCCGTATTGTGTGGCGTCGCGCACGCCCTTCCATTTTGCCGGCGGCTCGGGCGCACGCCAACGCAGATCGCCCACCGGCGGCGCAGCGTAAGGCAAACCGAGAAAGGCGCGAACCTTGCCATCGTTAATGGTTTTGCCGAGCACCTTGCCCTGCGCAGTCTTCACCGTCAGTGACCCGGCGAGAGCAGGCGAAGATAATCCCAAAACGTTTGCAACCATCGCTACAGCGCAAACAATCCCAATCCGGATGCGCATGAAGAAGTTCCCCCGCGCAAAACGATATCAGGTTGGATGCGAAAAAGCGCAATCGACGATCACACGATCTCGGTCGCCAGCAAATCCGCTATCGTCTCGCGGCGGCGAATCAGCTTTGCCTTCGCGCCCTCCACGAGCACCTCCGCAGCGCGGGAACGCGAATTGTAGTTCGAGCTTTGCACCATGCCGTAAGCGCCTGCATCGAGCAATGCCACCAGATCACCAGGCTCAACCGGTCCGAGCTTGCGGTCGCGCGCAAAAAAGTCGCCGGACTCGCACACCGGCCCCACCACGTCGACAACGCACGTCCTTCCTGCCCTCGGCCGCACAGGAACGATCTCGTGGTGCGCCTGGTAAAGCGCGGGGCGGATCAGATCGTTCATGGCAGCGTCGGTAATCACGAAAGTCTTTTTGCCGTTGCGCTTCACGTAGAGCACGCGCGTCACCAGCGCGCCCGCCTGCGCCACCAGGAATCGCCCCGGCTCAATCAGCAGCCGGCCGTCGAAATCTCCCAGCGCATGATCCAGCGCCTCGGCGTACTCTTCCACTTTGGCCTTCGCATCAAATGCGCCGTCGTGGTAGTCGATGCCCAGGCCGCCGCCAGCATCAATCGCCTTGAGCGCGATGCCGTCGCTCCTCAGTTGCATCGCCAGCTTGCTCACCCGCGCAATCGCCGCGCCAAATGGATCGGCAGACCGGATCTGCGACCCGATGTGAACGCTCACTCCGTACGCCTCGAGCCAGCGATCTTTCGCCGCGCTCTTGTAGATCGCGCGCGCGCGTCGAATATCGATGCCGAACTTGTGCTCGCGCAGGCCGGTTGAAATGTAAGGATGCGTATCGGCAAAGACGTCCGGATTCACGCGCAGCGCAAAGCGTGCGCGGATTTTGAGCTTGCGCGCCCGCGCCGCCAGCTGCTTAAGCTCGGCCTCGCTCTCCGCGTTGAATGCAAGGATTCCTGCCTTCAATCCTGCGTCAATCTCCGCAGCCGTCTTGCCAACGCCGGAGAAAACCACTCGCCCGGTCGCCTCCGGCGCCGCCGCCTGCACGCGCTCCAGCTCGCCCCCTGAGACGATGTCGAATCCCGCCCCGCGCTTCGCCAGCAGCTTCAGGATCGCAAGCGCGGAGTTGGCTTTCACCGCATAGCAAACCAGAAGGTCCCGGCCCGCGAGCGCCTGCTGAAACATCGCCAGCCGCGCCGCAATCTGATCGGAAGAATAAACATAAAGCGGCGTGCCGAACCGTTTGGCAAGCGATTCCATCGACACGCCGCCGCAGTGCAGCGCACCGCCCGGCTGCGGTCGATAAAACGGGCGCGAAGATGTTTGCTCAGCCACAGGTCTAGTCCAAACCAGAAAAATTCCTGAATTGAGCGTACAGCATTCGGCCCTGATTTTCTCAGCGCACACGCGCACTTCCGCCTGCCCATTACAATGTTTGTGTGACTCAGTTGCCACCGGTTGATCTCGTCGATCTCGTCGGCGTGGGCCTCAACGCCACGGACACCCTCATTCCGCTCGAAAGTTTCCCTGAGCCCGGCTCCAAGGTCCACTACAGCAGCCGATCCGTGCAGCCCGGCGGGCAGGTAGCCACCACCGTTGCGGCCTGCCAAACGTGGGGCCTGCGCACGCGCTACGTGGGCAAGCTCGGAGACGACGATGCGGCGCGCCTGCACAAGGAGGCCTTTCGCCGCTTGGGCGCCGAGGCGCAAATCGTCACCGTCCCCGGAGGTGCCAGCCTGCACAACGTCATCCTCATCGATGCCGCCGGCGAACGCACCGTCATTTGTCAGCGCAATGAGCAGATGGTCCTTCAGCCCTCGGACCTTCGCCGCGAATGGATCGTGAATGCCCGCGTGCTGCACGTTGATGGTCACGACACCGCCGCCGCAACGCAGGCTGCAAGTTGGGCCCGCGCTGCCGGAGTTCCCGTTGTCGCCGATCTCGATGACACTTATCCCGGCATCGAAGAGCTGGTCGCCAACATCGACTATCTGATCGTGAGCGAGAGTTTCTCCTGCCGCCTGATGGATGAATCGAATCTCGAGCCTGCGCTGCGCCGCATGCAGTCGCGCTACGGATGCCGCTTGAGCGCGGCAACCCTCGGCGAAGACGGCGTGCTCGCCTGGGATGGCAAACAGTTGATCCACAGCGCCGCCTATCGCGTGCCCGTGGTCGACACCACCGGCGCCGGCGACATCTTCCGCGCCGGATTCATCTACGGCTTGTTGCGCGACTGGCCGCTCGACCGCCAACTCGATTTCTCCTGCGCAGCAGCCGCAAT
>JBEKAJ010000288.1:0-5025 GCA_050018295.1 Occallatibacter sp. | reverse complement strand
GCCTCTTTCAGCCCGCCATCGAACTGCTGGAACTCCAACGGCCTCGTTTCTTTTCTGTTCCCTGTTCCCTGATCCCTGTTCCCTGCCTCTCGATATTTCGGCCGCAGCGGATTCGTGAATAACGCATTCAAAATGTCGGTCAAGAGCAGCTCCTGGTGCTGCTCCTCGTGGTTCGCTCCCAGCTCGATGCGCCGCAGCGCCTCGGCTCTCGGGGTCCCCGCGGACAGGTCTTCGTCCGCGGGGTGATCCTCCGGCTCGCGCTCAAAGAGCTTTTCCATGGCAGCGTCTACGTGCTCGCGATAGCGCAAAACCTCCGTTAGCCCCGGCCGCGAAAACGACGACCGCAGCCGCTTCTCAGGAAACGCCGAAAAACTTTCGTAATAACTGTTGAAGAGCCACGAAAAGTCCGTGTTGAAGACCCGGTAGCCGGGCAGAAACTCCCGCAGCACAAACGACTCGAAGAACCATGTGGTGTGCGCCAGGTGCCACTTCGCCGGCGAGGCCTCAGGGCACGACTGCACCATCATGTCCTCTGCCGAAAGCGGTTCGCAAAGAGCGAGAGTACGGCGCCGCGCTTCATTGAATCGGTTGAAAATCGCCGACCCGGGGCCTGAAGAAGTGGTTGTGCTCACGGTCCGTCCTCCCGCATCCGCTGAGTTTAGATCATTTGGATGCTGTTTCCTGCCGTTTTGGCACCTTAAATTGCGGCAGCCGACCGGTCCAAAAACACCAAAATACGCGGTATCCGTCAGATCACCGTAAGGACGGGCTGCGCGCTATCGACGACACGCCATCCGCGTTCCACTCGGATTTGGACCACGAACGTATCCGATCTTAGGCTTGGCACTGGCATTTGACCTTGAATGGTGGTTTAATTCCTGCCAGAGATTTGAAAGATTCGTAGCCCTCAGGCGATAGGGCGTATGTGCACGATAAAGCCAATCCGCTGGATGGCATCCGCAGCGCTGCTTACTCTCTCCGTGGCGCTCCCGCGAATTCTGCCGGCACAGGCAAAAGATCAGTCGGCGGCTCCGGGGCCAGCCCCACCTGCCTCCCAGGCCGCCGCTCCCGCGCATGCACAGCCAACCGCTGAGCAGGAAGGTGACTCGCTCACCGCCCGCCAGCGCTACCAAGCCGCCATTGCGGCATATTCCAAAGCTCCCCAGATGACAGCCGACATCTGGAACAAGATGGGCATTGACTACCAGATGATGTTCAACTCGAAAGACGCCACTCGCTGTTACAAGCAATCGCTTCAGATCGATCCTCACAACGCCGAGGTTCTCAACAATTTGGCCACGGTTTATGCCTCGCTCAAGGAATACGGCCAGGCGGATCGGCTCTACCGCAGGGCGCTCAAATACAACCCTCAATCCGCGCTCATTCTCAAGAATCTCGGCACCAACCTGTTGGCGCAACACAGGTACAACAAGGGTTGGGAAACCTACCAGCAGGCTTTGGCCATCGATCCGCAGATCTTTGCCGATCGCGGCGCACCGTCCGTCGAAGATCCCTCTTCCGTGCAGGAGCGCGGCGCCATGAACTACTACATGGCAGCCGGTTGCGCTCGCGCTGGCGAAACCGAATGCGCCCTCCAGTATCTCCGCATGGCGCTGGATGAGGGCTTTACTACGCGCAAAAAGGTCGCAAACGACAGCGAGTTCGCCAGCCTGCGCGACAACCCGGCCTTCAAACAACTGCTGGCCGAGCAACCGCGCAGCCAGTAAGCAACGCTCGAGCCGCGCCTTTGAGCGCTTCGTCGTCTCCCGCCGCACCTCACTCGTCTATCTGATTAGGCCGCCTTTTCCGCCGCCCGGGAGATTCTGATGAAAATCCGCCTTTTATCCGCAATCGTGATTGCTGTTGCTTTCACTGCCGCAGCCGGCGCACAGGACTCCGGCTCCGCACCGCCGGCCGGCCAGAACGCAGGTCAAAACTCCGGCCAGGGACCTGGCAGCTACGGGCAGCGAGGCGGCCGCGGCGGATACGGCGGCGGAATGGGCGGGGCCGCAGGAATGATGATGGGCCGCGGCCTCATGGGTACAGTCACTGCGGTTGCAGCCGATCACTACACGATCAAGACCGACGCCGGCGACGTTTACACCGTCCATTTCACTGCCGACACGCGCATCTTCAAGCAGGTAGCCGGAGGAATGCGGGGGCCTGGCGAAGGAGCGGGTGCGGGCGCTGGCCAAGGTTCGGGCGGGGGCCAAGGTCCCCGTGGCGGAGGCGGCCGCGGCTACGGCGGCGGCAATCCTCCCCAGGAGATCAAGTCGTCTGACATCAAGATCGGCGATGCCATCGCCGTGATGGGCAATATCGATGCCACGGCCAAATCGGCGGCCGCAACGCGGATTGCGCAACTCGATCCCGCAGTCGTCCAGCAAATCCGCGCCATGCAAGCTGACTTCGGCAAAACGTGGCTGATGGGCAAGGTTACCGCGATCGACGGCACAAAGATCACGCTCATTGGGGCGATCGACAATGCCCCTCACACCGTTGTCGCCGATGAAAACACGGCCTTCCGCAAACGGCGCGATCCGATCACCCTGGCCGACATCCAGGTTGGCGACACCGTGCGCGCAGAAGGTGCAATGAAGGATGGGGTCTTTACCGCAACCAGCGTGAACGTCTTCGGAATGGGAGGCAGCGAAACGCCTACGGTTCCGCGCAACTCGCCGCCCCAATAAGTGAGCTTATTCGATCGACTGCAGCGTCCAGGCGCCATTGGTCAGCACAAACGTGGCCTGGCGCAGCGAGCTCAGTTTGTTGCCGGGGTTGTGCGCGATATTCTGCAACGGCTCCGGCACGCCGTCCAGATTCACGTCCTCGGTGAACGAAGTGATCCTCGTGTCTCCCACCCACTGAATCTGGCCCACGTCGCGCGCCTTCAGATGATTGGTTGCCACGGTCTGGACAACAGCCACAAAGTTCAGATCGTTTGGGTTATCGGGCCGCCACTGAATCACATCCCCGCCACTGGCCAGCTTGAGTACCTTCTTTCCGTCCGGCGTCACTGTAAAGTCGCCCCAATATCCGTTGGGATATCTCTTGGTCTCGAACCAGTACTTGGCTGTCACGCCCTGCACCATGCCTCTACTATTCACAGTGATGTTGACCGGCTCCGCGGGGGTCTGGTCGTACTTGGCCTGAATCATCGTCAAAGCCTGGGCTTGCGTCAGCTCCGGCGCCGATTTGCAGCCGGCAATCCATAACCCAGCTCCGATCAACACCAAGACGCCCAAAATCTGCAACTTGACCGCGTTTTTCACATTCCCTCCGAACAGCAGCTCCACAATTGATGCACCCGGAGCCGCAACCGCGAAGTGGCTCTTTCATCAAGAAAAAGCCACCCTGCAAGATGCCGGAAAGGGCACGTAAATTGTGCAACCGCTCTAGACCGCATCAAACGGCGCGAATTCTCTCGCCACGCCATTTTTCATCTACTTTCCTCCGCTGTCAATGCAGTTGGAAGTGACCCTGCTCACACCTGAACGTGCAAGGGAAAAACGCGCGCGTCCGGACCACCAAATGTTCCTTGTTTATTGCTCGCCAGAGAGCTTGGACGAAGCCGCGTAGAAGCTCATTGCCGCATCGCCTTGTTCAAGCAGGCGGGTCCGTTTCAGGTTGCCGTACTGCTCGTCGAGTTGCTGTTTGCGCCGATGTTCGGCGATAACGACCGCCCCCTGTGCCAGAATTCCCTGAGCCGTCCCGCCCAGCAGTCCCAGCGCAATCGCATACTCCTCGACCGCGTCATACGGAGGATCGAGAAACACTACTTCGTAGCGTTCTGGTTTTGGACCAGATTTCGCGAAGGATCGGAGGAACGCGCTCACGCTCTTCGCGTAAACAGGAACTCCACTGCTGATTCCGAGCCGTGCCACGTTGCTGTTAAGGACCTTCAGGGCCGCCGGAGCACGTTCGACAAATGCGACGAGCGCAGCACCGCGGCTGAGTGCCTCCAACCCCACCGCACCGGAACCGGCAAACAGGTCGAGGAACGACGCACCGCCAATGCGCGGCGCGAGTACGTTGAACCCGACGGGGCCTGGAGCGTGCGCGAGCGAAACGTTCCGGCAATGATGCGCATCGCCAACCAGCATAACGGAACCGAGCCTAAGCGGATGCGTCAAAGCGGGCTTTGTATCAGGGCACGACTTCAGCCGTGCCGTAATCGGCGAAGAATGAATCGGGGCTTTAGCCCCTGCGGGAAAGCTTCTTCAAGCACACTGGCTAACCGCACGAAAAGCTGAAAGCTGCTTTTCCGCCTCCTTCCCTCTACAATCGGTGTATGCGTGGCTGGTCAATCCCGCTGGGCCGATGGATGGGCGTGGAGATGCGCGTCCACATCTTCTTCCCTTTGCTCGTCCTCGTGCTGTTCGCCATCGCGGGCGCCGACGGATGGCCGCGCGCGCTGGCTCTCTTTCTTCTTCTGGTGGCGGCTGTGGCCGTGCGCGAAACCGCGCGTCTCATTGTGGCGGCGTGGCTCGGCCTTCGCCTTCGCGCCATTCTGCTTTTGCCCATCGGCGGCCTATTTGCCTACGCCAATCCTGAGAGCCAGGAAACTGCCAACCACGGCAGCGGGCAGTTTGTGCTCGCGCTTGCCGGACCTCTCGCGAATCTTCTTGCGGCGCTGACCGCTGCCGGCATCGTCCTCGGCGCCAGCGGCGATGTGCGGCTCCTTGATCATCCGTACATCACTTCTGCCCATCTGTTGCGCAGCCTGGTTTGGATGCAGGCGTCTCTGGGACTCCTGCACCTGTTTCCCGCCTATCCCCTCGATTGCGGCCGCCTCATCCGCAACAGTTTTGCGCGCACGCACGGTTCTGCCCCCGCGGGACGCGCCGCTGCCGGCGTGGGCCAGGTGCTTGCACTGGCTGCAATTCTCGGCGGCATGTTGGCGCAGGAGCCCTGGCTCATTCTCGCCGGCTTCTTCATCATGATCGGCGCGCAGGTTGAGGATCAGGGCGTGTTCTTCCAGTCGGTCGTCGACACCGTGCGCATGCGCGAGGTCATGCTCACCGA
>JBEKAJ010000287.1:0-4242 GCA_050018295.1 Occallatibacter sp. | reverse complement strand
AGGGCCTGCATCGACAGGTGAAACCAATAAAGGCCAACCGCAATCATCCCGATTCCCAGCACAACTCGCAAGGTGCGTTGGCGGTTTGGGACATTCTTCGTGTAGAACATTCTTCGTCCCCCCCGTGTCCTTGAGTACCATTCTTCGCGTCTGGTTACTGCAACGGGAAGAAAATCGTTCCGCCCGCGAGCTGCCAGTCTGCATCACCATGATCGAACAGAATCACAAGCATTTGTCTAACACGAAAGTGAAAGTTCTGTCGTTGTTGCTCCGAACCAGTGCTCTTTTCGCATCCCGCCTGCCTCTTCGTTCCTCCGGCCCCGCTCTGCAATACTTCTTTCATGTCTTTGGTGAAGGAACTGCTTTGCCCACTGGCCGAGGATGGCGCCGCGCTCACCCGCGAGCAGGCGGCTCAAGTGCTTGAGGAGATCCTCGCCGGCGCCGTGCCGGAGGTGGAGACCGCCGCTCTGCTGGCAGTCCTCGCCACGCGCGGCGAGCAGGCTCCGGAACTGGCTGGCTTTGTGGATGTGATGCGCCGGCACTCCGTGCCCTTACCCTTTGGACCGGATGAGCGGGACAAGCTGGTCGACTGCGTCGGCACCGGCGGCGGCGGACCGCAGACCTTCAACATTTCGTGCGGGGCCGCGCTCGTTGCCGCAGCCGCCGGAGCCCGCGTCGCCAAGCATGGCAACCGCGCCGTCACTTCGCGCTGCGGGGCCGCCGATGTCCTCGAAGCTCTCGGCGTTCCCATCGAACTCTCGCCGGAGCTGGCCGTCGAGTGTCTTCGCGAAACAGGTTTCGTCTTCCTCTTCGCGCCGCTCTATCACCCGGCCATGAAAGCTTTCGGTCCGCTCCGCCGCGCGCTCGGTTTCCGGACGATATTCAACTTGGTGGGCCCGCTCACCAATCCCGCCCACGCGCGCACACAAGTCGTGGGAGTGCTCGCCCCCAGCCGCGTCTTGCTTGTCGGTCGCACGCTCGCTGCGCTCGGAGCCAGGCGCGCCTTCGTGGTCCACGGCACGGACGGCATCGACGAGCTCACCACCACCGGCGAGTCTGTCGTAGCCCGCATCGAGGAGTCGGAGACCGGCGAGCCGCAACTCAAGGCCGCGCGCATCACGCCGGAGATGGCCGGGCTACCGCGCGCCACAATCGACCAGTTCACCGGCGGCGACGTGGCCACCAACAAAGCTCTGCTCTACGACGTGATCACTGGGATTCCCGGCGCGCGCCGCGACGTTGTTCTGCTCAATGCGGCTGCTGTATTGGTCGCCGCCAGCCTAGCTGGCGATCTAAAGCAAGGCGTCGCCATGAGCGCGGTGGCCATCGACTCCGGCCTAGCGGCTGCGACCTTGGCAAAGCTGCAGCAATTCGGCGCAAAGCACACGACGAGGCAATGAACCTCGAATTCCAAAGCAGGTTTGCAGCTTCCTTTTTATGTGCTTGCTAAAGTAGTCCCGACCTGCCTGCCAACCGCCGCGCAAAAAGCCAGGAGAGCATTGAGGCGGCAAGCGCTACCGCCACCCATCCGGCCGGTTCAAGTACGCGCCCGGCAGCGGCAGTCAGATGCAGTTGAGTAAACGAAATTTCTCGCGCGTTGGCCAAACCCACGCGCGCCAGCTCAAACCCGCACCAGCCAAGAACTGCGACCGCCAGCACGATTCCGGGCAGGGCACGCAGCCACGGGAAGGGAATCGGCTTGGGAATTGCTGCCTCATCGCGTACGCGCTCCATGGTCGCCGCCAGAAAACCCGACGAAGGAATCAACTCCTCCTCGGCCGCGAGAATGGGGTTGATCGCGTCGTAATTCGTCTCCGGCTTCAAATTGGGTTTCATTGCAGGACCTCCTTCGTGGGCTGAAGCGTCGAGCTCAGCGGTGGCGTGCTCTGTTCGTTGAGTTGCGGGAACCGTTTTCGCAGCAGTTCGCGGCCCCGCGCCAGGCGCGCTTTTACCGTTCCCTCGGGCAGGCCCATCGTGCGCGCCGCGGCCGCCACATCCATTTCATGAAAGTAATAGAGAACCACCGGCTCGCGATAGCGCGTAGGCAATGCCAGCACGGCCCTCCTTACTGTTTCGTCGCTTTGCTTCCTGGCCAGCCCTTCGTGCTGCGTGGCAGGGCCGGCCGGCTCGGCCACTTCTTCCAGAGGAACGTTGACCGCTGGAAACCGCTGCAGCTCGGAGCGAAACACATTCGCCGCAAGCGCGAACAGCCACGTGGAAAAGCTTGACTCGCGCCGCCATCCGGCCAATCCGCGCCAGGCGCGCAGAAAGGCTTCCTGGGCCATCTCTTCGGCGCGGCCGCGGTCGCGGCAGTAGCGCCAGGCCATATTCACCAGCGGCCCCTGCCAGCGGCGAACGATCCCCTCGAAGGCCTGCACTTCGCCGGCTAGCACGCGATTCACGTCGGCCAGGTCTTCTTCGGCGCTGATCGCGGCGTGCATCTCGAAAAGCGCTCCTCTCGAAACTGTGAGACAGTTTCCAGCCGGCCCCGGTTGCATTTTCTCTAGAAGAATCTTTCTCGAGAGATTATGCAACCGGACGCCGCTCCCTCATGTCGTACCAATCGCAAAGGGGAAAACCCCGGCGAGGAGGAAGAAATGTTCTCGGGAAACGATCCACAGATGTTTGTATTTCTAGTTCCTATCGTGGCCATCGTGTCCGTGTTTACATTCACCGCAATAGTCCATTGGGTCGACAGCCAGCGAAAGGAGCGCGAGGCCTATTACAAAGCGGAGACACTCCGGCGGGTGACCGAGGCTTCGGGCGAAGGGGCCAAAGCGGCCCTCGAATTGATGCGGGAGGATGAGCGGCTCAAGCAGCTCAAGAAACGCGAGGGCATGAAGATCGCCGGCCTCATCAACATCGGCGTTGGCATCGGCACCCTGATCTTCCTGCATGCACTGATGGGCGGGTCGATCTATCTTTGCGGGCTGATTCCCGGCCTGATTGGCGTGGGTTTCCTGGTGTACGTGTACTTTCTCGCCGCGCCTGTGGAGTAGAGAGCGAAAGCTCCGACGCGCGGGCGCAACCGTGTTTCAACTGCGCTCGCGCGCGCCTGACCGATCCTCGGCTAAACGGTCCTCCCCGGGTTTGACGAACAGGCCGCAAGCTAAGACAATAGAAGAGTTGTCCCGCCAAACGTGGGCCTGTGGCGCAGCTGGGAGCGCGCTTCCATGGCATGGAAGAGGTCGTCGGTTCGATCCCGACCAGGTCCACCAAATCCCACTCAAAACTGAATCTCCAGTCAGGCACTCCCCCGCCGTCTCTCCCGCTAGAAGCCTCCCTTCCAGCGCTGCAGCCCACGAAGATCGATCGTGTGATCTTTCATTTCGGCGGCCAATCTCGATTCTCAATCGTCTGATCGAACGGATGTTATGATTTCCGTGTTCAGCCGGTGTTCCCGAAGAACTGCCGTCCCCAAGCCGGCCGAAGGAGTTCTTCCCCTTGCCGTTCGACGTTTTCGTCAGTCACTCATCCAAGGACAAACTCGTCGCGGATGCGGTCTGCGCGCGGCTTGAGGCAGCCGGCATTCGCTGCTGGATTGCCCCGCGCGACATTGTGGCTGGGACGTCCTACGGCGAATCCATTATTGACGCCATTCATTCCGCGAAAGTGATGGTGCTCGTCCTCTCTTCCAACGCAAATTCGTCCGGGCACATTCCCAAGGAAGTGGAGCGCGCGGTCAGCAACGGTGTGGTCATCCTTCCTTTCCGCATCGAGGATGTCGCCCCTGGCAAGTCGCTCGACTATTTTATTGGCTCAGTCCACTGGCTCGACGCCATGACGCCGCCCCTGGAAAAGCATCTCGACGAGCTCGTGGAAACCGTTCAGAAGCTGATTCCGCCGCCGACGGGTGCGCAGACCGCGCCACCGCCAAAAGCAGTGCTTCAGGCTGCGCCAGCTAATCCGCCAACCGTTCGGCCCACAGCACCCGCAGCGGTTAGTCGTGCAACTCCGTCCAGAACAATTTGGATCGGCTTAGCCGCGCTGGTCGCCGTCGCAGCGATTGCCCTGGGAGTGATTCTGCTTAAGCCAAAGCCGCCGGCGCCGCCCGCCCCGGTCGTGAATCCTGTTCCCATATCCGGCCCTACTCCTGCAACGGGCCCCACTGCCCCAACCAGCACAACCGCCGCCGATCCCATCGTGGGCTGCTATCACTGGTTCAACAACGGCTCGGTCGTCATTCATGCGAATGGCGTCATCATGGGCGGCCCGTTCACGGGACACTGGCGCTTAGTGAGC
>JBEKAJ010000286.1:0-4280 GCA_050018295.1 Occallatibacter sp. | reverse complement strand
GTGGAGTTCACCATTCAGGACTTCGGCCCCGGCATCGCCTCCGAGCATCTGGAACGCATCTTCGAGCGCTTCTATCGCGTCGACAAGGCCCGCTCACGCGAGTCCGGCGGCACAGGTCTCGGCCTTGCTATCGTCAAACACATCGTGCTGGCCCACGGCGGGCGCATCTGGGCTGAAAGCGAGCTCGGCAACGGCGCTTCGTTCCACTTCACGCTGCCCCTGGCGCCAGCGCCGCAAACTGTCCCGCCGCCGGCTCAGCAACCTGCCTCTGCGGCCACAGTCTGAGTCCCACCTGGGGCCGATCCTTCGAATAGCAGGAAGCGCCGCCGCTCGCGCCTTCCACAACTCTGCTCTCCAATTCCCCAATCTTTTCAACTGCCCGTAACAATCCGCGTGGACAATGAACTATGGCAGCAATTCTGAAAGGGAGCCAATCGTGAAGAAATCTTTGCTTGTCGTTGCGTTATTTGTGTGTGCACTGAGCGCGGCTCAGGCTCAAAAGATCACAGCTGCGGGCGCCACCTTCCCGTACCCCATCTACTCCAAGTGGTTTAGCGAGTACAGCGGCGCGCATCCCGGCGTTCAAATCAACTATCAGTCCATCGGTTCCGGTGGCGGCATTCAGCAGGTCACCAACGGCGTCGTGGACTTCGGCGCCTCCGACATGCCCATGACCGATGCGGCGCTGTCCTCCTCCAAAGTCAAGCTGATTCACGTTCCCACCGTGCTTGGGGCCGTTGTTCCCATCTTCAACGTTTCCGGGGTCAGCGATCTTCGTTTCAGCCCCGACGTGCTGGCCGACATCTACCTCTCCAAGATCACCACCTGGAATGATCCGCGCATCGCCAAGGACAATCCGGGCGTCAATCTGCCTAACGACAGGATCATCGTCGTTCATCGCTCCGATGGCAGCGGTACCACATTCATTTGGACCGACTACCTCAGCAAGGTCAGCCCCGATTGGGCCGGCGGCCCCAGCAAGGGCACCGCGATCAATTGGCCCACAGGCGTGGGCGGTAAAGGCAATGAGGGCGTGGCTGCGCAGGTTCGCGAATTCCCCGGCGCTATCGGCTACGTCGAGTTGATATACGCGCTGCAGAACCACATTAACTTCGGCTTTGTCAGGAATGCTTCCGGTAGCTGGGTGAAGGCCTCGATCGAAGGCGTGACAGCCGCCGCGGCCACTGCCAAGATACCTGCCGACTACCGCGTCTCCATCACCAACGCCCCGGGTCCCAATGCCTACCCCATCTCCAGCTTTACCTATCTCCTCATCCCCACCCATCCCACCGATATGGCCAAGGAGAAGGTCATCAAGGACATGCTGAGCTGGTGCATCAACTCAGGCGAAAGCGAAGTCTCGACTCTCTCCTATGCGCCGCTCCCCGACAGCCTAAAGCAGAAGGTTCTCCAAACCGTCTACTCGCTGCCGTAACGCATCGCGAGGGGTCCGGCGCCCGCCGGACTCCTCGCCCCGCCATCGCGTTACTCGCATCCATTCCGCATGATCTGTCCCCGCCGCAACTCTCCGGGATCTTTCGTTCGCTTGCCTGTCAGCGACGCCGCATTCGTTTCGCAATGAGACGTCACCGTGGGATCCGCCTTGGCTGAGCGTCAAGCACGGAGAGCTAACGGCTGAAAGCTAATAGCTAACAGCTGAATTTGGTACACTCTCCAAGGCCCGGGTGTTACGATTGCCCCGTTTGCATACAGCGGTTCCAGAATTGCCGTACTCCGGGACCACGGATGCCAAGTGGCATTTTCCTTAAGAAAATGCTACCTTTCGCTACACTCAAAAGGGCAAGTGAATTCTCGAACCGCTCGAAACAATGCAATGACCCCTGTCTCTTCGCTCTCCACGATCAATGACCTCTTTGTTCGCATCGCTGCGGCCGCCAATCCGCGCGCCGTTCTCTGGCAGGACGAGTTCGGC
Source organism: Occallatibacter sp. (assembly GCA_050018295.1). GTDB lineage: Bacteria > Acidobacteriota > Terriglobia > Terriglobales > Acidobacteriaceae > Telmatobacter. Next base: position 2,347 of record JBEKAJ010000286.1, on the reverse strand, counting down.
CAGTGGCACCCGATCTCCTCTGACCAGATGTACCAACGCGTCCGCGCGCTGGCCACGGCTTTTTTACGCTTCGGCGCGCAAAAGGGCGACCGTATCGCCCTCATCAGCGAGAATCGCTGGGAGTGGGCTGTCACCGATTTTGCCGCCCTCGCCATAGGCGCCGCCGATGTGCCTCTCTATCCCACCCTCACCGGCGAAAAGATCGCCGAACAAGTGAGCGACGCAGGCTGCCGCATCGCTGTTGTCTCTACCCGCCAGCAGTTCGACAAGCTTAACTCCGTGCGCTCGCAAACCCAATTGCAGCTCATCGTCATGATGGATGCGCCCGCTGCCGACGGCGCTATCGCGATGAGCGAGCTGCTCGGCGATGCCGACGCCCTCGGCGCCCAACGTGACCCCGTCTTCGATGCCCTCGTTCGCTCAGTTGAGCCCCGCGATCTGGCCACCCTCATCTACACCTCCGGAACCACTGGCGAACCCAAAGGTGTCGCTCTCACCCACGGCAACATCGCCGCAAACCAGAACCTCGCCCCCATCGATTTCGACTTCAATCCCACCGACGCCTGCATCTCCTTTCTGCCGCTTTCGCACGTGACCGCGCGCGCCCTCGATTACGTGATGTACAACCACGGCTCGCAGGTGGCTTATTGCGCGCAGTTCGACAAGCTGCCGCAGGCCATGCGCGAGGTCCGGCCCACGGTCATCGTCGGCGTTCCGCGCGTCTTCGAGAAAATCCGTCAGGCTGTGGAGCAAAAGGCCAGCCAATCGCCGGTCAAGAAACGCCTGCTGGCATGGGCCATCCACCAAGGCGCGGCCTTCGCCGATACGGTCTATGACGGCCGCAAGCCCAATTCGCTCCTATGGAAGCTCTCCAACAAGCTCGTTTATTCCAAAGTCCGCGAAGCCTTCGGAGGGCGCGTGAGAATCTTCGTCTCCGGCGGTGCGCCCCTCGGCATCGACACGGCGCGCTGGTTCGCCGCCGCTGGCATCGCTCTCTGGGAAGGCTACGGCCTCACTGAAACCTCGCCTGTGATTGCTCTCAACACGCCTCTCAGCCATCGCATGGGCTCGGTCGGCATGCCCCTGTCCAACATTGAGCTCAAGCTCGCCGAAGATGGCGAGCTGCTGGTCCGCGGCCCCTCAGTCTTCGCCGGTTACTGGCACAAGCCCGCCGCCACCGCCGAGTGTCTCGACAGCCAGGGATGGTTCCGCACCGGCGACATCGCACATTTCGACGCCGATGGCTTTCTTTACATCACCGATCGCAAGAAGGAACTGCTCAAGACATCCGGCGGCAAGCTCGTCGCGCCGCAACCCATCGAAAGCAAGCTGAAGAACAACGTCCTCGTGGCGCAGGCCGCGCTCATCGGTGATCGCCACAAATTCATCTGCGCCCTCCTCTCGCCCAATTTCGCCGCCTTGGAGGAGTGGGCACGCCATCATGGAGTTGCGGCCGAGTCGCGCGCCGGGCTCGTGGCCGACTCGCGCGTCATCGCGCTCTACGCCGAGATTGTCCGTGAGGTAAACGGCAGCCTGGCCAACTTTGAAACCCTCAAGCGTTTCCGCATCGTGGCCGACGAGTGGACGCAGGACTCCGGAGAGCTCACCCCGTCCATGAAGATCAAGCGTCGCGTCCTCACTGCCCGCTATTCGGCGGTGATCGACGAACTTTACGCCGACGAAGCAACCGCCCGCGGCGAACAGGCGGACTGAGCCTGCCAATTCCTCTCCGCGCCGGCCACTGTTTGTGCCACATGCGTTGCAGGGCTCCAAAGAAAGGTGCGCCCCACGCTCCCACCCCGAGCACTGCGCCAAAAATGATCACGGCGTCGATGCTCAATCTGCCTTCGCGGGTCCAGTAGACATCGGGCTCCAGGCTCAGCCACAAGGCGAATTCGTCCAGCGTGAGCGCCGCGCCCACGCCGTAGCTCACCGCCATCAGCCGCCCCAGGAAAATCGACATCGGGGAGTGCGACCACCCTAGGTCAAGCAGCCAGCCGTAACCCACAAAAAGCAAAATCAGAATGCCCCACACCAGGTGGTGAATGTGCATCCCGCGCACCACCACCCACTGCAGATGGCCCTCGTGATGTGCGATCCGGTGGACGAGAAGGCGTACCCCGGCAAAAGTGATAAGGAAGGCAACGGATGCAATGAACATGCGCTGCCGCGGTCGGTCTGGAATCGTGGCGCGGATCAGGTAACCGAGCCGCGTCAACTGCAGCATGACCAGCAGCACGATGACAACCAGGCCGACGAACGCAAGCAGGAATCCAGCGCCACTTTCGGGCATACCTTATTGAACCACCGGCGCCAGCCTCTGGCCACTCTCCGTTGCACTCTTGTT
>JBEKAJ010000285.1:0-4303 GCA_050018295.1 Occallatibacter sp. | reverse complement strand
CGACACCACCAAAGCTGCCAGTGGATCGGCATAATGCAGCGCGCCGATTTGAAATCGCTCACCCATCCATGCCGCGCCCAGCCCCACCAGCACCGCCAGCGTCGCCCATATGTCCGAAGCAAAGTGAAACGCATCAGTCGCGAGCGCCGGCGATCCCGTGTGCACAGCTACCGCCCGCAATTGCCGCGAACGCCAGATGTCCACCGCGATTGAAGTCACCAGCACCAGCACCGGCCACAGCGAGTGGTGCAGTTCCACCGTGTGATAAAAAATCCGCTGCACCGCCTCCCAGATGATCCACGCACAGGAAACAGCCATCAGTCCCGCCTCGCTGAAGGCGGAAAGATTCTCAATCTTGCCGTGGCCGTAGGTGTGATCCTCGTCCGCCGGCTTGTCGCTCACATGAACGGAGAAGTACGTCAGCGCCGCGCCCACCAGGTCGAGTCCCGAATGTGCAGCGTCGGAAAGCACGCCCAGCGACCCAGACAGCAGCCCTGCAGCAACCTTCAGCAGCGTCATTGCCGCCGCGGCCGCCATCGACCGACGCGCAACACTCTGCTTTTCGGCGGAGAAACTCGTCGCGGAGGTCTCGGTCGCTCGCGAGCTGGTAACGGCGGGGGGCATCAGGCTCCTAGACTACCGTGGGCCGCATCGCGCTGTACAACCCCGCAATTCCGAACGTGTACGGCTCCCACGCGCATTCCTCAAAGCCCGCTCGCCGCATCATCTCCACCATTGCATCGGGCGGCGGAAAACTGCCCACCGAGCTGGGAAGATAGTTGTATGCCCCGTCCTTCCCGCAGATCGCGCGGCCAATCGCGGGCAGCACGTGCCGGAAGTACATGCCATACGCCTTTCCCGCCAGGCCTCCCGGCTCGCTGAACTCCAAAATCCCCAACTGTCCGCCCGGCTTCAGCGCGCGATAAAACTCCTTCAGCCCTGCCTCGTAGTTCGCCAGATTCCTGAATCCAAACGCCGTCATAATCAGGTCGAGCGAATCCGCGCGCAGCGGCAGGTGCAGCGCATCGGCCTCGATCGCAACCGCATAAGGCGCCCCCGCCGATTCGTCCGCCAATCCGCGTACCGATCCGCGCAACTCCTTCGCTCCGAACTTCTCCGCGCCGCGCCGCAGCATCGCGCGCGCAAAATCCCCGGCCAGAATAGGCTGCGCTCCACGCGGCCGCAGCTTGAGCAGCGCCATGGTCAAATCGCCCGTGCCACAGCAGATATCCAGTACCACCGCCTCCGGCCGCGCCAGAACCTCCACAAACCTACGCGCAGCCCTCCGCCACCACAGCCGGTCGACATTGGCTGAGAGCACGTGATTTAGCACGTCATAGCGGGGCGCAATCGAATCGAACATCTGCCGCACGGCCACTGCCGCGCCTGCTTCGTCCGCCGCGCCCGCTGGCCGGGCTCCAGTTGCGGGCATCTTCCTTCTTCCTTCGCCAAATGCGCGAATCTGCCAGCCGCGCCGCAGCACGCTCGCTCTTTCATGCTATCGCTTCCCTTCCCCAGACCCGCGATCGAATCCCCCGGCCTTTCAAGCCCCGGCGAAAAAGGTATACGCTTGAAGTTGCCGATGGCTGCCCCTTCCCTCTCCGCAATCCACGCGCCGGCGCCGTATCCGCGGCTCACGGATAGCCATGGCCGCGTGATTCACGACCTGCGTGTTTCCATCACAGACCGCTGCAACTACAAATGCGTCTACTGCCGCACCGGCGAAGTGGGCGCGCAGTATCCCGAGCTGGCCATCGAAGAATACCTCCGGCTCATCAAGCTCTTTGTCAGCCTCGGCATCTCCAAAGTCCGCCTTACCGGCGGTGAGCCGCTGTTGCGGCGCGATGTTGTCGAACTGGTTCGTGAGCTGTCGCGTCTGCGCACCCTCGCGGGCGAGCCGCTTGACCTCGCGCTGACCACCAACGGCCATCTGCTCGAGTCACTCGCTGAGCCACTCAAGGAAGCCGGCCTCAACCGCGTCACGGTCAGCATGGACGCCGTCGACGCCGCGACCTTCGAGCGCATCACGCGCGTCGAGGGCAGTTTCTCTAAAGTTCTTGCCGGTATTCGCGCCGCCCGCGCTGCCGGCCTCACGCCCCTCAAAATCAACTGCGTGCTCCTACGCGGCTTCAACGATGACCAGATTGAAGGCTTTGCCCGCTTCGCCCGCGAAGAAGATGTTGCTGTCCGCTTCATCGAATTCATGCCTCTCGAGGAGGGCCGCCTCTGGACGCCGCAGATCGTCGTCACGCTGCGCGAAATTGTCGAACGCATCGGCCGCACACTGCCGCTGGTCGAGCTCCCGCCTCGCGAGGCCAGCGAAACTGCCCGGCGCTACAGCTTCGCTGACGGGGTGGGTGAGATCGGAATCATCGCCCCCGTCAGCCAGGCCTTTTGCGGCGCATGCAGCCGGGTGCGTCTCACCTCCGACGGCAAAATTCGTACCTGCCTTTTCTCGCAGGTCGAGCACGACCTCTATGGCCGCCTCCGCGCCGGCGCCGGCGACGAGGAACTGCGCGCCTACATTGTCCCTACCATCCAGGAGAAGGAGGCCCGCCATCACATCGGTGAGCCGGGATTCCTCAAACCCTCCCGGTCAATGGTCCACATCGGCGGCTGACCGCACGCGATGAGCGGCGAAGGATTTCCCACGAATTGTCAAAAGAATGTGACGAGCCGCGTCTAACTTGTACTGTGAAGAGTTTATGAAGGAATAATGAAAGCACTTCCCCCGCAGGGCCCGAACATGCCGAACGAAACGGAAGGGCGCATCCCGCTCGCCGATCTGCTTGTCTTTCACCAGCTGGCGCGGTCGCTCACTTCGAGCTTCGACCTCGACACAATTCTGCGCACCATCCTCGAGCAAATGGAGCGAATGGTGGAAGCGGAGTTTTGGGCGCTGCTCATGTTTGACGAATTCACTCGGGATCTCTACTACGCCATCGCCGCGGGCGAGGAGCAAGAAACCTTGCGCGGCCTTCGCGTCAAGCCCGGCGAGGGCGTCGCCGGATGGGTCCTCGAGCACGGGGAGACGCTCATTGTGCCCGAGATGGAAGGCGATCCGCGTGCCGCGCAAACCGGCACTCCCGGCATCAGCAGCGTCAGGTCGGTCATCGCCCTGCCTTTGCGGGGGCGCACCGGCACGCAGGGCGTCATTGAAATCCTCAATCCTCACGCCGAGATGTCGGACTATTCCATCGCCTTCCTGCACATTCTTGCCGACCACGCGGCCATCGCCATTGAAAATGCGCGCGACGTCAACCGCATCCAGCAGCTCACCGTCACCGACGACACCACCGGCCTCTTCAATGTGCGCCACCTCTACGATGTGCTGGGCCGCGAGCTCAAACGGTCAAAAAAGCTCAAACTGCCGTTGAGCCTCGCGTTCTGGGATTTGGACCGCTTCAAGCTGGTCAACGATGCGCACGGGCACATGGTCGGCAGTGAACTGCTCACCCTCACCGGGCGCAGGCTCCAGAAACTCTGCCGCGAACAGGATCTGTGCTTCCGCTACGGCGGCGACGAATTCGTCATTCTCATGCCCGAGACTGCTGCCGGTCAGGCATTGGCGCTGACCAGGGGAATCCACGCGGCACTCATGGAAACCCCGTTCGGGATGAAGAGCGGCCTCACGCTCAAAGTCAGCGCCAGTGTGGGCCTCGCCTCAGCGCCCGGCGATGGCGTGCAAATGCATGAGATCATCGGCACCGCCGACGCGCGCATGTACGCTGTCAAGCGCCACGGCCGCGGCCAGGTCCGCGCCTCCTGACCGCCGCTGCTACTTCTTCGTATCCCCGCCAATCTGGATCACGACGTACCGCGCCGGTCCGTCCCCCACGTTCCTGACGGAGTGCAAGGTCCCAAGCGCTACATAGATGATGCTGCCCGCCGTGGCGCGCTCGGTTTTGCCGTCATGCATATACTCGAGCGTTCCCTCCTCCACAACAATCAGCTCAGAGTGCTGAATGCGGTGAGCGGGATTGGGTGCGGTTCCCGCCGGCTGCATCGTTTCGTGCGCAGCAATCACCTCGCCAGTCGCGAGCGTTCCAGTGAATGCGTTGCGACTCACGGCGCCGTTGGACGCGGTTTTCGCCGCCATCTCGTCGTAGGCAAAGACGCGCGACGCGGCGAGCGGATTGGAGCTCGATTGCTGCGCGGAGATTGTGGCAGCTGAGACGAGGCCTGCGGCGCTGGCGAGGATGAGAAAAGCGATCGGAATTCGTTTCATGTTTAGTCCTTCAGGTTTGCGATTGGGCGATTTGCGATTGGTGAAAACTTCAGGCAATTTGGGAGAGACGAATCA
>JBEKAJ010000284.1:0-4772 GCA_050018295.1 Occallatibacter sp. | reverse complement strand
GCAGGGTCTGGTCGACCTTCACGTACGAGTCGTCATTGGGTGCATCGGGCGGAAGGCTCTTTGCGCGATCGATGTCGTAATGCCGGCCTGGCTGCGCATACCAATGCTGGGCAATGCCGTCAAAGTTCCCCCAGCAGCTTTTGAGAAAGCCGCCCGTCCAGTCAATGTCCGATCCGTAAAGCGGCCCCAGGTTTCCTGAGTATTTGGCTCGCTTGTCTGCGGGCAGGAACCAATCCTCCAGCATAAGGCCCGAAGCAATCAGTGTGATTGAAGGATCCACCGCGCGCATCGCCTTCGCGAATTCGTTGTGCTTGATCATGAAGAACTTCAGATCGGTGCGACCAATCTGCCACGATCCCCATGGCTCGTTGCCGATATTCCAGAACTTCACGTGGTACGGTTGCGGATGGCCATTTTTCGCGCGCTGAGCGCCCATCACCGTGTTGACCGATCCGTTCATGTACTGCGTTGACGCTGATGTAGGGCTCGACGCCAATCAGCCGGCAAAGCGTCATGAACTCGTCCATGCCCAGATCGTTGGTCTGCATGGCATTCCAGGCGGAGTCCCAGTCGGGCGGACGCTTGTCGCGATCGCCAATCGTGTGGTACCAGATGAGGTTCGAGGTGTAGTTGCCGCCATAGCGCCAGAAGCCCGATTTGATCTGACGGATCAGCGGAATGGTGTCGGCGCGGAAGCCTTCGATGTTATCCGCAGGCATGAGCGAAAGGGTGCCGATGTGAAAATTGCCCGTGCCGGTCCCCGTGATCTGGAGCGCGGCGTCGGTGGTGTCGGCTCCGGACGTGAAGGCAAGAGGATACTTTTTGTACTCGCTGGTGAGCGCTGCAAAGGAGATCGTCTGGCGATCGTTAGCTCCGCTACCCCAAACGAGCGCGACCTTCACTTTGGCCCCGGGAGCCCCGCGGAGATAGATGCGCCCCGTATACCTTTTCCCGTTGACCAGGGCGAGGCCTGACTGCCGGATTCCATGCGGAGTTGTCGAGTCGAGCTCGATGCGTGGGCTCTGGTCGCCGACAAAGGGATTGTTCTTATCCATCGCGACAACTTCGTCAGGCCCTACAGGGCGCCATTTGCGGAGCTGCATGCGCATTGGATTGCCCTGCGGCCGGGCCGGAGCTTCGGTCTCATTCGAGGTGATCGGGAAGTAGAATTTGCGATCGTCGAGCATTTCAGCCCATAGACTGCTGTACATGGTGTTGCCGATGTGCTCGATAAACATGCCGTACTCGTAGGTGGAGACAGGCACACCGGTCTGGGTCGCGTCGATTGTGGCCACGATCCTGTCCGTCGCCGCCGCCGTCTGCTGAGCCGAAATTTGCGCCACGCCTGCGAGACACACCGTGCCTGCCAAAAAAACTACCGTCTGAATCCTCATGGAGCTCCCTGGCCATTCCCTTGCGGGGTGCCTGTTCAGTTTTGGGGTTCTTTTGTTGGTCCTTAGCAGAATGCGGCCGTGCGGTTGAACAAACGAAACGAGTATACGCCTTCCCGGGGAAGAGGAGAATCTATGCGCTGCGCTGCGATTCCGTTCCGTTTGTCCAGGCTGCGTCGAAGTTGCCGTGAGCTTCCGAAATCGCTTGTGGAAACCAGTGGTGACCATGTTTGATGGAGGATGAAGGGATTCCCCGCACGATCGCCGGCGCGGGCAAGGCTCTCGCGCGCAGTTCAACGACGGCGAAAACACTTGAATGACGACACTAGAAGCTCAACACGGCTCATCTTCCTCCGGCGCCGGGCCGCAGATGGTGCAGAGCCTCGGGCTTTTCAGCGCCACTACGCTGGTTGTCGGCTCGATGATCGGCAGCGGAATCTTTATTGTCGACTGCGATATTGCGCGTCTGACCGATTCTCCGGCGCTCTTTCTGGCGGCATGGATCGTGACGGGAACGATGACATTGATCTGCGCGCTCAGCTACGGGGAGCTAGCCGCGATGATGCCGAAAGCCGGCGGCCAGTATGTCTACCTGCGTGAGTCACTGGGGCCGCTCTGGGGTTTTCTTTATGGCTGGACACTATTTCTCGTCATCCAAACTGGAACGATCGCCGCGGTCAGCGTGGCGTTCGGGAAATTCCTCGGTGTGTTATTCCCGACGGTCCCAAGCACGCATTGGCTGTGGCATATCGCGCACGTCCCGGCGATCCCGCTGGGGCCGATGGTGCTGGGCAACATGGACATTGGCGTCAACACCGCCAACCTAGCCGGTATCGCCGTGGTGGCGTTCGTAGCGTTCGTCAATATTCGCGGAGTGCGATTCGGCGCGGGCTTGCAGAATATTTTCACCGTGGCCAAGGCGCTGGCGCTGGCCGGGCTGATTCTGCTGGGGTTCACGATCGGCCGCAACGGCGCAGCTATCGCGGCTAACATTGGCGCAGATTGGAGCCAGTTCTGGCGAAATGCCAGTTGGCACTCGCTGCATCCCGTACAAGTGGGCGCGCAGGGACCGATTGCCATGGTGGGCTCCATCGTGGTTCTAGCGGTGGTGCAGGTGGGATCGCTTTTTTCGTGCGATGCGTGGAACAACGTCACATTCACCGCAGGCGAGATCAAGCACCCGAGGCGAAACGTTCCACTTTCGCTGGCACTGGGCGTCGGTTTCGTTGTGATCACATATTTTTTGGCAAGCACGGCGTACATGATGGTGCTGCCGTTGCACGGCGATCCGCACGGCGCCACCGTTTTTGCGCGGGGCATTCAATTCGCGGCCGAGGATCGGATTGGCGCCGCGGTGCTGCAGCAGATTTTTCCGCACTTTGGCGGCTTTCTGATGGCCGCGGCGATCATGGTGTCGACCTTCGGCTGCGCCAATGGGATGACGCTTGCAGGCGCGCGCGTTTACTACGCCATGGCGCAGGATGGGCTGTTCTTCAAATCGGTGGGTAAGTTGCATCCGCGCTTCAAGACACCGGCGGCGGGATTGATGGTGCAGGCGGTCTGGACGACGATCCTCTGCGTTTCCGGCTCGTACGGCCAGTTGCTCGACTACATTATTTTTGCGGCGCTGGTCTTCTACATTCTGACGATTGTTGGCCTGTTCGTGCTGCGCTTCAAGCAGCCTGACGCGCCGAGGCCTTACAAAGCGATCGGATATCCGTTCCTCCCAGTGCTCTACATCGTGATGGCGGGCAGCATTTGCGCGGCGCTCTTGCGCTACAAGCCGCAGTACACCTGGCCAGGATTGATTCTGGTTCTGCTGGGAGTTCCGGTTTACATATTTTGGTCGCGGAGCGCGAAGGCGGGGCTGGCCAGAGACGACGCAGCGCAATAGGGCAGAGATGTCCCGTGGGAGCGACGGGCTTGATCCAGCCGAGAAGTTTACTTACATTTCGCGCTGTTTTTGGCCCATTTGGCACCGTTTTTTCGCCGCAAATTTAACGAGCTTTTGTTGATTACAAAAGGTTTACTGCCAAGATGCACCAAAAATGGGGCAGGAAATTTTTTCTTTCTGCGGCGGCGGTCCTTCTGGAGGGATTTTCCCGGCGGATCGAGGGGTGCAGGCCGCCAAAATCGAGGCCCACAATCCGCTCTACTGCCGGACAGCTCAATCGCGACTTAAGACAAGTGTAGCGAAATGGAAGAAATAACCTGCAAAGTTGGCGGGAATCAGGTGTCAGGGTTCAGGGATCAGAAAAAGAAGGACTTACATGGGTCTTAGGGGATTATTCTGGTCGATAGGGGCTTGACAGCGCAATGAGAGGCGAGCCGTCGGAAAAGAAGATGCGGCGGGTCGGCCGCATGCAAGTTAAATACAAGTCTTGACCAGCATTTTGCCGGAAGACACGGCGAGAATCTAAAGCCTCGGCGTGGCAAGCTATCGGATCGGTAACCTCTGGCTATTGTCCTATTGCAGCAGCGGCGGCTGCTCGTCGTGGTTGCCGTTGCCGTTCAGCTCTTCGGGCGGGATGATGACGGTGGCGGCAACCTTGTCGTCGGGCTCGAGGTTGAGGATGCGGACGCCCTGGGTGGCGCGGCCGGCAGAGCGAATGGTCTTGGTGTCGCAGCGGATGATTTTGCCGAACTGGCTGATGACCATCAACTCAGAGGTTTCGTCGACGAGCTGGATGGAGTTGACGCGGCCGACGCGCTCGGTGACGGAGAGGTTCTTAACGCCCTTGCCGCCGCGCGTTTGCAGGCGGTATTCCTCGACATCGGTGCGCTTGCCAAAGCCGTTTTCGGTGACGGAGAGAATGCGATAGGCGCCCGGCGCATGCTCCTTGGGCGTGACCACGGTGCCGATCACGTAGTCGTTCTTGATGAGGGTGATGCCGCGGACGCCGTATGCGGGGCGGCCCATGGAGCGCACGTCGCTCTCTTCAAAGCGGATGCCCATGCCCAGGTGCGTGGCGATGAAGATGACCTGCGAGCCGTCGGTGATGCGCGCGGCCACGAGTTCGTCGTCGGAATCGATGCCGATGGCGATGATGCCGCGAGCCATGACGTTGGAGAAGTCTTTGAGCGGAGTTTTCTTGACGGTGCCCTTTTGCGTGGAGAAGAAGATGAACTTGCCCTCTTCTTCGAGGTCGCGGACGGGCAGGATGGCGCAGACCTTTTCGCCGGACTGGAGATCGAGCAGGCTTTGCATCGACTTGCCCTTGCCTGCGGCGCCCACGTCGGGAATTTCGTAGACCTTGAGCCAGTAAACGCGGCCCGTGTTGGTGAAGCAGAGCAGGAAGGCGTGCGTGGAGTTGACGATGAGCTGCGATACGAAGTCTTATTCGCGGGTCTTCATGCCCATGCGGCCCGTGCCGCCGCGGC
>JBEKAJ010000283.1:0-8436 GCA_050018295.1 Occallatibacter sp. | reverse complement strand
AGGGAAGTAGTCGAGCAGCGTGGGCGGCGGTTCTCCCGGCAAGCGCCCGCTGAAGTGCCGCGAATAGTTCTCGATGCCGTGGCAGTAGCCCATGGACTTGATCATCTCCAAGTCAAACCGCGTGCGCTGGTGGACGCGCTGCGCTTCCACCGCGCGGCCTTCAGACTCAAGGTGCGCGACCCACTCGTTCAGTTCCGCCACGATGGAGTCGACGGCCTCAGCCTTGCGCTCAGGCTGGACCACATAGTGGCTCTTGGGATAGATAGGCAGCCGCGAATACTTCTGCTTCACGGTGCCGAAGAGCGGATCGATCTGCGCCAGCGAGTCAATCTCGTCGCCGAAGAGCTCGATGCGGTAGGCGTTCTCATCGTAGGTGGGAAAGACCTCGATCACATCGCCGCGCACGCGGAAGGTTCCGCGGCGGAAGTCCGTGTCGTTGCGCTCGTAGAGAATCTCTACGAGGCGGCGCGTGATGTCTTTGCGGCTGATGTGCTGGCCCTTCTCGAGCAGCAGCAACATTCCGTAGTAGGCCTCGGGCGAGCCGAGGCCATAAATGCAACTCACCGAGCTCACGATGATGGCGTCACGCCGCTCGAACAGGCTGCGCGTAGCCGAGAGCCGCAGCTTGTCCAGCTCCTCGTTAATCGTTGCTTCCTTCTCAATGTAGAGATCGCCGGCAGGAATGTAAGCCTCAGGCTGGTAGTAGTCGTAGTAGCTGACGAAGTACTCGACTGCGTTTGAAGGGAAGAACTGCTTGAACTCGTGATAGAGCTGTGCGGCCAGCGTTTTGTTGTGCGCCAGAATCAGCGCGGGCCGGTTGGACTGCTCGATCACCTTGGCCATGGTGAAGGTTTTGCCCGAGCCGGTGACCCCGAGCAGCACCTGGTGCTTCTCGCCGGCGGCAAGCCCCTCCATAAGCTGGTCGATGGCGCGCGGCTGGTCGCCCTTCGGCTGGTAGCTGGTGACGAGCTGAAAGTCCATGGATGGATTATACGGCAGGAGCGAAGATGCGGCGAAGAAACGCCGGGTCGAATGGCAGGGCGCAGGAATGCAGGCCCGAGGGGAGATTGGGGGGCTATACAGGGCGTTTTGGGGCGAAAAAGGGCCGTTTTCGGCTCAAAAACCCGCTTTTTTCGACACGGATTGTGGGTCAATTGTGTTGATGATAAATGAGTTAACTGCGATTTGCACCAAATACACTGCACAAAAAAACTTCTTAGTCGATTTTCCGCTCTGAAGCGGACGGTCGAGGACCCGAAGTCGTCCCCCGGTAGCCAGTAGCCGCTGGCTGTTGAGTCCTTCGGCTTCGCTGGTGTGGTTGTGGATCATAGGGCAATTGTGCGCCAAACCAGGGAAATGATCGGCAAAGTTGGCGAAGGTTTTTATCGCTTCTTTTCAATGAGTTGCGGCCGGAATGCTGAAGGAGGGGCTTGACAGCTGCGAAGGCTCGATCGCTGGAGGGCGACTCCGATGCTTGCAATCGCGAGCACAGGCGGCTCTCGGCGGAAGAGCCATTAGACTGGATCGCATGGCGAAGAGGATCGGGGTGCATCTGGGGACGGCGGGCGGGGCGTCGAATGCCGTGGAACGCACGCGCGAGATTGGCGCCAATACCTTCCAAATCTTTTCCGCGAGCCCGCGCATGTGGCGCGCGCCGAAGGTGGACCCGAGGCAGGCGGAGCGGATGCGCGAGCTGCGCGCAAAGCTCGATGTGGGGCCGCTGGTCATCCACACCGGCTACCTGATCAACATTTGCAGCCAGTCGAGCGAGATTCGCGAGAAGAGCGTGGGAGCTTTTCGCGGAGAGATCGAGCGGGCGCTTGTGCTCGGCGCGGATTACCTCGTCCTACATCCGGGCTCGTGGAAGGGACTGACGCGCGAGGAAGGATTGACGCTTGCGGCGGACTCCATCAAGCGCGCGATTGACGGGCAGCCGTGGCAGGCCACCGGGTTCCACATTTTGATTGAAAACACAGCGGGCGCGGAGTTCTCGCTGGGCGGCAGCTTTGAGCAGGTAGCGGAGCTGGTGGAACGGCTGAAGAGCCACGCGCCGGTGGCTGTGTGTCTCGATACATGCCACACGCATGTGGCCGGCTACGACCTGGTGAGCGCCGAGGGCTATGAGGAAACCATGAAGCAGGCCGCCGCGACGGTGGGCTTCGATGCGGTGCGCGTGTGGCACTGCAACGACGCCAAGGCGGAGCGAGGATCGAAGCTCGACCGGCACGAGCACATCGGCGAGGGAACGATGGGGCTGGAGACTTTCCGGCGCCTGCTGAACGATCCGCGCTTCAGTCATTGCGCGTTTATTGCGGAGACACCGGTGGACGAAGAGGGCGACGAGGAGCGGAATGTGCGGGCGCTGAAGAGGCTGGTGAAGCAGCCAGTGAAGTGACGCGCTTCGCCGTTTACACTGAAAAGTGATGGCGGACGAGAAAGAACAACTGCGTTACGATCCGGCTGCGATCGAGCAGAAATGGCAGGAGCGCTGGGCCGCCGATCCTAGGCTCTTCGCCGCTGAGCCGGCCTCAAGCAAAAAACCCAAGTACTACGTGCTGGAGATGCTGCCGTATCCCAGCGGCCAATTGCACATGGGCCACGTACGCAACTACGCCATCGGCGACGCGCTCGCCCGGCAGATGTGGATGCGCGGCTACAACGTGCTGCACCCGATGGGGTGGGACGCGTTCGGGCTGCCCGCGGAAAACGCGGCGCTAAAAAACAATACGCCGCCGCGCGAGTGGACGCTGGGCAACATTGCCGCCATGAAGCGGCAGATGCAACGCATCGGCTACGCCTACGACTGGGCTACTGAGCTCACCACGTGCTTGCCCGACTACTACCGCTGGAACCAGTGGTTCTTCCTGCGCATGTATGAAAAGGGCCTGGTGTATCGCAAGAAGAGCAAGGTGAACTGGTGCCCGGAGTGCGCGACGGTGCTGGCCAACGAGCAGGTGATCGACGGCTGCTGCTGGCGGCACGAAGACACGAAGGTAGAGCAGCGCGATCTGGAGCAATGGTTCCTGCGCATCACCGCCTATGCCCAAGAGCTACTCGACGGGTTGGACAAGCTGGACGGGTGGCCGGAAAAAGTGCGCACCATGCAGCGCAACTGGATCGGGCGCAGCGAAGGGACGGAGGTTGATTTCTTCTTAGAAGAAATCAACCAGGGATCAGGGATCAGGGATCAGGGATCAGAAAAGACACGCATACGCGTGTTTACAACGCGCGTGGACACGATCTTTGGCGCGACCAGCGTGCAGTTAGCGCCGGAGCATCCGCTGGTGACGGCCTTTTCTGCCGCCGATCCGGACTTAAAGGTCAAGGTTGCGGGACTGCTTGACGAGCAGAAGAAGGCCCGGGAAGCCGGCGACGTGGGCGCCATCGAAAAGCACGGCGTGGCGACGGGCCGATTCGCACTCAATCCGTACAACGGCGAGCGCGTGCCCATCTGGGTGGCGAACTACATTTTGATGGACTACGGGACCGGCGCCATTATGAGCGTGCCTGCCCACGACGAACGCGACTTTGAGTTCGCGATGAAATACGGGATCGAGATTCGGCGGGTGATCAAGCCGGTCGAGGAGGCTGAGGGCGCGGATGCGCTGCCGTTCATTTCCGAAGACGGCGTACTTGTGAACTCCGGCGAATACAACGGGATAAGCTGCGCCCATGCCCAGGTGAAGCTGCAGGAAGTAGCGGTGCGAGGCCAGTTTGGAGAAGCAAAGGTCATCTTCCGCTTGAAGGATTGGGGCGTGAGCCGGCAGCGCTATTGGGGCACGCCGATCCCCATGATTCACTGCGAGCGTGACGGCCTAGTTGCGGTCCCGGACGATCAGTTGCCGGTGATTCTGCCGGAGAAGATCGAGATCACGCAGCAGGGCGGTTCGCCGCTGGGGCGCGTGCCGGAGTTTGTGAACACCATTTGCCCCAAGTGCGGCGGAACGGCCCGGCGCGAAACCGACACCATGGACACGTTCGTCGATTCGAGCTGGTATTTTTACCGCTACACCGACGCGAAGAATTCGAAGGCGCCCTTCGATCCGGCCATTGTCAAGTATTGGTTCCCCATCGACCAGTACATCGGCGGCGTGGAGCACGCGATTCTGCACCTGATTTATTCGCGCTTCTGGACCAAGGTGATGCGCGACCTCGGCCTGGTGAAAAATGACGAGCCGACTCAGCGCCTCTTCACGCAGGGCATGGTGATCTCTTCACGCAGGGCATGGTGATCAAAGACGGCGCAAAGATGTCGAAGTCGAAGGGCAACGTGATCTCGCCCGACGACATGGTGACGCGCTACGGCGCCGACTCTGCGCGAATGTACTCGCTGTTTGCCGCGCCGCCCGACCGCGATCTTGACTGGCAGGAGGACGGAGTCGCTGGAGTGAGCCGCTTCCTGAGCCGCGTCTACAGGTTGACCGTGAAGTACGCGCCCGTGGCGCGCAAGGCTGACGGACAGAAAGTTGAGGCGCCGGCAGGGCTTTCGCTCAAGCTGCTCAGAAAGCTGCACCAGACCATCGCCAAAATCACGCTAGATTTCGAGGGCCGGTGGCACTTCAATACCGACGTGGCGGCGATCATGGAGCTCGTCAACGAGATGCAGGATGCGGACGCGCAATTGGCCGCAGGCGAAATCTCCGCGCCGGCGGTGCGCCAGCTGCTGCGCACGCTTGTTCTGCTGCTGGCGCCGTTCGCTCCATTTCTCGCTGCGGAATTGTGGGAAGAACTGGGTGAGGACGGT
Organism: Occallatibacter sp.; assembly: GCA_050018295.1. Classification (GTDB taxonomy): domain Bacteria; phylum Acidobacteriota; class Terriglobia; order Terriglobales; family Acidobacteriaceae; genus Telmatobacter. The sequence continues at coordinate 3,692 of JBEKAJ010000283.1, read as the reverse complement.
GCGCTTCTTCGTGCCCCCTGGCCCAAAAGCGATCTCGAGCTGGCGAAGGAAGATGAGATCGAGATTCCGGTGCAGATCAACGGGAAGCTGGTCACGGTGGTGCGCGTGGCGGCAGGCGCAGATTCCAAAACGATGGAGGCCGCGGCGCTGGCCAACGAGAAGGTGCACGACCGCATCGCGAACAAGACTGTCGTGAAGGTGATTGTCGTGCCCGGCCGGGCGGTCAACCTGGTCGTGAAGTGAGGACAGGTTCCGTGGCGAGTGTTCACGGCAACGCTCCGGTGCGCGGAACGCAACTGCTTGTCGAGCACATGGGCGAGGTCTTCCGGCGTCCTTCGCTCGTTGCCATTGAAATCGCCTGGCGCTGGCTCTTCGGAGTTCCGTTTCTTTTCATCTGCTGGAAGCAAGGACAGCAAATTCTCGCGGCTTATCCCCTTGAATCGTCGGGCGCAAACTCGCTCGACACGCAGAATCCATGGGTCGCCGCCGTACAGCTTTCGAACATCGCTACGTTCTATGAGCCGCACATGCTCGCGGTGCTGAGGTGGTTGCTGCCAGTTGCAGCGCTGGCCTGGGTGGTTGTTTCAGGCTTGGGCCGCAATCTCCTGCTGATGCGCATGGAGCCGCGCGTGCCTTTTCGGCCGACGACAATGATCGTTCTGCAGGGCGCATGGCTGGGCCTGTTTGGTTTCACGCTGTGGGGCTGGTTCCGGTGTATGCAATGGGCAGCGGCCACGCACATCACTGGAGGCGCGGAGCCGGACCTCGTCGGCTATTTCATCTGGGCGATTTTTCTGGCGCTCGGCTTCTTCACGGCGTTCGCGCTCACCAGTTGGGTTCTGACGATCACGCCGATTCTTGTTCTGCTGGAAAAGCGGCGCTCCGCGCTCTCATGTCTTGGTCAGGGATTGCGGCTGGGAAGGGGCTTTTCCAGCAAGCTTGCCGAGATCAACCTGGTCCTCGGCATCGTCAAGCTGGCTCTGCTTGTGGTGGCGATGGTCTTTTCCGCTGCGCCTCTGCCGTTTAGCGACGAGTTGGGTCCCGGCGCCATGCACGTGGTGGTGGCCGCCTCGGGCGTCTTCTACCTTGTCGCCAACGACTTCTTTCAGGTGGTGCGCCTGAAGGCATTTGTGGAATTCTGGCGGATCTTCCGGAGCTGTGCCGACGGTTGAGCTACTTCTGCTCCGGCTGCGGCGATTCCTGCTTCAGAAACGCATCGCTCAACGTCTTCTTCTCCCGCGCCACGGGGAGCAGGGTCGGGTAGAACTGTACGAATGTCGTATCCACCGCTGCATGGGCGGCATGGCAGGTGTAACAAGGCGCTCCTTGTGGAATCAGCGTTCCGTTCCCGTTAGGCGAATCGAACGAGAAGAACGCCCATTTGCCGGGAAAACGGGCTTCATCCTTGACGTGGACTTCGAAGCCCATCACATTTGTGCCTTGAAAGTGCCCGCTCTGGTTGATCGAGCCTTTGCTTTTTGCCTCCCTGACTTCAAGAACCAGTACAGTCTTGTCGGGCCAAGTGCCTGTAGCCACGAAGCTCCTGTACGCTTCCGGGTTCACGAAAACATTGTCGAAGATCGATTGATCCTGCATCGCGGCGGTTTTCGGGCTGTAGCTCATGTCAATGCCGGAGCTCAGGTAAATCCACTCGCGGTAATTTGTTGGTGGCAACATGTCTCCGTTGGCAGCATAGGCGGGCACCGAATCTGAAGCAGCGGCCACGACGGATGGGGAAGGGCAGTAGTCTGCGAGGAATGCGCATCCAGCGGCGAGGAGGCAAACAGCCCCTGCGACGGCGAAAGTTCTAGGAAACATGTGACCTCTCATGCGAGGGATTTACGAGATGTCTCGATCGGGGGTTCCGCAGGATTATTGTTACCCATCGGCGTCGGTTGCTCTGCGGTCAAAAAACCTTCATGCGAATGACAAGGTACTTCTTGGGATCTTCGCGGATGCTCTTGATGAGCTGCTGGGCCTGGTCCGCGGTTTGGTCCAGGTGATCGTAGAGCGCGCGGTTTTGCACAAGCTGACCGGCCGTGCCCTGGCCGGAGTTGATGCTCTTCAAAATGTCGTCGAGGTTGGTCACCGCGTCGTCCAGCTTCTTTGCAAAATCCGGATCCTTGACGAGCTTGCCCAGCGAGCCTTTGCCTGAATTGACTTGCGCCACCAACTCATTGGTATTGGCGGCGGCGGCATTCAGGTTGTTATAGAGCGTTTCATCCTTCAGCAGCTTGCCCGCGGTGCCTTTGCCGGCGTCCAGATCGGCAGTAATCGCGTTCAGATGGTCCGCAGCCGAGTTCAGCTTGGTATAGAGTGTGTTGTCGTTGACCAGTTCGCCCAGCGTGCCTTTGCCCTGGGCGATGGCTGACGTGACCGTTTGGAGATCGGTGGCAATCGATACGACCTTCCTGGCCAGCACCGGATCATTGATGAACTCGCCCGCAGTGCCACTCTTGCTGTTCAGCGTGTCGATCAGCGTCTCGATCTTGTGCATCATCTTGTTGATCTCTTCAATCGAGACCTGGCTGCTGTTGATGACGGATTGAATGGTTGGCGATCCGGATTGCTCGAGTTCGGAGTTATTGGACGGGCGCGGCCCTGTGGCGTGGGTGGAGTCGATATCGACAAAGCTGTCGCCCAGAACGCCGGCCGCCTGAATGGAGGCCGTTGAATCGGTGTGCAGGTCGTACAGGAACCTCTCGCCCACCTGCATGGTGACTTCGACGGGATTGGGATTCCGGTCAGGCACCACGCGCATATGAATGACATTGCCAATGGTGACGCCTTCGAGCGTCACGACAGCGCCAACCTTCAGCCCGGCGGCGTTGGGAAAGTAGCAGCGCAGCACGATCCTATGGGCGAAGAGACCGCCCGATGAGGCGGTCATGAGAAACATGAGCCCGATCAGCAGGACGAGGGAGGCCAGCACCAGCGCTCCCACCTTCAGTTGCGACCACTGAATCTCTTTGCGGCTTGGCACTTCACTCCCCTTGCGAAACTGAGAGGTCGACGCCTTGAGGATACCAGAATGGGCGCGCTTAGAGCCCGTCTTCAAGCACCACGCTGGCCACGGCAATCTGGGAGGTATGGGTAAGCGACAGGGCGGAGCTGACAACGCCCAATCGGCCAGCAATCTGCGCAGCGCGGCCGTGAAATCGGAGGCTGGGCTTTCCGCTCAGTTCGCGCACCACCTCAATCTCCAGCCAGTTCACTCCGAAGCTTATGCCGGTGCCCAGCGCTTTGGCCGCCGCTTCTTTGGCGGCGAAACGGGCAGCAAAGCTCTCCGCCGATTTGCGCTTGCGCATGCAATAGGCCTGTTCCGCCTGAAGAAACACGCGGTTGAGGAAACGCTCGCCGAAGCGATCCATGGCCTGCTGGATGCGCCCAATTTCGACTACATCAATTCCGGAACCAGCGATCATCTTGTTTATCAAGCTATAACATTCCTACCAGCACGCGCTCGCCGGCGGCCGCCGGAGATTTCGGCGTCCACGCCCTTCCTGCGCAGCCAGACTCAATTACCGCCGCCTGCTCTTCCACATTCCCGGCAGGGCAGAGTTGTGTCAAAGGCGGTCAAACGCCGTTCGACTCCGCAACAGCTTTCATCCACAAGCGCCCGCCTCCGATAAACAGCACGTGAAGCTGAAGATGCCGGAACCGAGTCCAAGGCAGACCCTGAGCATCCCCTG
>JBEKAJ010000282.1:0-4322 GCA_050018295.1 Occallatibacter sp. | reverse complement strand
GGTGTCGATGGCGGCAGGCTGGCCGCCGGCGAGCGCCAGCTTGAAGATTTTCCCGTCCTGGTTGAAGAGGAGCGAAGAACCGTCGCGGGACCAGTTCGGAGCCTCGAAGTGGGCGGCCGTAACATAATCGACATGACGGTCTGTGGAAGCGATGGGGATGGTCTCGAGCGCGCTTACCAGGACTAGGTTGCCCACCGGGGGCGCAAGATGATCGATTTTGACATGGGAGAAAGCAGCCCGTTCGACGACATCCTTGTTGTGCGCGCAGACGCCGATGCCGATATAGAAGGGGCCGGTAAGCGCCACCTTGGTTGAAGCTCCCGCCGGTTCCAGCTTGCCATCTTCGCCCGAGACGAACGCGTAGAAATAATCGCCGCGCTTCTCGATGCGCACCGTCTTGGGTGCCGTGACGTGCGCTTGCACCTCGTGCATAATGCCACCGGCCGCGTCGCGGAATTGCAGGGAGGTGAGGCCGACTCCGTGCACGGCTACGTCCACGGCGGCCGAATTGCCATCCAGAGACTGGCGGATCATGAGAACTGCCTTGCGATGGGGATCTCCACCGGAGCCGAGGATCGCGATGTCGGCGGTAAGAGCAACATCTCCCGAGACCTTGGCCCACACGAAATGGAAATCATCGGTGGTGAACCACATGTTTTCGCCGCTGCCGCTGACCGTATAGGTTCCGCTGGCGCTGTCATATTGCGCGGAGCCGGGGTGGAGGACATTGCCTACGTCCTGCTGGCCTTCAAAGATGACCAGCGGTCCGGCGACGATGTCAGGCGGCCCTGCGGCGGCGGCTTGCGCAGCGAGCACCGCAGTGGATGCGAGCACACAAAAGGGAATGGCTGCAAGTTTGACCAGGGACAGCAAAGATTTTTGCGGCATGGAAGGCCTTTCGAGAACATATTCGCGAGCGACGGAACGTGGACGGGATACGCTTCGCTCAATGGTGGAGGTTTTGCGCGCAAGCGTACCACGCGGTTTTCTGCCGCAGAAAAGGATACCTCATCGAGAGGGCGCGCCAGAAGCAACTGGGGGCAGCGTAGCCGTTCGCAACAATTTCGGCAGATGAATCCCGTAGCCTGTCCGGCTCATCTGAGAAAATAATGGAAGTGAAACGAGAGGAACATCTTGTCCCGCGGAGGGGGCTTCTCGCCCTTCTGGTTTTGGCCGGCAGCATTGCCGTGGGCGCGCAGGCGCAGAATTCGTCATCGGAGGACAATCCTTTCTGGGGCAGCGTGACGGCGCAGCCTGTGACGGGCGAGCCGCTGAAGCTTTCGCTGGACGACGCCATCCAGCGGGGTTTGAAGAACAACCTTGGGCTGAAGGAAGTGGAGAACGAGGAGAAGAGCTACCACGCCGAGGTGAATGAGGCGCTGCAGTTGTTTTTGCCCACGATCACGCTGACGGGCGACACGGGCTTCTATATGCACGACCTGGCGGCGCTGGGATTCAGCCCCAAGGTGATTGGCGAGTTCACTTCGCTGTTTCCTGGGGGCAAGATTCCGGCGGGTCTGTCGCTGATTACGCGCGACGATTTGACTGAGGGAAAGATCCAGTACAACGAGATTCTGTTTTCCGGGCCGGTGATCCAGGGATGGAAGGCGGCGAAGGCGGCGGAGCGTGCAGCGCACTTTGGCAAGATGACCGCGCGCGGCGAGGTTGTGCAGCAGGTGGCCGTGGCCTATCTGCGAGCGGTCGCGGACCAGAGCGAGGTAGAAAACGCACAGGCGCTTGTGAAGCAGGCGCAGTTGTTTGAGGATCACGCGCATGAGGCGCACGTGGCGGGAGTGGCGGCGAATCTCGACGAGTTGCGCGCGAAGGTGCAACTGGATTCGCAGCAGCAGGCGTTGATCGCAGCCGAAAATCAGCAGGAAAAGGATTTTATTTTGCTGAAACGGGAGATCGGCGTCGATCCCGGGCAGGAGATCGAACTGACCGATCCGGCGCCCTACAGCGATCTGGCGGAGCAGACGCCGGAAGAAGTGAGGGCAGTGGCCTACCAGAACCGGCAGGATTACCAGAACTTCGAGAACCAGGCGGTCGGGTACCGGGCGCTGCACAATGTATACCGCAGCGAGCGGCTGCCGACGCTGAGCTTCTACGGGAACTACGCCACCAGCACCGTGAACGGCGCGGGGACCCACGGCGATTTCATCGCCATGGGCATTTTAAGTTTTCCGATTTTTCGCGAGGCCAAGCTGCGCGGCGATGAGGACGCATCGAAGGCGAAGATGCAGGAGACGAACGCGCTGCTCGACGACCTTCGCAACCACATCGACGAGCAGGTGAGGGCGGCGCTTTGGGACGTGCGCGCAAACAAGCAACTGGTTGAAGTGGCGCGGTCGAATGTGGACCTGGCCACACGCGCACTGAGCGATGAGACTGACCGCGTGAACGCCGGCGTGGACGACAACCTGCCGCTGGTGACCGCGGAAGCTACGCTGGCGACCGCCGAAAGCAACCTGGTGGAGAGCCTGTACGCGTACAACGTATCGAAGATCGGGTTGGCGCGCGCTTCCGGCGTGCTGGAGCAGCAGTACCGGACGTATTTAGGACGGTAGCCTTCCGCAGGTTGCACAAATTCACTTAAAACTATCGCCTCGCTCGGATGTAACGTAGAAGCGATAGGTGCATGCCGATGCCTCAGAACCTGAAGATCGTTTATTTTGTCGAGCCGAATGCGGCGGCGCTGGCGCGGCGGGCGGCGGAGTTTTTTGTCGTGGAGGCCGAGAAGGCGGTGGCGGCGCGCGGCGTGGCGCGGATTGCGATCAGCGGCGGGTCAACGCCCAAGGCGGCATTCAAAACGCTGGCCGAGCAGGGCGAGGAGTGGCGGAAGCGAATGCCGTGGGAGGAGCTCGACCTGTGGTGGGTTGATGAGCGGTGCGTGCCGCCGGACGACGCCGACTCGAACTTCCGCATGACGCGCGAGGCGCTGCTAGACCACGTGCCTTTGAAACCGGAGCAGATTCACCGCATGGAGGGCGAGCTAGAGCCCGATGTGGCGGCGGCCAGGTACGAAGCGGAACTGAGGACGAGCTTCGGACTGAACGGGGCGGAGATTCCGCGGTTCGATTTGGTGCAGTTGGGGATGGGCCCGGATGGACATACTGCGTCTCTTTTTCCCCACACTGAGGCGCTCCACATGACAGATCGGCTGGTGGCGGCAAACTATGTGGAGGAGAAGGACATGTGGCGGGTGACGTTGACGCGGCCTGTGATCAATGCAGCGAGGCAGGTGTTCTTCCTGATTGAGGGTGCGGAGAAGGCGATGATTCTAAACGAGGTGTTGAAGGGGCCGCGCGACGAGGAGCGGCTGCCGAGCCAATTCATCGTGCCCGTGGACGGTATACTGACCTTGCTTCTGGACCAGGCGGCGGCCACGCTGCTGCCGGCGCCGGACGCAAGTGGATCTGGGACTATCGAGAGGACTGAATGATACTGGCAGGCGATGTAGGCGGCACCAAGGTTCACCTGGCGCTATTCGATTTTATCGACGGCAATTTGAAGCACACACGCGATAAGCAGTTCCCGGCCAAGGAGTACGCGGGGCTGGAAGAGATCGTGAAGGAGTTTGTAGTTGCGGAGAAGGTGACATCGGCGTGCTTTGGTGTGCCGGGCCCGGTGCGGGATGGGCGGCTGCGGCTGACCAACCTGCCATGGACGCTGGACAGCCGCGAGCTAGCGCGCAACTTGAAGATTGATTACGTTTTTCTTATCAATGATTTGCAGGCGAACGGGTACGGGATTGCGGAGCTGGCGGCAGACCAGATTTATACGTTGAGCGAAGGCGATTCCCGGCAGGTGGGCAATCGGGCGCTGCTCGCGGCTGGAACGGGGCTCGGCGAGGCGTATCTGGTGTGGGATGGGCGCAACTATGTTCCCTACCCATCGGAAGGCGGCCACTCGGACTACGCGGCGCGCAATGACGACGAGATCGACCTGCTGCGTTTCCTGAAGCAGAAGTACAACGGGCGGATCAGCACGGAGCGCGTGGTTAGCGGGCAGGGGATCACCAACTGTTACGAGTTTCTGCGCGAGGTGCGAGGCCTGGAAGAGCCGGCGTGGCTGGCGGAGCAGATGACCGAGGACGATCCGAACGCGGCGATCACCGAGGCGGCGCTGAATGCCAAGAGCGAGATCTGCGAGAAGGCGCTGGACATGTTTGTTGCGGCGTACGGGGCCGAGGCGGGGAACCTGGCGCTGAAGGTTCTTTCGGTAGGCGGGCTGTACGTGGGCGGCGGGATTGCGCCGCGGATTCTGGAAAAGCTGAAGGACGGAACGTTCATGAAGGCGTTCACCGACAAGGGGCGGCTGAG
>JBEKAJ010000281.1:0-4334 GCA_050018295.1 Occallatibacter sp. | reverse complement strand
GGCTTTTACATCAAGGAAAAGCCACCCTGCAAGACGCCGGAAAGGGCACGTGAATTGTGGAACCGCTCTAGTCGGCTCCCTCTTCCATCAGCGCCCTCAGCGCCGCCGCATACCTCGCAGGCAGGGGTTTGCGCTGCAACTGATCGTCGCAGACCACGTGCACCGTCTCGCCTTCGGCCAGAAGCGTCTTCTCTTCGCCCTCGGGAGCTTTGCGCAGGATTCGATAGGCGAACTTGAGCACCGATCCCCGCAGCATCGCCGGCCGAGTCTCGATCAGGATCTCGTCGTCGTAGCGTGCCGGCGATTTATAGCGGCAGGTTGCATCGATCACTGGCAGGATGCATCCGTGATCGCTCTCAAGGCGGCTATAGGCAAGGCCAATTGACCGCAACAGTTCTACGCGGCCGAGCTCAAACCAGACCAGGTAGTTGGCATAGTAGACAATGCCCATCTGGTCGGTCTCGGCATACCGCACCCGCACCTGCGTGGTCACCGGCATCGCGCGTTAACTCTCAAGCGAAACGCTGACAACTGACAACTGTGAACTGACAACTGTCTTTTCACGGCTTGACGTGCGTAAAAAGTTGCAGTTTGCTCACGTCGTTAAAGATGGTGAAGGCGATGAAGGCCATCAGCACCACAAATGCCGCCTGGTAGATTCGCTCCTTGATGACCAGGCTGATGTCCTGGCGCAGCGCGCTTTCAATCAGCAGAAGCAGAATCATGCCTCCATCGAGAATCGGGAAGGGAAGCAGATTCAGGATCCCAAGTTGCAGGCTGATTTCGCTGGCCAGTCCGAACTTCGGATACCAGCCATCCATCTCGGCGGCCTCGCCGGCAGCCTTGGCAATTCCCACAGGCCCCATCATCTGCGTCACTGAAAGCCGGTGGGTAAACAGCCGGTTCAGCACTTCGCCCACAAGGAGCGAATTGTTCTTGCAGAAGCTCAGTGACTTGCCGGCGGCCGATACAAGCGACAAGGGCTCGTCGCGGATGGGAATCGGAGTCGTCGAGAAGCCCAGCATCCATCTCGTATCGAGCTTCGTCGGCGTGGCCACAATCTGCAGTGTGGCGCCGTTGCGCAGCACGGTGAGGGTCAGCGTCTTGCCCTTCCCCGCTTGCATGTATGCCAGCAGGGTATTCACCGAATGGAATGCCTGGCCGTCGACGGCCTCGATGGCATCGCCACCGCGTAGCCCAGCCTCCTCGGCGGGCATGCCCGGCTGCACCTCCGCCACTGGAATCGGCCCCGGGAGATACTGCGGTGAAATCCCCGCGTCGCTTAAATCGAAATCGTCGCTCTTGGCGCTGGCCGGCACGCGCAGGCTCAGCTGCAGGGTTTTTCCCCCACGCTCCACCGCCATCGGCACCGTCTGATTGGCGTTCAACCGGAAGCGGTCATACACATTCTCCCAGCCCGGATTCTTGATGTTGTCGAAGCCCACGATCACATCGCCGGTCTCGAGCCCCGCCGTCGCGGCGGCCGAGTCCGGAGTAACCCACTCCACGCTTGTGGTCTTTACTGTCGCCGCTGGCACCTCGTTGATAAAGGCGAAATAAAACCACATCAACAACAGCGTCAGCAGAATGTTGAAGGTTGGGCCGGCAAGTCCGATCAGCATGCGCTGCCAGCGCGGGTGAGCCGTGAAAGCTCCCGGGTCGTCGACAGCCCCTTGGCTCGCTTGGTCGGAGGGACTGCCGGTTAGCCCGGACTCGGTTTCTCCGGTCATCTTCACAAAGCCACCCAGCGGAAGCAGGCAGACCTTGTACTCCGTCTCACCGATCGTGAAGCCGAAGAGGCGCGGACCGAAGCCGATGGAGAATGCCTCGACGCGAACCCTGCAGAGCTTGGCTACGATGAAGTGTCCACCCTCGTGCACCACGATGATCGCGCCGACAAGGACGATAAATGCAACGGCAGATACCAGAAAGTCATGCATCGTTGTGCGAGTGTTTCCTTCGATTAAGCACAGCCAGCCGGCATGCGCTCATTGAGATTGCGGGAGCAGTGCCCGAGCCCGTTCTCGCGCTTCCTGGTCGGCGGCAAGCACCTCCGCAATGGTGGCGGGGTGGGCCTCCGGGGTCGCCGCGAGCACTTCTTCAATTGTACGCGGGATGCCCGTAAACGGAATACGACGTTCGAGGAAGGCCCCTACCGCCACCTCGTCGGCCGCATTCAGCGCGATCGAGTGCGCTCCCCCCTTTTCGGCCGCCTCAAAGGACAGCCGCAGGCAAGGGAAGCGCTCGAAGTCCGGCGCCTCAAAATCCAGGTGCCTCAAGGCCGCCAGGTCAAACGTCAGTGTGGACTTAGGCCGCTCCGGCCATGCCAGCGCGTACAGAATCGGCAGCCGCATATCCGTCACCGAAATCTGCGCCAGGATGGACCCGTCCACGTATTCCACCATCGAATGCACGGTCGATTGGGGATGGATGGTCACCCGCACCTGGGCTGGCGTCACGTCGAAAAGCCGGCAGGCCTCGATCACCTCGAGCCCTTTGTTCAGCATCGTCGCCGAGTCGATGGTAATGCGCCTGCCCATAACCCACGTGGGGTGCTTCAGCGCCTGCTCAGGAGTGATGCTCACGAACTGGTCGAGAGGAAGCTGGCGGAACGGCCCTCCTGAAGCCGTCAGCCAGAGCGTCTTCACCTCGCTGTGCGCGCCAACGCGCAGGCATTGGTGCACCGCGTTGTGTTCGCTGTCGATGGGCAGGATGGGCACCTTGCGCTCGCGTGCCGCTGCGGTCAGGATCTCGCCCGCCGCCACCATGCACTCCTTATTGGCCAGCCCCACCGGCTTTCCCTTGAGGATAGCCGCATGTGTGGCTTCGAGCCCCGCCACGCCCACGATGGCCGACACTACAAAATCGGCTTCGCCCAGCGTCGCGCAGGCAATCGTGCCCGCAGTCCCGTGAACCACCTCGACCCCGGAGACGCCTGCCTGGCGCAGCCGCGCTGCCAGCTTGCCGGCCAACTCCTCCGTGGCCAGCGACACCACCCTTGGCCTCCAGCGCACCGCCTGCGCAAAGGCCTGGTCCACGTTGCGCCCTGCAGCCAGCGCGGCCACTGCGTAGCGCTCAGGAAACTGTTCGACGATGGAGAGGGTGCTCTGCCCGATGGAGCCGGTAGAACCGAGAATGGCGAGTCTCTTCAAAAAACAGCCTCTAGCTTCTAGCTCTTAGCCTCTAGCCATTTCGCGTCAGTGCAATCGCCTTGTGTTGCGACTTGCGCATGCCCATAGGGAATCGGGCAGACCGGAGAACTCATGAATAAAGCCCGACCGTTCACAATTCCAGGAACGAGCTAGAGGCTAGAAGCTAGCAGCTAGCAGCTATTCTAAAACCTCTGATGAATCACCTGTGCGTACCAGAGCACCGGGCCGGCGAGCAGCAGCGCGTCGATGCGGTCCAGCATTCCACCGTGGCCGGGCAGCAGGTTGCCTGAATCCTTCACCCCAGCCGATCGCTTCAGTGCCGACTCGGCCAGATCGCCCACCTGTCCGGCCACATTAATGACTGCGGCCAGTCCCACCCAGTACCACATCTCATCCGGGTAGGCCAGCACTGCCGAGGGGAAAACGCGCTCCAGCCAGGAAACGATCGCCGAGTTCGATGGTTCCTGCATCACCGTCGCCAGGCTCACAAGCACCGCGGCAATCACCACGCTGCCGGCGACCGATGCGATGGCTCCCTCCCAACTCTTTCCTGGGCTCAGCTTGGGCGCCATCTTGTGTCGGCCCCACGCGCGGCCGGCGTAATAAGCGGCCGTGTCTCCCGCCCACACCACGAAAAGCAAAAACGCCACCAGCGAGGGCCCATTGGCTTGCTCGCGCAGCGTCGGCAAGGCGATCAGAGTTAAACCGGTGTAGAGCAGGCAGAAGATCGACGCCGAAGCGTCCGCAATGGTTTCCTCAACCGGCTTGAAGAAGGTGCAATACACCAGCAGGCCCAGGCCCAGAATTCCAAAGAGAGCCGGGGTCAGGTCGGGCCACTCAAAGTCGACGGCAAACAGCGCCAGCAGTGCCACCATCGTCGCGATTCGCGGCGGGTTTGCTCCGCAGCGCCGGCTGAGGGCCATGTACTCCCACCCTGAGAGCGCCGCCACCGCCGCCACTGCCAGCGTAAACAGCCATTGCCACCTGGGCCCGAGAAACACCAGAACGAGGACAATCGGAATCAGAACAACAGCGGTAATGATGCGTTTCATTCAGCGTTGAGAATACACCGCCGGGGCCGGAAGGAAGGGGTTACGGAAGATTTCCGGGCCTGATCGCACGGCCGGTGCCGAAAGCCTCTCAGCTCACCGCAATTCTGATGCGGTCGGGGTCCTCTTCCAC
>JBEKAJ010000280.1:0-4342 GCA_050018295.1 Occallatibacter sp. | reverse complement strand
CGGGCGCAAGGCGCACATAGTCCACTGACCAGCCGTCGACGCCGATGGATCGAATGCCTTCGGGAGCGGCCGCGGCGGCTTTGCGCAGACCCTCTTCGAGACCGGCGAGAATGTGCGAGAGCGGCCAGCAGAGCGAATCGCCGCGACGCACAGGCCCATTTGGAATGCGAAGAACGACTTCGACGGCGGGCTCGCCGTTGATCCAGCGAAGCAGCGAAACGCGGCAGCTTTCTGCGCCTAAATCGATAGCAACACGCGCAGCTTCTTGCATGACGGAAGCAAAACTCCGGTTTCTCTAGGGCCTAACGCCATCCGCCTCAGTAGTGTGAACAGACCCTAGCGCACGAAGGCTTCGGTCAGGCCGCCGTCCACAGGAATGACGTGGCCCGTGGTGCAGCGCGCCCGGGGACTGGCCAGAAAGAGGATTGCTTCCGCGCAGTCGGAACCGCCGATTGCCTTGTGCGTCAAAGTACGCTCGGCATAAAACGCTGCCAGACGGCTGCGAAGCTCCTCGTCGCTAAACGATTCCTGGAAAGGAATATTGTATTTGCGCAGCGAGGCGCGCACGCGGTCTCGGGGAAACATCAATGAACCCTTCACCACGGTGGCGGGTCCAATGCCGTTCACCCGCACGTTGGGCGCCATGCTCACCGCAAGCTCGCGGATCAGGTGCGAGAGCGCGGCCTTGCTTACGTCGTAAGCCTCGCTGCCGCGTTTGGCCACCACAGCGTTGGCCGAGCTGGTAAAGACGATGTTCCCGTGCAGTCCCTGCTCTTCAAACAGCTTTGCAGCTTCATCGGCGAGCAGGTAGTTCGCGGTCACGTTCACGGCCAGCGTGTCGGACCACATTTCGTCGGCGATCTCGCCCTCCGCCGTGGATGGAAACAGCGCCGCGGTATTAATGAGAATGTCGATGCCACCGAAGGCCAGCGCTGCTTCGCCCAGTGCTTTGCGTATCGACTGGCGACTGCGAATGTCGACGCCGTGGTAACCGGTAAACTCGGGCGACGCGATGGCTGCAATTTCGCCGGCCACGCGCGCCAGGCCTTCCTCGTTGCGGTCCGCGACAAACACGTGCGCGCCGCGCGACGCAGCCAGCCGCGCCACTTCGCGACCAATGCCGCTGGCGCCGCCCACGACGAATGCCACGCGCCGGCTTAGCTCCTTCTCCGGCGGGCGGCGCCGAATCTTGGCCTCCTCCAGCGCCCAGTACTCGATGCGGAACGCTTCGGCAGCCGGCAACGCGACATAATTGTCAAAGACTTTGAAGCTTGCCGGATCCATCCCCGGCGGGCACTGAGGCACGGTGCCACTCACCGCGCCCTCGCCCAACAAGCTCGCGCCTTCCATCACGTGAATGGCGTTGGCATAGAACTCGCCGGTGATGCGCGCCTCGGTCTTGTCTTTGCCGAAGCTGAACATCCCCAGCCCCGAAATCAGCACCACGGCGGGGCTGGCGTCGCGAATTGCGGGCGAATCGGGCTTGGCAAACGTGCGGTAGTAAGCGCGGTACTGGTCACGATATTCGGCCAGCGCGCAATCGATCTGCTTTTTCAGCGCCTCGATGTCGTCGTTCGCGCCCCAGTGCACAAACATGGGCCGGATCTTGGTGCGAATAAAGTGATCGGGACAACTGGTGCCCAGGAAGGCGAGATCCTTGCCATGGGCGGAATTCACGAACTGCAGTACGTCGGGTGCGTCAGAGAAGCTGCTGATGAAACGCTGCCTGGCGCTGATGCGCCCGCGAAGAAAAGGAGCAATCTGGATCGCGAGGTTGCGCCGGTCCGCGCGCGCCGGCACGGCCTCGCCACCAAAGCGAGTCTTGCCCTTGCTGCGCCCGTGGCGCTCGATGAACTGCCCAATGCTATCGATCATGTGCATCGTGTTCAGGTAGCACTCGCGCTGCGTCTGGCCCCAGGTGAAGAGCCCGTGCCCGCCCAGCACGATGCCGTCGCAACCGGGATTCTCCCGGACGATACGCTTCATCATCATCGCCAATTCAAAGCCGGGGCGCTGCCACGGCAGCCACACCAGCGAGTGACCAAACTCGCGGTTGAACTCTTCCATCCGGGTTTTGCCGTTGGCGCTCGCCGCCAGCGCGATTCCCCAGTCGGGGTGCAGGTGATCCACATGCGGAAAGGGCAGGAATCCGTGCAGCGGCGTATCAATGGATGCGGCGACCGGATTGTTGCGGAAGGCGCAAAGCGGATACATCTCCGCCATCTCGTCTTCGAAATCCACGCCTTTGTAGATGCGCTCAAGCGCCAGCAGTTTTTCCTGGTAGAGCGTGGCGAAGCCGGCGCGCTTGATGCTGCCAAGGTCGCCTCCGGAACCCTTCACCCAAAGGACTTCTACAGGATTGCCGGTGAGCGGATCCATCTCGACGACCTTTGTGCTGGTGTTGCCGCCGGCAAAGTTCGTAATGCGCAGGTCAGAACCGAGCAGGTTCGAGCGGTAGCGCAGAAGTTCAGGCTCATCGAGACCGGCCGCCACGGCGGGATCCCAGCGGTCCTCAAGAAAATGCAATACAGGAGATGCAGTCGACGCCGATGTCATAGGAGGCACTCAAATGGGGAATGAATCGAACTCCAATTCATGATACAGCCAGCGGCTTTGGGAAATCGTTTTAGACCCGGATTCCGGACGGGCGAAACCGAATGCCGCCTCGCATGCGCCACCAGAAATGCCGATTTCACCGTGCTTTCAGGCCGGCTCGCCGACTCGCACTGCGTGCGCCGAACTTTCCTGCGTGGGCTTTCGCGCCTTGTCTTCGGCGTTCAGTGTATCCGGCGTAACCACGCGGTGATGCGCGTAGTTATATGGAGGCACGGTATACCCGCGCAAAATCGAAATGCCGAGCTGGATCAGCCGCGGTCCGTAAGTCTCGGGCTCGTGCGAAATGGAGCCAACGATCGCGCTCGATCCGGTGCGCATTTCCTCCAGGACCTCGGGAATGCAGTCCTGGCCCACGATGGCGAAATTCGCTTCCTGCCCTGCCTTGCGCACCGCGTCCAGAACACCCAGTGCGCTGGTATCGTTCGCGGCGGCGACCAGCGTATGTTCCCCGGGTCGCCTCACGCGAAGATACTCGCTCATCGCCCTCTGGCTTGCTTCGCGCATACCTTTCCCTTCGATCTGTACGAACTGGTCGAGCGTCAACTCCTTGAACCGGTCCCGGATTCCGTCGAAGGCACCGGCGATGCGGTTTTGTACAAAGCTGCCGGCCTCTCTGAATCCGACGCCCACCACCCGGTCCACCTTGCCCCTCCATTGCCTCTGCGCGAACTGCGCCAGGATGGATGCGGCCTCGTACCCAACTTCGAAGTTGTCCACGCCGAAGTACGTCGAATTGGGGTGAGGTACATCGATAGCCACCATGGGAATCTCGGCCTTTTTGAAGATGTGCGATACCCGCGGCGCAGCGGCTTCTTCCACCTGGAATTCCAGCACCAGGTCCACGCGCTTGGCCACGAATTCTTCGGCGTTGCGCACGGCCACGGCGGGATCGTAGCGGTTGTCCAGCACGATCAGCTCCACGCCCGAGGCGGCCGCAGCCGCTGTCACGCTCTCCGCCACCGCCTCGCTGAACGGCATCTCCGCGCTCTGCACGGCAAACCCGAAGCGCAAGCGCCGCGGCCGCGACACGAGCCGGTATTGGCCGCTCGGCGTCTGCGCCAGATAGCCGCGATGCACAAGTGTCTTGAGAATGCGGTAGACGCTTGTCTTGGAGATGTTGGTGCGCTGGTAAACGTCCTCGAGCGTCATGGACGCATTGTCCTGCTCCAGCAGCTCGATGACGTCGAGCGCCTTAGAGAGAATCGGAATCAGGTACAGCCGCTTGATCTTCGCTTTGGCCAACGACCCCTCCCCGCTTCGGTCCGTCTTAATACCCCTATTGAAACACAAGCTCGAGAACGATCATTAGAACAAATTCACGCGTAGCTACTTACGGCCGAACTGCGGCTGCCACGCTCCCGCGCCGCACGTTCCACATAGCCGCTTGCGCGCAGCGCATCCAGCGGGTCCGCCGGTAGCCCATGGGCCTCGCGCCACGCGCGCGTCAACGGACGCACGTCGCACCAGAGGGCCCCACGATAGAGCTCTTCAGCAGCCACCAGATCGCAGTTTTGCTGCAACTCCGCCAGCCTTTCGCGGTCCACAAGCGCGGCTTTCAGGTAGAGCTCCTGCGCGGTCACCACGGTCTGTACCATCGCCTCTATCTTGCCCTTCAGGTTGTGGCTCTGATCGATCATGTAGGCGATGTCGATCTTGAGGCCGTCGTCGCTCGCCGCATGGATCTCGTGGAAGATGCGAAAGATCTGGTAGGGATCGATCGAGCCCA
>JBEKAJ010000279.1:0-4456 GCA_050018295.1 Occallatibacter sp. | reverse complement strand
CACTCGTAGTCGCTGAAGTTTGTCGACTTGTGGTAATAGCCGAAGCCGCCAACCAGGTAGACGCCGTTCGACCTCTTCGGAGTGAGATCGATGACGGGAGAGCCGGTAATCGAGTTGAAATGAGCATCGCCCGACTGAGTGCCGACCGCTGAAATGAATGCGCCAGGCAACTTGTCGTCAATAAACTGATACTCGAGCAGCGTGGAAAACACTCTGGAGAAATGGAAGCCTGCGCCGACGGTGAAGTTCCCGCCCCATGTGATGTATGGCGTGTCGTTGCCGACGGGCCCGTTGAATCCGCCTCCGGCCTCAAATGCCAGGTGGTGGAATAGCCCACGCTGGCCTCCGCCGCGGGATTCGCCGCCCTGCCCGTATTGGCCGCCTGCCCCGCCCGAGCCACTCGGATTCGCGGCTTCGGGCAGCGAGAACTCCGCTAGTTGCAATCCCGATGCGCTCACCTCCGCCTGGCTCGAAGAGTAGCCGGCGCCGCTGAATGGACTGTGAGTGAATTGATCGATGGATGGGGCGGGCGAAGAAGCAGATTGCGCAGCTGCAAAACCGGCCGCGACCAAGCCCGCGACTACCATCAGACCCGCGCGCCGGATCGGCGAGATCAAACAGGAGAAGGACATCGAAACCACCTCAAATACCGGATTTTGTTCAACTTGCGGAAGAGAAATGCCTGTCACTGGAATTAGACACCGAAAGTCGTCAGAGGTTGCTTGTACAGTGCGCCCAATCCCTTTGGATGAGACGCGTAGCGCTCCGAAGATTGGCCCGGCGGACAATGGTCAGGGCAATCCCGGCTCGTCCCAGAAGGCCGCCCAGCCACCTTTTCGCCCCTTCAGAAAAAGCAAAAGGCCGGAGCAACCGCTCCGGCCCTGTGCTTTCCTGCGGCTCAACTAGCCCTGAATGTCGAATTGCTCCGGATGCAGAGTTGGGTCGCTCTTCACCAGCACGTTCTTTCCAATCAGTTCCTCGAAGTCGGTCAGCCAGCGATTGCCGTTCGCCTTCAGAACCTTCACTGTCTCGGGGTTCACACGCAACATCACGTCTGCATTCTCGAAGTGCTTCCGCATCTTGCGCATCTCGATATAGATTTCGTTGCACACCGTTGCAGAGCTTTTCACCATGCCGGTAGCCTGGCAGGTGGGGCAGGGCACGCTGAGCGTCCGCTCCAGCGACTGCTTCACGCGCTTGCGCGTGATCGCCACCAGGCCGAAATCGTTAAATTGCAGCACCTTCGTCGGAGCCCGGTCGTTCTTCAGCGCCTCTTCGAGCGCGGCCATCACCTTGAAGCGGTTCTTGCGCTCGTCCATGTCGATAAAGTCGATCACGATAATGCCGCCCAGGTCGCGCAGCCGAATCTGGCGCACGATCTCCGGCACAGCGTCGAGGTTGGTCTTCAGAATCGTGTCCTCAAGCCGCGCTGACTTGCCCACATATTTGCCGGTATTGATGTCGATGGCCACCAGCGCCTCCGTCTGGTTAATCACGATCGACCCGCCCGACTTCAGCCACACCTTGGAGCGCAGCGCCTTCGAAATCTCGTCTTGAATGCCGAAGTGCTCGAAGAGCGGAGTTTCCTTGGTGTAGAGTTTCACGCGCCGCACCAGCGACGGAGAGAAGCGATTGAGGAACCGCACGATGCGCTCGTAGTCGGCCTCGGTGTCGACCCAGATGTTGGCGAAGTTCGAGCTCACCTGGTCGCGCAGAATGCGTTCAATGAGCGACAGGTCGTGGTAGATCAGGGCCGGCGACTTGGAGGACTCCGAGCGCTGCTTGATATCGTTCCAGAGATTCATCAGGAAGCGCAGGTCGGCGCGCAGCTCTTCTTCCGAGGCGCCTTCGGCGGCGGTCCGCACAATGAACCCGCCGGGGGCCTCGCCGCGCTCATGCACCAGGATCCGCTTCAAGCGATGGCGCTCTTCATCGGAGGCGATCTTCCGGCTCACGCCAACGTGCGTGACAGTCGGCATGAAGACCAGGAATCGGCCGGGCAGCGCGATGTGGCTCGTGATCCGTGCGCCCTTCTTGGCGATCGGCTCCTTGGCAATCTGTACCAGGATCTCCTGGCCCGACTTCAGAAGGTCGGAGATGATGGGCAGGTCTGAGGTCTGAGCCGAGCGGCGCGATGGTCCGCGACGATTGCTCTGAACCCCGCGGCCACGCTGTCCGCGGCCTCCGCGATCGCGGCGTTCGCGGCCGGGCGCGGGCTGTGCTCCCGTCGCGGTCTCTTCTTCCTCTTCCGCGTCGGCTTCCGCTTCCTCGACGTTCTTTTCGTCGAAGTTCATCTGAATGCGGTGATCCAGATGAGCCTCCTGAAACATCTCGCCGAGATCGCCGGTGCGAAGGTGGCTCGGCAGCGTCTCTTCTTCGTAGTCGTCCGTGTCGTGAACCTCTGGCTTGTGACGGCGCGCATGGGGCGTGGAATCGAATTCCTCGCCTTCAATCACTTCTTCCTCAACCACACCGTTGCCGGGCGCATACGTCGAAACCGGCGTAGCAGGCGCGGAGGTCGTCTTGCCGGCGGTCGCATCGCCGTCCTTCTTCTTCTTGCCGAAACCGAAAAGCTTGAACCCCGTTGGAGCCGACGGATCGATGCGATGAGAAGCGTCAGCGTCCTCTTCGGGCTCCAGTGAACTTTCGTCCGACGCTTGCGGCTCTCCCTCCGCGCCCGTTTCTAGAGCGTTCGAAGCGAGCTCCTCTTCCTCGAATTCAAAAGGAGCTTCCGCTGGAGCGTTCAATTCAGCTTCATGAAGCGCCGACGCGGGGGATTCTGTCTCCTCGATTGTTTCTTCCTGTGCGAATTCAGTAAAGGGCGCATGAGTCACTTCACCTTGTGCATCCTGGCTGGCTTCCACTGGCACTTCGGTCTCCCGGCGGCGCAGGGAAAGCGATTCGCCCGGAAGCAAGCCGCTCCCGTCCCACTGGAGGGGAGCTTCGACGAGCGTAGAGGGCTTGTACGTGTTCGCCGGGCGGCGCGGCGGTGCTGTCGGCTCAGGGGCAGTTTTCGGACTTTCGGAGCCGGGAGTGCTGCCGTACTTTGAAAGCGACTCGCCGGGCAACACAAAAGGCGCTGGCGCATGATGCCCGCGTGGCACCGGCCCAGCTTCGGATGCCTGAATCGACGGGGCCTGCTCGGATATGACTGATTCTTTTGAGGCGCTCCTTGAAACCTGCTCAGATTCGATCGGTGTGTCAGACTGACCACCCGGCCCGCGGCCTGCACGGCGGCGGCGCCGGCCACGCCAGCGGCGTGCTCCGGCTTCATCCGATTCCTGAGCTGTCTCTGACTGCCCTTGAGTAGCTGGTGCTTCCGGAACCGATGAGACGGCAAACTCCGGTTTAGCTACTTCAGCCTGCCGATGCTCGTGGCGGATCTCGTGTCTGATTTGATCGCGACGCTGGCCGCGTTCTTCCTGGCGCCCACCATTCTGGTCCACGCCATGCGGATGCCGGACCTCGCGAGGGGCCTGGCCGGCCCCACTCGCTGCGGCCTTTTCCAGCTCGTCGGTTTCTTCCTGATCTTCAAGCTCGATGAAGTCGGTTACATAGAGAAACGCGTCCCGCTCCAGCCCGAGATCGACAAATGCCGACTGCATGCCGGGTAAAACGCGTGTCACGCGTCCGTTGTAAATGGAACCCGCGAGGGTGTACTCGTTTTCGCGTTCGTAGTAGATTTCCGCGAGTTGATCGTCTTCTAGAATCGCAAGCCGCGTTTCATGCGGCGTGCTGGAAATGCAAATTTCTTTTGCCATCGTACCTTTCCGTCCGGCAGCTTATGGCTGTCGGTTCCCGCGGCAAGGTTGGATGGGGCGCGCTCGATCGGCGAAGGAAGGGATAAGCGGATAACCAGGGGGATGCTCAAGGGAGGACCTCTGCGTGAAGGTCTTCCCGAAGGGCGGCGAACCAATGCGGATGTTGATGAAAACAAGCCGAACGGGCTGCTGGTTGTGGTGATCCGATGACAGAGAGTTTGTGGCCGTCCGGGCCGGACTTTCCGGCGGGGCCGTTTGACCAGCGGCTATTGCAGGGAAGTTCCGCGCCCGGGAACCGGGGATGCTATTTCCCGAATTGCCCACGCGATCCAAGCAATGTGCGAGCCGCAAGTGGTCTTCCCGTCTCTGCGTACTCATTAACCCAATCCTGCCGTGCGCGATCCATCGGGACCATGCCGGCGAAATGCCTGAAATTACCTCTCTTGCGGCCAGAAACAATCCCCAGAAGCAACTCCGGAACGTTTCCAGTGTTCCCAAGAGCCAAACCTTTGGGACAACACCTCGACCAAACGGATCGAGATGCGTCAGTTAACGAACCGGCGCATGCGGACGTTCATCGCCACGCCCAGCGCCAGGAACGTAAACAGCACCGAAGATCCACCGTAACTCATTAAAGGTAAAGGGATTCCGGTGACGGGCATCAGCCCGATGACCATGCCAACGTTGACCGCGAT
>JBEKAJ010000278.1:0-4474 GCA_050018295.1 Occallatibacter sp. | reverse complement strand
AGAACGGCCGCGCATCAGCCGTAAATCTTCAGCCGCGCGGCGCCGCCATCATCCTAGAGTTGCAGGCGGCGTAATGGGTTCCTCGCCGCACTTTTCCCCACCCGCTCGCAACTGCTTCCGGTCATTGCCGGAAAGCAACTTTGCGGCATCGAAATCTTTAGTTGATCGTCCGAGGATCGCGCTTGGATCGCGTAAGAAACGGCTCATGCCGCTTGGAGCGCCAATAGGGCAAAGTCCATTCCGGGAGCTCCAGCAATGATTCGCCGTCGGTCATCCACGTGGATTCTATTCCTGGCTTTGCTGGCCGGCGGCGCGGCCATCGTTTATGCCGTCCACTCAAAGGCCCCCTCCGTCGAGCCCCTTGACGCCGTCTTCCACATTAGGGCCTCCGGCACAATCGAGGCGAGCCTCGATCCGCCCATCCAGGGGGTCCTGCGCATCATCGTGCGGGCCAGGACATCCGCAGGCCGGCCTCAGCAAGGCGGCTCCGCCGGCGCCCGCCCGCCCCAAAGCGGGCGTCAGCTTCTTATTCTCGAAGTCACTCAATGGGACCGACCCGTTCCCTTCCGGCTCGTCAACCAGGGCGGCCGTCATAGTCTGTTCGGCGGCCGACCCTCTTTGCTCGTCGCCGATATTGACGTCAATGACCTCACACCCGGCGTGCCAGTCCGTGTTTGCATTCACTCCAATCGCGCCAACCTGAGCAACGCAGACCCGCCCGACTTTGAAGCCCACGCCTACGCCGTCGCCTATTGATCAGGCAGTCCCTCCTCCCAGCCGCACCGTCGATCTGATTCCACCCGTAAAATAGAATCGGATGCCTTTCACTGAGCAATACGATGTGGTTGTCGTGGGCGCCGGACACGCCGGCTGCGAAGCCGCCACGGCTGCCGCGCGCATGGGCCTCAAGACCGCGCTCATCACCATGAACCTTGACCTCATCGCCCAGATGAGCTGCAACCCCGCAATCGGCGGCGTCGCCAAGGGCCATCTCGTCCGCGAGGTCGACGCTCTCGGCGGCATCATGGGCGAAGTCGCTGACGCCGTCGGAATCCAGTTCCGCCTCCTCAATGCCTCGCGCGGCCCCGCCGTCTGGAGCCCCCGCGCCCAGTGCGATAAGCAGCTCTATCGCGTCAAAATGCGCGAAGTTCTCGAGTCCCAACCCGGCCTTCACATCCGCCAGGCCGAAGTCGTTGACCTCGTCATCGAAGAATCCGGCCTACCCACAGAACTGGGTGCCCCAGGTCTCGATTCTGAGACCTGGGAAGGGAAGCCGACCGACCAACTCGCCGAAGTTCCCCGCCCGACGCGCCCACACCGCCGCGTTCTCGGCCTCAAGCTCCGCGACGGCCGCCAGCTCCTCGCCGGTGCCACGATTATCACCACCGGAACCTTCCTCAACGGCCTCATCCATTGCGGCGAAGAGCGCTATCCCGCGGGCCGCAGTGGCGAACCGGCCTCTGTCCTCCTCGGCGAAGCACTCCGTGCATTGGGCCTCCGAACTTGCAGACTCAAGACGGGGACGCCTCCCCGCCTCGACGGCCGCACCATCCGCTGGGAGATGTTCGAAGAACAACCCGGCGACCCCGATCCCACGCCCTTCAGCTTCCGGACGAAGAGAATCGTCCAGCCGCAGATCTCCTGCCACATCGCCTTCACGACACCGGAGACCCTCCGCCTCATCCGCGAGAACGTGCACCGCTCGGCCATGTACTCCGGCCGCATTCAGGGCATCGGACCGCGCTACTGCCCGTCCATCGAAGACAAGATCGTCAAGTTCCCTGACAAGACCCAGCACCAGTTCTTCCTCGAGCCTGAGGGCCTCAAAACCCACGAGGTCTACATCAACGGCATGTCCACCTCGCTGCCCATGGAAGTCCAGTGGCAGATGGTCCACTCCATCCCCGGCCTCGATCAGGCTGAGCTGCTGCGCCCCGGTTACGCCATCGAGTACGACTCCGTCGATGCCACCGAGCTCGACCGCACCCTTCGCGTCAAAGCCTTCACAGGCCTTTACCTTGCAGGGCAAATCAATGGGACAAGTGGCTACGAAGAAGCCGCATGCCAGGGCATCATGGCGGGCATCAACGCCGCGCTCTGGCTCAAGGACCAACCGCCCTTCACCATGGACCGCACCGAGGGCTACACGGGCATCCTCATTGACGACCTCATTTCAAAAGGAACCAACGAGCCTTACCGCATGTTCACCTCGCGCGCCGAGTTCCGGCTCCATCTGCGCATCGACAACGCCGACCGCCGCCTCACGCCGTACGGCCGCCGCCTCGGCCTCATCAACGATCAGGCCTGGGCCGAGTACGAGCAGAAGCAGGCCCGCATGTCCGCACTCGAGCGTCTTCTCACCTCCAGCAAAGTCGATCCCGAAAAGCTGGAACGCGCCGGATTCGGCGAGCTCCCCGCCACCGCCGGCCTCACCTGGGCGCAACTCCTTAAGCGCCCCGAAGTCACCATTGAGCCGCTCCTCGCCGCCCTGCGCGACGATCTTCTCCACGACCCGCTACTCGCCGAATTTGCTGCGGGTCCCGTCCAAAACCCGGAAGCACGAAGCCCCGAGCTCGAGCGCAGCGAGATGCGCAACGAAGCCCGCGCCGTCGAAACCGAAATCAAATTCGCCGGCTACCTCGAGCAGCAGAAGAAGTCCATAGAGCGCCTCAAGGCCGCCGAGTCCGTCGCCATCCCCGACTGGCTCGAATACGGCGCCATCAGCGGCCTCTCCCGCGAGATGCGCGAAACCCTCGACCGCATCCGTCCCATGACCATCGGCCAAGCCAGCCGCATTCCCGGCGTCACTCCCGCCGCCCTCACCTTGGTCCACGTGTCAATTAAGTTGCAGGGCAAATTGCAGGGCAAGCAACAGAGCACGAAACGCCACGCCACCGCCTGATCGCGCGCGTATGATGTTCCCGTGATGAATCTCGACGCTATTCAATCGGCTCTCCGCGAATCCTGTCTCGACGGCTGGCTCTTCTGCGACCACCACCACCGTGATCCCATCGCCGCGCGCATCCTCTCGCTCGATCCCAAAGCCCACATCACGCGCCGCTGGTACTACTTCATTCCCGCCTCCGGCGAGCCGCGCAAGCTCGTCCATCGCATCGAGCAGGGCCGTCTCGATACGCTGCCGGGCGCCAAGACGCAATACTCCAGTTGGCAGGAATTGCACTTGGGGCTAGAGAATCTCCTCCAAAACCAGAAAAAGATCGCCATGCAGTACTCGCCCAATAACGACATCATGTATGTCTCCATGGTCGATGCCGGCACAGTCGAATTTTTGCGCGGCCTGGGCAAGGAAATCGTCACCTCCGCCGATCTCGTGAGCCAGTTTGAAGCCGTCCTCACCGCCGATCAGGTCGCCAGCCACGCCGCCGCCCAGCGCGCCATCGACCTCATCCTCGTCGGCGCTTGGGCAGAAATCGCGCGCTGCCTGCGTCCTCCTTCAGGTGTCGATCGCCCCGACGGCCTCACCGAACACGACATGGTCATCTGGCTCCAGGAAGCCATGCGCCGCGAAGGCCTCGTCTGGGAGAACGGTCCCGATGTGAGTGTCAACGCGAACACCTCCGACTCGCACTACGAGCCCACCGCCGATCACGCCGCGCCCATTCGCGAGGGCGACTTCCTGCTCATCGATATCTGGGGCCGTCTCGACTCGCCGTCGAGCGTGTTCTATGACGTCACATGGACCGGCGTCGTGGGGCGCGACCCTTCAAAGAAAGAGCAGCTCGTATTCGACACAGTCCGCCGCGCCCGCGACGCCGCCATCGCCGCAGTCGAGTCAGCCTTCGCCCAGAACCGTCCCATCCGTGGCTTCGAGGCCGACGATGCCGCCCGCGCCGTCATCCGCGAAGCCGGCTTCGGAGATTTCTTCGTCCACCGCACCGGCCACAACATCGCCCACGAGATTCACGGGTCAGGGGCACATCTTGATAACCTCGAAACCCACGACGTCCGCCGCATCCTCCCTCACACCTGCTTCTCCGTCGAGCCCGGCATCTACCTGCCCGAGTTCGGCGTGCGCAGCGAAATCAACATGCTCACCGCCCCCGGCAAAGCCTGGGTCACCGGCCGCATCCAGCAGGAACTCGTGCGCATCTAGCGACTGCGAAGGCCCAACCCAGGGCGCTCACAAGCGGGGAGCGAGCTGGCCGCAGGTCGATCGGCGAAGGCTGGCAGGCGCGGGGCCGACGGCGCGGAAAGCGGGGCACATTGGGGGTCGAAAAGGGTCGTTTTGGGCCGAAAAAAGGGCCGTTTTGCGAACAAAAATCGATAAAAGTCGATAAGAATCGACAAAAATCGACACGGTTTTAGAGAGTATTTTGTTGATTCTACAAGCGTTAAGTGTGAATTTTGCGTTTTGGGGTACCCCAAAAAATTTCTTTTAATTAATTTTGCGGAAGAGGCAGAGACAAAGAGACGGCAGCGCAGGAATCGAGCGAGTTGGCGAAGTTGCCGCATG
>JBEKAJ010000277.1:0-4537 GCA_050018295.1 Occallatibacter sp. | reverse complement strand
AATTCGAGCGCATTGGCTGCTTCGGCCGCTGGCAGACGCCCTACAAGACCATGGCTCGCGACTACGAGGCCCACATCCTGGAGGCCTTTTACGGCTTTCTTGAGAAGGGATTCGTATACCGCGGCCTCAAGCCGGTTTACTGGTGCATCCACGACCGCACCGCGCTTGCCGAGGCTGAAGTTGAGTACGCGAACCACACCAGCCCGTCGATCTACGTGCGCTACCGGCTAACCTCCGATCCAGCCGCCATCGCTCCCGCGCTCGCCGGGCGGCAGGTTTCAACCATCATCTGGACCACCACCCCATGGACGCTGCCTGCGTCGCTGGCCGTGGCCTTCCATCCCGACTTCGATTACGTTGCGCTGGAGGTCGAATCCGGCGAGGCCTTCATTGTCGCCGCCGCACTCGCTGCCCAGGTCACTGCAGCTTGCAAGCTCGGCCCCACCAAAGAACTTGCCCGCTTCAAGGGATCCGTGCTCGACCGCGTCGCCTTCCAGCATCCCTTCCTTGAGCGCTCCATTTTGGGAGTGCTGGCCACCTACGTCACGGCCGACACGGGGACAGGCGCGGTGCACACCGCACCCTCGCATGGCGCCGACGACTTCTATACCGGCCAGCGCTACGGCCTAGACCCCACCTCCCGCGTCGATGCGGGCGGGCACATCCACGTCGATCCGGATTCCTGGCATAGTGCCCAGCCGCCGGCGTACGACGGACTGAACGTGTGGAAGGCAAATCCAATCATCGTCGCCATGCTCGAAGAGCGCGGCGCACTGCTGGGTGGCTCTCAGCTCGAGCACTCCTATCCCCATTGCTGGCGCTGCCACCACCCCATCATCTTCCGCGCGACAGAGCAGTGGTTCATTGAACTGGACAAAATAATGCCAAGTACTGGCCTCAGTTTGAGGACGCGGCCAGATAAATCGCTTGTTACCCTTCGTGAACTTGCAATCGAGGAAACTAAAAAAGTGAAGTGGGACCCAAGTTGGGGTGAAGAGCGTATCAAGAATATGATCGCAACCCGCCCTGACTGGTGCATCAGCCGTCAACGCATCTGGGGTGTACCCATTGCAGTCTTTGTGTGCGAAAAATGTGGCCAGCCGATCGTCAACCACGATCTCAACGAGAGGATTGTCAAACTGTTTAAGCGCGATGGAATCGAGGCCTGGTACACGAATGCTGCTGACGCTTTGCTCACTGATGAGCTAAAGATGGAACATTCGCTTGAGTGCAATGTCCTCGGCAACACGTCCTTCCGCAAGGAGACCGACATTCTCGATGTGTGGTTCGACTCCGGCGTAAGCTGGCTGGCTGTTTGCGAGTCGGACCCGGACTTAAGCCCGGCCTACAAAGCATTCCAAAACCAGGACGGCAACGATGACGGCCAGAAGGGCGCGAAGCCGCCCGAGGTTCTATACCTTGAGGGCGGCGACCAGCATCGCGGATGGTTCCACTCGTCACTGCTCACCTCGGTGGCGCTGCGGGGGCGCGCGCCCTACTCCCACGTCGCCACTGCCGGCTGGACGCTCGACGAGCAGGGCCGCGCCATGTCGAAATCCCTCGGCAACGGCGTCGATCCTGTTGACATCGCCAACCGCATGGGAGGCGAGATCGTTCGCCTCTGGGTTGCGTCCGTCGATTTCCGCGAAGACATGGCCGCCAGCGAGAACCTGATGCAGCGCTGCGCCGAGCTCTACAAAAAGCTGCGCAACACCTTCCGCTTCCTTCTCGGCAATCTGCACGGCTTTGTCCCGGCGCGCGATCGTGTGCCCGAGGCCGTGCTCCTGCCGCTCGACCGCTACATGCTGGCGCGCACGCGCGACCTCGCGGAAAAAATCCTCGGCTGGTACGAGGCCTTCGAATTCCATCGCGTCTACCAGGCGGTGAACGAGTTCGCCATCGTGGACCTGAGCGCCTTTTATCTCGACGTGCTCAAAGACCGCATGTACACCTTCGCGCCCACAAGCCAGGCGCGCCGCTCCGCGCAGACGGTCCTGTGGCAGATCACCGAGGCGCTCGTCCGGCTGGTCGCGCCCATCCTCACCTTCACCGCCGACGAAATCTGGGAACACCTGCCCGCGGTCGAAGGCCGCCCGATCAGTGTGCATCTCGCGCTGTTTCCCAAGCCGGAAGAAATTTTTTCGGAAGATCCCGCGCCGCTTTTGGAGGAATGGAAGTTTCTCTTCTTTGGTTTGAGGGTGCGCGTACTAAGCTGCCTTGAGGATCTCCGTCAGAAGAAGGTGATCGGAAAGGCCTCAGAAGCTGATGTCATGCTCTACGCCGAGGGAGCAACCTTTGAAATACTGTGCAGGAATCAGGAAAGTCTAAAGGATCTTCTCAACGTTTCAAACGTTTACCTGCACAATTCTAAGAGCGAGCCGGTCCCAAAGACGCTTTCTGAGATGCCCAGTGGAGCGTGCGAGATAACGAGCATCGGCGATCTTAAAGGCTACGTGCTCCCCGCCTCCGGTCACAAATGCGCCCGCTGCTGGAACTTCATGCCCCAAGTCTCTAACTACGGCATCTGGGAGAACGTCTGCACGCGCTGCCAATCAGCCTTGCGCGAGATTGGCATTGAACCGCCTCGAAGCGTCGCGGCACAGGCGGAGGCCAAACAGTGAGCTGGCTGACAAACTGGCCCCGGCCTCGACGCCTTCCCTGGTTGTTGCTGATTTCGGCCGTAGTGATTGTCGCCGACCGGCTGACCAAAAACTGGGTCTCCGCGCACATCCCTCTCGGCGGTGCGATTCCGATTATCCCGCGCGTTTTGCGCATCACTCATTGGACCAACGAAGGCGCCGCCTTCTCGCTCTTCGCCGATACTGCTTCACCGCACGTCGTCCGCTGGGCCCTGGTCGCATTCACACTGGTCGCTGTGCTGGTCATCTTCATCGTTTTGCTGCGCCTCGGCAACCACCTCACACTCACCACGGTCGCTCTCGCCCTCATCCTCGGCGGAGCCCTCGGCAACGTTCACGACCGCATTCTCTACGGCTCGGTCATCGATTTCATTGAGGTCCACATCTTCAGCTATCACTGGCCCGATTTCAACGTGGCCGACTCGTCCGTCGTCACCGGCGCCTGCCTGCTGCTGCTCGATTCGCTGCGGCCGCATAGATAAGATCCGCGCTGACGTTTCCGCCGCATTGCGGCAGCTCTAAGGCTCAGTCTGGCCGGTATAATTGGTCGGACCACGTAGCGCTACGAGTTTCATCCCGGAGTCCGGCAAAATGTCTTCAACAAGTGGCGACCCAAAGGTTTCTTTTGTCACCGCGGCGTCTGCGGAGCGAATGACCTACCAGCGCTGGGTCATTTGCGCCCTGCTGTTCTTCGCCACGGTCATCGCCTATGTCGACCGCGCCGTGATCGCCAATCTCAAAAACACGCTCGAAGGCGTTATCCCAGGCCTGAACGACTACAAGTACGGGATCATCACAGTCGCGTTTCAGTTGGCTTACGGCATCGCGATGTTGGTCGCGGGTGGTTTGACCGACAAATTGGGCACGCGCAAGGCGTTTGCGATCGCCATTACACTGTGGAGCGTCGCGGCCATGCTGCCGGGCGCGGCGTTTTCGGTCGCCAGTTTTGCGCTGGCCATGTTTCTGCTCGGTTTGGGCGAAGCTGCCAACTTTCCCGCCTGTATCAAGACCGTCGCCGAGTGGTTTCCCAAGCGCGAAAGGGCGTACGCAACCGGAATCTTCAACTCTGGCGCGAATGTGGGCAATATGGTAGCGCCAGTGGTGGTCGCGGTGTTCGTGGCCCTCTTCAGTAAATGGAGTGTGTTTGGGCCTGCAAGAGCCTGGCGCGGCTCATTCTTCGTCGCTGGTGCGATGGGCTTCGTATGGCTTATTTTCTGGCTCATTGTCTATCGCCGGCCCGAGGATCAACCCCGCGTCTCCAAAGCCGAACTCGCACTGATCCTCAGTGATCCCGGCGAAAAAATTGAGAAGGTTCCCTGGAGTCACGTGGTCCCGTGCAAGGAAGCATGGGCATTCGCAGTCGGCAAGTTCCTCACCGATCCCATTTGGTGGTTCTACCTTTTCTGGATCCCCGGTTACCTGCAGTCCACGTTTCATTTGAGCCTGTCACAAAGCAAGATTCCGGTGATGCTGGCCTATGCCATCTCGATCATTGGCAGCGTAGGCGGCGGCTGGATCTCGGGAGCCCTTATCGACCGTGGGATCACACCGAATAAAGCCCGCAAGGGTACGATGCTGCTTTGCGTGCTGTGCATCGCACCCATATTTGCCGCTCCATTTATCCACCACCTGTGGTTCGTGGTGGCACTGTTGGGTCTGGCGACCGCCGGTCATCAGGGATGGTCGGCGACCTTATTCACCTTGCCATCCGACATGTTCCCCAAAGCCGCTGTGGCAAGCGTAACCGGCATCGGCGGGATGGCGGGGGCGTTCGGTGGAGTTCTGCTGCTGTTCAGCGCGGGTGCGATCGTTCAAAAAACGCACAGCTATGTAACGCTGTTTATCATCGCGTGCCTTGCCTACCCGCTGGCGCTGATCGTCATCCAGGCCATCTCGCC
>JBEKAJ010000276.1:0-4562 GCA_050018295.1 Occallatibacter sp. | reverse complement strand
CGGCGCAGCTCGAGGATGGGGCGACGATCTTTGCGTACCCGGTGGAGGATCCCGAACGGTATGGCGTGGTGGAGTTCGACAAAGAAGGACGAGCGGTAAGCCTGGAGGAAAAGCCTGCGCATCCGAAGTCGCGGTATGCGGTGACGGGGCTCTACTTCTACGACCGCGACGTGGTGAAGATTGCCGAGACGCTGAAGCCATCGGCGCGCGGGGAGCTGGAGATTACGGATCTAAACCGGCGCTACCTGGAGGCAGGGAAGCTGAAGGTGGAGATCATGAGCCGCGGCATGGCGTGGCTGGACACGGGAACGCACGATTCGCTGCTGGAGGCGGCGATGTTTGTGCACACGATCGAGCGGAGGCAGGGCCTGAACATCGCGTGCCCCGAGGAGATCGCCTACCGGCAGGGATTCATCAACGCCGAGCAACTGGAGAAGCTGGCGGCGCCGATCGCGAAGAGCGGGTACGGGCAGTACCTGCTGGCGTTGCTCAACGAACCGTACTTTGCGGCCAGGGTTGAGTAGCCATGAAGATCGAAGAGACAACGTTGCCCGGCGTGCTGGTGCTGACGCCGAAGATCTTCCGGGACGACCGGGGCGCGTTCTCTGAGACGTTCAACCTGCGGCGCATGGCGGAGGCGGGACTGCCGACGAAATGGGTTCAGGACAACTTTTCGATCTCGCAGAAAAATGTGCTGAGGGGGATTCACTACCAGATCGTGCAGCCCCAGGGAAAGCTGGTGCGTGTGACGCATGGAGCGGTGCTGGATGTGGCGGTGGATTTGCGGCGCAGCTCGCCGATGTTTCGCAAGCACGTGGCCGTGGAGCTGAGCGGGGACAACGGCAGGATGCTGTGGATTCCCGAGGGCTTCGGACACGCATTCCTGGTTCTGAGCGAGGTGGCCGGGTTCGCCTACAAAGTGACGGATTATTATTCCCAGGCGGGGGAGCGGACGATTGTGTGGAACGATCCGGAGTTGGCGATCAAGTGGCCGATCGCCGCGGGCGACGCAATCGTGTCAGAGAAGGACGCGAAGGGAAAGCTGCTGCGCGACGCGGAAGTGTTTGCGGAACGCGGAGGAAAAGACGGCGGGGAGGTTTGACGCCACAAACCGCAGCAGGTTGAGCAGGCAAAAGCGAGCGGTTTCTGGTGCTTCTCTGGGTTATACTTGCATGGTCACGGTGTGGGCACGCCGCCATCTTCATCACGTCTGAGGTCGTCATGTCAGGCCACTCGAAATGGGCCACCATCAAGCACAAGAAGGGCGCGCTGGACGCCAAGCGCGGCAAGGCATTCACGCGGGTTATCAAAGAAATTACGATCGCGGCCAAATCGGGCGGCGATCCGGATGGAAATCCGCGTCTGCGGACGGCGATCCTGGCGGCCAAGGCGGAAAACATGCCTGCAGACAACATCAAGCGGGCAATCCAGCGCGGCACGGGTGAGCTCGAGGGGGTCAGCTACGAGGAGGCTACCTTTGAGGGGTACGGGCCGGGAGGCGTGGCCGTCCTTGTGGACGTGCTGACCGACAACCGCAACCGAGCGGTAAGCGAGATCCGGCATGCGTTCTCGAAAAATGGCGGAAACCTGGGCGAATCGGGTTCGGTGAAATTCATGTTTGCGAAGAAGGGCCTGATTGCGGTGGAGAAGTCGGCGGCCAGCGAAGAGAAGTTGATGGACATTGTGCTGGAGCACGGCGGCGAGGACCTCAAAGACGAGGGTGACACGTGGGAGATTCTTACCGAACCG
The DNA here is from genome assembly GCA_050018295.1 of Occallatibacter sp. Taxonomy (GTDB): domain Bacteria; phylum Acidobacteriota; class Terriglobia; order Terriglobales; family Acidobacteriaceae; genus Telmatobacter. The sequence goes on along the minus strand of JBEKAJ010000276.1, from coordinate 2,813 downwards.
GGATCGTATGAAGCAGTGGCCAATGCGGTGAAGGCCGCTGGGATTCCGACGGTAATGAGCGAAGTGACCATGGTGGCGTCGACCTACAACAAGCTGGAAGGCACTGCGGCCAGCCAGATGGTTCGCCTGCTGGAAGCGTTGGAAGATCTGGATGACGTGCAGAATGTTCACTCGAACTTCGACATGGACGCTGAGCAGATGGAGCACGCGGCTAGGTAAGGGAGCGGTGACAGGCAGCGCAAAAGGCCGCCCGGTTGTGGCGGTCTTTTTTTGGAAGAAGCAGGGACCAGGGACGTAGGAACGAAGGGACTGGGTGGGGGAAGGCTTTGAGGCGAGAGAAGAGGGTTCTTCTGGTTGTGTGGATGGCGGCAGCGATGACCGCGGCAGCGCAGACAGCGGGTCCGGCGGTGGCCGGTGGGGACGGCGGCGCAGCCAATCCCGTGGCTCAGGTGCGAAATCTCAAGAGCTGGGAGTACGGCCCATTTGTGAACTGGGGCTCGGGGGTGACCGATCGGGCGAATTACAAGTTTTTCTGGGGCGGATTCGAGCTGGGCAAGGTGCTGACGCCGGTGATACACGCGGGAATTTTCACCGGCCAGTTCGCGCTCGCAGGAAACATCATGCCGCTGTGGCAGGCGTACACGCCGGCGCCGCATTTGCAGGTGTACAACTGCATCACGCCGACCGGGCAGTACATCACCTGCGCTCTGCCGTTCGGAGGGGGAACTTTCCGCGGCGTGAGCCTGACGCCGGTGATCTTTCGCTGGAACTTCCTGACGCGATCGCGGCGCATTCAGCCGTGGTTTCAGGCAGCAGGCGGGCTGATTTATACGACGCATGAATTCCCACCGAACGTGATGAGCAACAACAACCCGGCCGAGGGACCCATTATCGACGGCTCAACGAGCGTGTGGAACTTCGCTCCGCAAGGCGGAATCGGGGTGCACTACTTTCTGCGGCCGAAGCGGTCAATCGATCTGGGTGTGAATGCTGTGCACATCTCTTCTGCGTCGCTGGGCGACCGCAACCCTGGGGTGAATGCCAGCATCCAAGTGCAGGTGGGATACACGTTCTGGAGATAATGGAGGCCCGGGCGCCGGCTGTGACGCCGCGAAGGGCAGGCGCGGCGGAGATCGCGCCAAGGTGAAGCCAAGATGAGCGGACCGCTCGTGGAGTGCGTTCCCAATTTTTCAGAAGGCACGGATGCCGGTCGCGTGGAAGCGATCGTCGCGGCCATGCGCGTGGATGGGGTGCACCTGCTGGATTGGTCGATGGATGCGGACCACAACCGCTCGGTGGTGACGATTGCCGGAGAGCCGGCGGGAGTGGTTGAGGCGGCGGTGCGGGGCGCGGGCAAGGCCGTTGAGCTGATCGATCTGACACGGCAACAAGGGGTGCATCCGCGCATCGGGGCGGCGGACGTGATTCCGTTTGTGCCGGTAAGAGGGATCAAGCTGGAGCAGTGCGTGATGCTGGCGCGGCAGGCGGGGCTGGAGATCTGGCGGCGGTTTGGAGTGCCGGTGTATTTCTATGAGGCGGCGGCGGCGCGGCCAGACCGGGTAAACCTGGAGGACGTGCGCAAGGGGCAGTTCGAGGAGCTGCGGGACGCGGCGCAGAACGACCCGACGCGGCGGCCGGACCTGGGAGGCCCTGTGCTCCATCCCACGGGCGGCGCCTGCGCCGTGGGGGCGCGCAAGTTCCTTGTTGCGTACAACATCTACTTTGATTCGTCGGATGTGGCCATGGCTCGGGCGATCGCGCGCGAGATTCGCGCCGCTTCAGGCGGATTGAAGGGGGTGAAGGCGATGGGGGTGCTGGCGCATGGCCGTGCGCAACTCTCCATGAACATCACGGATTTTGAGGCGACGCCGCTGTCGGTGGTGTACCGCAAGGTGGTGAGTCTGGCAGCACGGCATAAGACCGGGATCGGCAAGGGAGAGGTGATCGGGCTGATTCCCGAGGCAGCTTGTGAGCGGGATAGCGATTGGATGCGTCAATTAGATGAGTTCGACGAGCAGACCAAGATCCTGGAGCGGCGCCTTGAGCACCCGCTGGTATGGCCGCAAGGATAATGCCCGGCGAACCGGAGCAAGCAAGAGATCGGTACAATAAGATCAGGGCGCCAAGGCAGGAATGGCGCGAAGAAATGCGAATTTGGACCCGACGCAGACGAGTTGGACGGCAAGGAGCCTGCGCGGGATCGAAATTTGGAGGGTTAAGTTGAAAAGGTTGGCGAAATTTTCGATTGCAGCGATGATGCTGGCGGCGGTTGTGCCAGCCCCTGCAGCACAGTTATCAACGGATGCGCGCGGAGCCATTCCGCGCGATGTGCAGCAACTGGTGGTGGTTGACTACCGCGCAATGCAGAATTCGACGGCGGCGATGAACCTGCGCAATCGCGTGGAGCCGCCGGAGCTGAAGCAGTTCGACGAGGCATTGAACAAGTTCACGCTGAAGCCGGTCGCGGGCAAGCCGGGTTCGAGCCAGGGCGAGCCGATCGATCAATACGTGGACGAGCTGGCATTTGCGCTGTTCCGGCCAACGCCGACGAGCGACGCGTTGCAGTCGGTGGGAATCGCGCAGGGCCAGTTCCCGACGGAGGACATTCTGGCGAGCTTCAAAGCGCAGAAGTTGAAGCCCACGATGGTGCGGACCAATAGCATCTACCCGATGAGCAAAACGGGGATGGTGCTCTGCTTTGTGGATCCCTCGACGATGGTTTTCGGCAGCAAAGATTCTGTGACCAAAGCGCTTGATGCACGGGACGGAATGGCCCAGAGCATGCTGACGAATGGATCGATGATGGACGCGAT
>JBEKAJ010000275.1:0-4600 GCA_050018295.1 Occallatibacter sp. | reverse complement strand
CTGCCACTGTTCATCCGTCAACAGCTTCTGCCGCTTCTTCATGACAGAAGCTCATCAGCTAACCGGCCTCACACGTAAGTACATGATCTGAGGCCGAACCTATTTATGAAACACGCCCTAGAGTCGATCCCGTTCTCCTCGATGTGGCCGCAAGCAACTCAGGTTGAGGTTCCCGCTCTGCAAGGCTTTGCAATTTGACCTCCGCTCCCGTTGAGATTGTCAGAGGTTTGGATCAGATCCCTGCGCCCAATTGTCGGTGCCCCATCCTTCATTTTTTCTGGCGAAGGGTGGGATAGCACGAACCTCCGCGTGGTTTTGGCTAAGAGCTGGGGGTTGAGATCTGAAAGCTGCGGCAAGCTGATCCGCTGACTCGCCAACTCGCCGACTCGCTGACTCGTTCCCTCGGTCCCCGCCGGGGTCCCCAGCGACAGATCTTCGTCGCCGGGGTGGCTTGGTCCCTGCTTTATCCCCCCACGAACTCCGTCTTCCCCGCCGGCGTCGCCGCCGTCTTGAAGTTCACCACGTGATAGATCGCCGGCTCGGCTCCCACGTTCCTGAACCCGTGCGGCTGGTTCGACCCGTTGAAAATCACCGATCCCGGCCCCACGCGAATCCACTCGCCATTCGACAGCGTCTCCACAGTGCCTTGCCGCACGATAATCAATTCTTCATTGGGGTGCTTGTGCGGCGGATGCGACATCAGCCCTGGGTTCAGCGTCGAGATATGGATTTCGAGATTTTCGAGCGTCGCCGTCGGCGTGTTGCAAACCGTCCGCACCGAACCGGTCTTGTTTGGCTTGTCGACCATCGAGTTCCAGTCGAACACCTTCGATCCCATCACGGCCGCTGGCGCAGGTGTAGTGTCGGCGGGGGGCGCGGCGGCGGGTGTTGTGCCGGGGCTATTTTGAGCGAACGCCAGCGCATCGCCGGCAACAGCAGTAGCGGCCAAAGCCGCAAACATTTCTCTGCGATTCATCGTTTTTCCCCTTCTTGTCAGTCGTCGGTAAGACCGACCAGCGGCGGCTCACACCAAAACCCCGGCTCTTCGTTCGCTGTTACTTATAGTGGACCGCGCCGCCTCGTGCAACCTGGCGAGCTCCTATGTCCCTACGTCTCTGTTTTTATGTCAAGCCCACCCGATCTCGAATCCTCCCCTATCTCTCTCAATCCAAACGAAATATTCCCATCCCCAAGTTTGCCGAATAATCCCCGCATTTGGCGCATCCTCAAATTATGAGCATCACCCCGACACACGGCCAACCGGCTCGTTCGCCGAGGCTTGATTCAGGCTTAATTGGAGCGGGGAACTCCGCCAGTTCCGCTCGCTCCGCCGCCTCAATGGAGGCCGAAAGTACCAAAATAAGAAATGTTGCACTATTTTCAGTGCAAATCACACTTAACTCTTTTATAATCAACACAACTGTCTCAAAAACAATGCCGAAAAAAGTGGGTTTTTGTGCGCAAAACGGCCCTTTTCTCCCCCAAATTGCCCCTTCCGCGACGCTTTCGCACCGCTGCCCGCCGGCTAATTCCGCTGGCTCCGCTGCCGCTATTTCTCCGCCGTCTGCACCGACTTCTGTCCGCTCGGTGCGGGAGGGTTCACATGCGCGTTCAGGAAGTTCGTCAGGTCGTCAACGTCCTGCTGCGTGCCCACCATCGGAGGCATGAAGTGGTGATACGGCGAGTCGGGCTTGTACTCGTGCAGCATCGTGATGAAGCTCTCGATGTTGGCGCGGTCACGTCCGGCCAGCAACTTCGCCAACGGCCGGTAGCCATTCAGCGTGTGGCACGCGCCGCATTCGCCGCGGAAGATCGCCTCGCCCCGCGAGTAGCTCGTGTCCGCGCCGTTCCACACCCAGTTCGAGTGCGCCAGATAGCCATCGCGGTCGATCCTGATCGCATACGGCACGCGCACGCCGTTCGAGTACATCCAGCGCCCGATCACATACGGCTTGCGCAGCATCTCTCGCGAGTACTCGCCTGCTCCGGTCGCCATCAGCGCCAGCAGCAGGATCGCTACCGCGTGCGCGGTGTTGAAGTCCGTGGGATTCCGGTAGGCAAGGTAGTAGGCGACGCCGATAATCGTCGCCGAAGTCATGACGATCACGAGCGCCATGCGTGTGACAGTCGAAAATGTGCCGGTGCCCATGGTATCGATGCCCAGCATCAGCAGCGCGCGCTGCGACGCGGGAACCATGTAGAGGTACCACGCAAACAGGAACGGCATGGCCACGAACGAGGGCACCAGCCACTTCACGCTCCACTTCACCAGCGACGATTTGAGCGCTGCCTGCTTGTGGCCGTCGATGCGGCTGGCGCTGATGAGCGCCCAGATGCCCGCCAGCGACGCGCAAACACAGGCGCGCAGCAGCAGGCTCGGCCAATACGTCGGATTGAAGAACGCATTCCAGAACTTGCTCGCCTCATTTCCTGTGCCGGCAACGGAAAGCCACGTATCGCCCGGCGTCAGCATGAAGGTCAGAATGCCGTTGATGATGATCAGCGTGCACACCGACGCGCCTGCGTACACCCAGCCGACCACCAGGTGCAGCTTCTCGTCGATTTTGTTCCACGTGTAGTAGTAGACGGCTGCCGTCGCTAGCTCGACCATAAAGAACACCCACTCGATCGCCCAGCCGAAGACGAAGTTGTGAATCAACGTGCTCGTCGCTTCAGGATTCGTCAGTCCGATCGCAAACCAGATTCCCACGCCGGAGATGGTGCCAAACACGCCGGTCAGGATCAGGAAGAACTTCGAGTAGCCCACCAGCTCGGCGAGCCAGTCGTTGCGCGCTTCGCGCAAAGCCTTGCGCTCCGCCAGCGGCAAATACAACCCACCGCCCACGGCAAACTGCGAGATCATGACGTGGAAGATGGCGATGATGCCGATTACCCAGCCCGACCCGAGATAGGGTATGTCCCAAAATGGATAGTTCATAACTTCAAGCTCCTGGCTCTCAGCTTTCAGCCTTCAGCTCTTCTCGCTTTGACCGGGCTTCTGGTACGAGAACGGCGAAGCTGAAAGCTGACGGCCGCTTCATCGAATGGTCCAATAGCCGATAACGGTGGTGGCGACGAGCGCACAAACCGCCAGCAATCCGAAATAGTGGGCCGTGCGTCCTCGCCGGCCCGATTCCTTGCTTGTGTCGTAGAACGGAATCAGAATCCAGAGCGCAATGCCCAGTGTGAACAGCAGCAGTCCCGCAATCTCGCCCGCTTCGCCGGGCAGCACGCTGCCCAGCATCTTGAGCATCTCGAACGGGCTCATGAAGTACCACTCGGGATGAATGCCCATTGGCGCCGGTGCCAGCGAATCGTATGGTTTGCCCAGCGCCCATGGAAAGACAGAGGCCAAAAGCGCCAGCACATTGAGCGAGATGATCCACATCGCGATGTCCTTGCGCAGGAAGTTAGGCATGAACGGCATGGACTTGCGCTCGGATGCCGGTTTGGCTTCCTCGCACTCGGGCACGGCATTGCCGTGGCGCTGCACCAGCCAAAGATGAAACGCAAGCAGGGGAATGAACAGTGCAGGGAGCACCACAACGTGCAGCGCGAAGAAACGCTGCACCGTGAACTCGGTTACGTCCGGCCCGCCGCGCAGCATGTTGGCAATCGCCGGTCCGATCCACGGAATCGCTACTGGAATCTGCAGGCCCACCTTGGTGGCGAAGTAGCTGAGCTCGTCCATCGGCAGCAGGTAGCCGGAGAAGCCGAAGCATGCGGCCAACGCCAGCAGCACCATGCCGCTCAGCCAGCCAAACTCCCGCGGCTTGCGGTAAGCCTTCATAAAGAAGACTGAAAACATGTGCACCAGGATCGCGAACAGCATCAGGTTGGCCGCCCACGCATGTGCCGACCGGATCAGCCAACCAAAGTTCATCACGAAGGTGATCTGCCTGACCGATTCGTACGCCTCGACGCCCGGCCGGTAGTACACCAGCAACAGCACGCCCGTGAAGCACTGCAGCATAAACAGGAACAACGTAATGCCGCCCCAGTAGTACCAGAAGGATTGTGCGTGGACCGGGACCGTCTTCTTCCGCGCGACGGCGGCCAGCTCTGAAAGCCCCAGCCGCTCATCCATCCATCCGTAAACATTGCTCGCCATTGTCTTTGTCGTCATGCTTCTCGTCCTTTATGTCCGCGACACTTCGACGCCTGCGTCGTTCACCGCAACCTTGAAGAGCTTGAGCGGCTTCGGTGGCGGCCCGCTTACGTTCGCGCCGGTATATGGGTTGTAAACGCCGCCATGGCATGCGCAGTGAATGCGGTCGGCCTGTGGCTCGTACTGCACCGTGCAGCCCAAGTGCGTGCAGACGGCCGTCAGCGCCACCCATTGCCCATTCTCGTGATGGATGAGCATCGCCGGTAAGGGCCCGAACTTGAACATCAGCACTGAACCCGCCGGCAGCTTCTGCGCATCCTTAAGCGTCACCTCGGTTACAGCCGAAGCGCTCAGCGCCATCTCGCTCGGTGAGGCCAGGTAACGGTACACGGGATACGCCAGCGCAGCGGCGTAGCAAACGCCTGCAGCGCCCGCAGCCGCCAGAAACGCGCGCCGCGTCTTCACGTCGCCGTTCTCCGGGTGTTCCTGCAC
>JBEKAJ010000274.1:0-4616 GCA_050018295.1 Occallatibacter sp. | reverse complement strand
TCCGCGATGGCTCGCTGGCAGCCCATCGCGTCGATGGTCACTACCGTTCCACTTAACTCCAGCGCGTCGAGAAGTTTAGGAATCGCCGTGATTTCATTGGACTTTTCATCGACGCGGCGTTGGCCGAGCACCAGGCTGTTGGGGTTGGCCCAGGCCGAGACCATATGCACGATGGCCTTTTTGTCGGGTCCTTTTTTGCTTGGCTCCGAGGCGCCCCGCAGCGTCTTGCCGTCGATGGCCACCACTTCGCCCGCCGTCAACTTGGCAATCGACGACACCCAGGCCACAAAACCCTTTTTCAACTCCTCTGGATCCAGAGCCGAGAAGACCCGATTGAAGCTATCGTGCGAGGCAATACCGCTGGGAAGAGTCAAAAAACTCTTGAACCACTCGTGTTTGGAATGCGCATAGTCCTCGATCTCATTCCACCCGTTGGCCCCGCTCAGGACGGCCGCGATGGTGATCAAAAGAATTTCTTCCAGTAAATGCTCGCGCGTCCGCTCCACCCGCGGATCGCGCCAATCGGCGAAATACTTCAAGGGACTGTCCATCCCCACATCTCAACCTGCCAAACCCTTCTTGCATATAGCGATTAAGATGCGTTTGCCCTGGGGGTTGCAGTCGACACACCAGACAACTCTCCCCTCTCGCACTCGGTTTTTCCCGGTACCACGCGTATGTTGTGACTCAAGTGGATGACATGCTTTATGTATGGGCATTGCCAACGTGTTGATCCCTTCGCAGGAACGACGATCTGTTTGCCGCGCATTTGGATGCATCGTCGCAGCGAACACTGGCCAAATCCCGGCCCCAAGGGGGGTCGCGCTGACCAGCCTCCCAGCAAGTGCTGGAATTCCAAGAGTCGCGATAGGGGCGGACGTCAGGGTGCGTTCCTATCGCGACATCTCCAAGAGCACCGAGTGCCGACTGAAATTGATCAAGGGCATGCGGCCCTAAAGAACACCGTTTTCGGTTGAGCTAAGAGTGGTCATTGTGTCGAATTTCGCTGAGCGGGTTTCATTCATCTGGACGGATGCAGAAAATCCACCCGAGGGCAGCACATGTTGAAGCTGGAAGAGATCAAGAATCAGTCGGCGATCTCGGGTACCCGCCTCCGCTGGCGTCCAGTTCGTGGCTCATATCCCAGTCAAGCGATCGGGAGTTTTGGGCTAGAGGCTTCTTTTCAGGTTCCCAGCGAAGTCGCCATCGATTGGAAGCCAACCAAGATGCCAAGACGTAAGCCGAAGCGCGAACTGACTTTCGAACGCTCTGAGCGGGCCTATCTTCAACTTCCGAAGCCCAGAAGGACTTCACCCCATCTTCGAAGGGTTTTTCAATCTCCGGCAGCTCGATCCCCAAGCTGTGGAAACCGCATCACTGACGGGAAGTACCACCAGGCGGGCTGTCGTTCCGCAGAGGAGTCGCAGGTGCGGCCAACGGCGACAGAATGTTCTTCTATCCGCCCAGAGTGACAACTCCGGCGCTTCCATCCACCGTAATGGACTGGCCGCTCTGGATTCTCTGGGTGGCTACTCCGGTTCCGAGCACGGCGGGCACGCCGTATTCGCGCGCCACGATGGAGCTGTGACTGAGCGCGCCGCCCACGTCGGTGACGATGCCGGAAGCCATGGCGAAAAGCGGTGTCCATGCCGGCGTGGTGATTTTGGCGACGAGAACGTCATGGGGCTGCATTCGGTCGAACTCCTCCGGGCCGTGAATTACGCAGGCCGGGGCGGTGACGCAGCCAGGGCTGGCGCCGAATCCCTTGATCGTGTTGCCGGATGTCTGGCTGCTGCGCGCGGGCATCCAGCGGCTGAAGTTGATGCCGAAGAGACGCGAACCGCCCTTGATGGGCAGTGCGACTGGTGGCGTGGCGGCACGCTCCGACTGCCAGGTCTCGCGGCGGGCGGCAATCGCGGGGCGATGGTCCCCGGTGGGCTGGCCGGTATCGAGAGAGCCTGCCGCGGCCTCCAGCTCCTCGCGCGTCAACCAAAAAAGATCGTCCGGCGCGTCGATGGCGCCGGCAGCGGCCATACGGCGACCGATTTCGCGCAGCATACGGCGCAGCACGGGCCAGCCCAGGCCGGTGTCGGCAAGCGCGTCTTCGCGCCGCGGCGCCCAGCGCTGCGCAAAGCCCAGGACACGCCGAAAGAGGCGCAGGCGCAGTCCACCGAGACGCGCGAACTGCGCCGCGGCGGCCTGTTCCCGCGCCTCCGCACCTGCGGCCTGGCGTTGGTAAGGATTGCGGCCCTGGCCGGCGGCGAAGTACTTGAGCGTTTCGAGCTGCGACGCGGGAGCGTCGGCGGGAACGCTCTTCGAGAAATCGAGATCGTAGACGGTGTGCCCGAAACGACCGAGATGCTCGTTGAAGCGGCGAGTGAATTCGCGCCAGCTTTCCGCATCGGCGATAGGCTCGGATGGCGATGCGACGGCCGCGGCGATGTCCTTGGCGGTTGTTTGCGCAAGGTATGCGGCGAGACCAGCCTGGCCGCGCGCCCACATGGCCAGGTCGTAGAGGGACTTTTCGGCGCGGATGGGCGTGCTGTCAAAACCCAGGAGGAAGGTGAGCGCAGGCGGATCGCTTTTGCGCCGGATGAGCCGGTTGTACACGGTGTTGAAGGCAGGTTCGCTGATGTTCGCAACGCCGAGGACGAGCTGGATGCTCACGTAGTAGCCGGCGGCGGCATCGACCAGTTGCTGCACGCCGGCCAGCAGCTCCCGCGCCGGAGTTGCGGCCAGGTCGCGAGCCGACCACTCGCGGGTTATGCTGGCGAAGCGCGGGCGCGTTCCCTCGGCCCAGCGCGCGTTTGCTGTCCGCCACATCCTCGCCACCCCGGGCAAGCGGAAGGGCAATCCGAGAAGCAACCGCACCGTTTGGCCTGCGGTCATCGCCAACTCGTAGTAGACGTAGTCGTGGACCATCATCAGCCGGATCGACGCGGGTGGGAAGCCGATCCCACTGGCCGCGATGAGCTGGCGCGTGGCATCGTTCCATGAGGGCAAGGCGAGCGTTGCGAACAGCGGGGAAAGCGGCTCGGGCAGAATCTCGGCAACGCTCATGCGGTAGTAGCGGCCATTGGCGCGCGGGACCTTCCAATCGAGCGAGGTTCGCACTTGGGGCAGTGCGGTGACCGGGCGCGCCTGAAGAATGAAGATTTGCCCTTCGCACAGCGCCCACTCGATATCCATCGCTTCACCATAGAGCTTTTCGATTTGGATGCCGAGTCGAGCCAGTTCCGCAGCTTGCTTGGGCTCGAGCGCGGCCTGTTTCCGCTTGGAGGTGGGGACCGGCGCTTCTCGAGTGCCCTCGGTCGTTCGCACGGTCATGGTCTCTTTGTCGGCGATCTGCTGGGATGCGATGGCGCCATCGGGCTTGTGGATGACGATGGTGTCGGGCGTAACGCGGCCGCTGACGATGGCCTCGCCCAAGCCCCATGCCGCGTTGATCATCAGCTCGTCGCGCGCGCCGGTGACCGGATTCGCAGTGAAAACCACGCCGGCCGCCGCGGCGGGAACAAGCTTCTGCACGACAACGGCAATGCTGACATCTTGTGAACGAATTCCCTGGCGCTGGCGATAATCGATCACGCGGCCCGTCCACAGCGATGCCCAGCATCGCTTGACGGCATCGATGACAGCATCGCCCCCGCGCACGTTTAGGTAGGTTTCCAGCTGGCCGGCAAACGACATGCCGGGCAAATCCTCCGCCGTCGCCGACGAGCGCACTGCCACAGGAGTATCCGCGCCTAATGCCTCGTAGTGCTGGCGGATCGCAGCGGCAATGTCATCGGGGATTGCGCCCCCTTCGATCAACGATTGAATCTGCGCTGATACCTCATCATGCTTAGCAGGTGCATCGGCCTGCGCCGCGACGGTAAGAATCTTGTCGCCGATGTGATTTTCGTCCACATAGCGCTGGTACGCGGCTGTGGTGATGTGAAAGCCCGGCGGAACGGGCAGCCCGGCCGCCGCCATCCGCGCCAGCGATGCTCCCTTGCCGCCGGCGAGTTCGAGCGTTGCCTGGGGACTGTCCAGATTGAGAATGAGTGGCGTGGCGTGGGGTAAGCTCATCTCAGTTTCTGATCCTTTCCAGGGTCTCCGCCGGCTGCAACGGATTACGCACGTGATTCCGGCGCGTCAGCCCTATCGAGTGAGGGTTTGCAATGATTTTCGCGCCGGGTTCATTACCAGATGTGTGCAGCGCGTCACAATGCACTGTTTAGCTGCCCGCGATGCCGCCAAGCCACCGGCTTTGCCGCCGACAAAACGGCCCGGAGGTTTCCTGCTCTCAACTGGCAACAAGAAGCTAAGTCGCTTGCCCGAAGCGAGTAGCCACGAACCCCGTGATTTTTGTAACGGTAAACGTTAGATCCCTATCGGGACCGCCCCGGTGGTTGAGGCGAGATTCGGCACAGTTTTCCCGATCGGGGCAGTTTCGATAAGGCCGTTTGAACTGAGCCGCCGGTGTTTGCGGCGGACCAGGTCAGGCTATGAGAATTGAATCGATTCCTACCCGCAACGGATAGAATAATAAAGAGATAGAAGAAACAGGCGAGATGCGATTCCGGATTTGCGGCAGACCACTATTTCGGAAGTATCGCATGCAGCAGCGTCCG
>JBEKAJ010000273.1:0-4620 GCA_050018295.1 Occallatibacter sp. | reverse complement strand
CGCAGGCCGCCGCGCCTAATGGCGCTGGGATTCTTTCCACTTGGCCTTGTCGCTGTTCTGCTCACCGCTTCCCGGGAAGGTTTCCTGGCCGCGGTTATTGGAATTACCGGCTCCGTCGTTCTTCTCACTCAGGGGCGTTCCCGCCGCCTGGTTGCTGCGGTCTTCGTCCTGCCGCCTTTTCTCGCCGCTCTCTGGTTCATCATTCCCACCGGGACCCTGGCCCGCCTCGCTACCATTCCCGAACAGATCCAAAGCGGCGATCTGAATCAGCGGCTCAACATCTGGTCCGCAGGCTGGCGCGCCTTCACGCAGGCGCCGCTCTGGGGCACAGGCGCAGGTTCTTTTGTCGCCGCTGCCCGGCTTTCTCCCATTGACACAGCGCACAACACTGCACTTTCCATCGCCTTGAGTGGAGGGCTTTGCGCCTTGTCGCTAGCGGCCATCCTGGTCGCGCTCGCAGTGCGTTACGCGATTCGCACTCATGGTCCGCTGCGCATCGCACTGGTCACATCCTTGATCGTCTGGGCCCTGACCTCGCTCGTCGCCACGGTCGAAGAAAATCGCACCACGTGGCTGCTGCTGGCCATGATTGCCGTTGCTGGCCGTCTTGCCATCGACGATCCCAGTGGGCTCTCTGACTGCTTCTCGACGCGGCCGCTGCTTGCGGCTCCTGCACCGGTGCCGCAGCTCACCGCGCAACCGGAATCATAAGGGACACCCTCCCCGCAATGACGATCGCCTCGCCCATTGCCGCGCCTCCTAGAACATTGAGCTTCAATCGTGCCATTCTCCAGGCAACCGTCTCGGTGGGAACTGCCGGAATCTTCGTCAAGGTCCTCGCCACTTTCAAAGAGATCGCCGCGGCCTCTGTCTACGGCCGCTCCGACGCCATGGACGCATTTCTCGCCGCCGCTCTTATTCCCAATCTGCTCGTGAACCTTATCTCGGAGTCGATGAATCAGGCCCTCGTGCCAACGCTCGTCCGGGTAAGGGAACAGGAGGGTCGCGAGCGCGCCCAGCAGCTTTTGTCGAGTTCCATGCTCTGGATGTGTCTGCTCCTCGCCGCTGCCAGTACCGTGATGGCTCTATTAGCGCGCGGATTCTTCCCGCTTATAGCCTCCCGCTTTGCGCCTGCCAAGCTCGCCGTTGCCGTTCACCTCTTCTATGCGCTTTTGCCGGTGGTTCTTATCACGGGAATCGCCACCAATTGCACCGCAGTCCTCAACACGCTCGACCGATTCGCCCTTCCCGCTCTCGCGCCCATGGTCATTTCTTTCACGATTATCTTTGGAGCGCTCGAGTTCGGCGCCCGCTACGGCATCTGGGCCATGGTCTGGTCCACGCTGGCTGGTTCGCTGCTGCACGCCGTTATCGTCGCCTGGATGATGGAGCGGCGCGGCTATCGCTTTCGTCTGCGCTGGCACGGCATGGACGAAGCCACGCTCGAGGTGGCCGGCCAATATGGGCCCGTGCTGTTGAGCAGTGTGGTGTCTTCCGGTGGCTTGCTTGTTGATCAGTCGATGGCTGCCATGCTCATTGCGGGCAGCGTCTCAGCGCTGGTGTACGCCAATCGTTTCGTCAGTGTGGTACTCACCCTGCTGGCCGGCGCGATCTCCACCGCTATCGTGCCCTACTTCTCACGCATGGTCGCCTTCCACGACTGGACCGGTTGTCGCCACACCCTCCGCACCTGGGTTCGCCTCACCGCGCTTGTCTCCGTGCCCATCGCGGCCCTAATGATCGCCGGCGCGCGCCCCCTCGTTCGTGTCGCTCTCCAGCACGGTCAGTTTGGCCCGCACGACACAAGCGTCGTCGCTTCCGTGCTGGCCATGTACGCTATTCAGATCCCATTCTTCGTTGTCAGCCGCGTGTATTATCGCTTCATTGTCGCCATGCGCCGCACCGATCTGATCCTTTACTGCGGCATCATCAATCTCGGACTCGACATTGTGCTCAATCTGGTCCTCATGCACTGGTTCGGCGTCGCCGGAATCGCGCTCGCAACCTCACTCTGGACTGTCAGCACATTCTTCTATCTCTGATACTGGAGCAGGAAGCTTCTCGCCCGCGCATCCGCGTCGGAGGCAGCCGCATGATCCCCGCGCCCGCCGAGTATCTGCTCCGCATTGACGATCTTTGTCCGACCATTTCTGCCGAGCCCTGGCGGCGCGTCGAATCGCTGATCGAGGAGTTCCAGCTTCAGCCGATCCTAGCTGTCATTCCCGACAACCGCGACCCCGATCTCCGGGTTTCGCCTCCCGATCCGAATTTCTTTGAACGTATGCGCAGGTTGGAAGGCGCCGGTGCCATCATCGGCCTGCACGGCTATCGTCACCTGTGTGAGAGCCGCGGCCGCAGCCTGCTCGGCCTCGCCCGCACATCGGAGTTCGCAGGAGTGCCCGCTCAAACGCAACGGACCTGGATTCACGAAGGTCTGCGGATTCTGCGCGGACACGGACTCAACCCGAAAATCTGGGTCGCGCCGCGGCACGGTTTCGATCGGCGCACTCTCGACGAGCTTTGCGCGGAGGAAATCACGCTTCTATCGGACGGTTTTGCGCGGGTGCCGTTCCGGCGCGGCAGTTTGACCTGGATACCGCAGCAGCTTTGGGGGCCCGTCGAAAAATACAGGGGCCTCTGGACGATCTGCGTCCACCCGAATACCGCCTCGGACGCAGAGATCGCGGCCCTGCGCGCTTTTTTGGCTGTGCATTCGGATCAATTCACCTCCGTTTATCGCGTACTTTTCCGCAGCCAACCCACCACCTTGACCCTTGCTGAACGCCTTTACGCCGAAGCTGCGCTGCTGCGGCTAAAAATCTCGCGCGCTGCCAGGCGCGCCCGCCGCTTGATGCTCTTGCGATCGAGTAATGCTTCATAAAGCCGCTCCCAATAATTGAGCACGCTTTCCAGGCCGAATTCTTCCACCACGCGGCGCCGCGCACACTCCCCCATGGCATACCGTTCCTCGAGCGGCATGCTCATCAAACCCGCCATCGCTTCGCATAGACTGCGTGGATCGCTCGCTCGGGCCAGCCGGCCATTCACTCCGTCAACGATTACTTCGCGCGTTCCCGGAACGTCGGTGGCCACTGCGGGTACTCCGCAGGCGCCGGCCTCCAGCAACACCATCGGCAGGCCTTCGTATTGCGACGAGAGAACGAACCCATCCGCGGCCTGGACCCAGCGCTGCACGTTCGGCTCGAAGCCGAGAAAACAGGCGCGTCGCTCCAGGCCGAGCTTCCTCGCCAATGCGGTGAGCTCCATTTCCTGCGGGCCGGTGCCCAGAATCAGCAGCCTTGCCTTCTCCGGCGCGTAGGCCATCGCCCTCAATAAAGTCGGATAATCCTTCACTGCTTCCAGCCTGCCCACGGCCAGCCACAGAAACTCATCTGTCAATCCCAGCATGCGCCGCGCCGCGCGCCGCGCATGTACGTTCGGCTCCCATGCTTCGACTTCAATTCCGTTTCCCAGAATCGACAGTTGCTCTTCGCGCACCATCCCCGCCGCCACGTGAGACACGGCGGTCGCGCGGCTGACTGCCGTTACATGGTCGGGTAGCCAACGGCTGCACGCATAGCCAATGTGCCGGCCGCGTTTGCCCGTGCAGGAGCTGTGCAGTGTGTCGATGACCACAGGCACGGGCGCGGCCAGCCGCGACCACCGGCAGAGCCAGGCGGCGTGCGGCAGATGCGCATGCAGCACGTCTGGCTGCTCGCGCCAGAGCCAGCGATGGAAGCGAATCCATCCCCTCGGGTCCGCAAGCCCTTTGCGCATCTCCAGGCTCGTGAAGGCGACGCCGCAATCGCGCAGCTCCACGGCCGCCGCGGCGCCTGAGCCGGAAAGCGCCACCACGCTCACACGCCAACCGCGCCGCCTGAGCCCCTTGGCCAGCAGCATGGCCTGGCGCTCGGCGCCGCCAATGCGGTCCAGGCCCGGAATCGCAATCGCCGCGTGGTTCATGGACGCCTCCACGCGTGCGCGTCGATCAGCTCCTCATACGCTTCGATCGCCCGCTCGAAGGCAAATTCATTCGACCGCCAGGTTTTCCGAATGTCGGAATCGCGCTCTCGTTTGCGCCTGCGAAACGGAGCCCAGATTGCCATCGGCGCAGTGCAGATGCCCGCGATGATGAGTGATATTGCAAAGAATGGCAGCGATAAAGCACACAGGATGCCAGTAAGAGCAAGGCCAAACCAAGGACGAAACACAACTTTCCCCCAGCGACACAGTTGTCGCGTCCCGGGCCGAAACCGGCGCCGGAGACACTTCGAGCGGCATCACGATAAATGCGCCCCGAACCTGCTCGACTCTCGCCGCATGATCCACAAAAGTGCGGCCTCAACGTGCGCAGGAAACGGAACAAAAGCTCTTGAATTGTTTGGCGGGAATCTTCCTCGATGAAGCTGGGCGGTGCTCTAAGAAATTAAAGCCTTAAGATACGTCGGCCCGGCACGCCCGATTTTTCTCCGTCTGAGCAAGCCTCCCTCGACAACGCGAGAGTGACCCTCGTAACAAGTCCCCTCTTGGGTGTGGAAAACTGGATTGAAACTGTACCAAAAGGAAACATCTGATCAAAAAAAATGTCAAGAGGTTAATTTCCACAGGGAAAACTCGTGC